>JACCYV010000117.1 GCA_013696305.1 Nitrospira sp.
CATCGCAGCGGCGCAGCAGACCACGGCACCGACCAGCAAGGCGGCCGCCGGACCAGCGGGATTTTCACGCCCCAGCATTCCCAACAAGAGCAGCGAGGCGAGCATGATGGTGGCAATCGTGACGCCTGAGACGGGGTTGCCGCTCCAGGTCGTCTTGGCCGCCGCCATGCCTGTCAAAGTGTATGGCGGGTCGATGAGTGCTTGATAGAGCGGCAGCAAGACCAGCCATCCGCTCGCCCCACCCAGAAACACGACCACGGCCGTGTTAAGACCGATGATGTATCCGACAGCCAGCAGGGCCGGAGAAAGGTTGAGTCCCCCGTAAAACGTGGCGCGTCCCACCTGCACGACCCCTTCCAACGACTCACTCCAGAGTTTCAGCCCTGCCTCGGCAAACTTAAAGCCGCCGCCCAACGCCGCAGCCCCCAACAGCAGACGAAATCTGCCGCCGGCATCGGCATCCGCCGAGGCTCCGACTTTCAAGACTTCCGCCGTGGCCACGCCTTCAGGGAAGCGCAGCCGGGCATGCACAATCAAGGCACGGCGAAGCGGAATAGTAAACAACACGCCGAGTACTCCGCCGACGAGCGCCACCGTGAAGGTTTGCCAATAGTCGAATGAATCCCAATGCCCGATCAGGAGCAACCCGGGGATGGTAAAAATCACGCCGGCCGCCAGGGCTTCACCAGACGAGACGGCGGTTTGCACGATGTTGTTCTCCAGAATGTTCGAGTGACGAAACAGACGCAGCACCGCCATGGACACGACAGCGGCCGGAATGGAGGCGGAGATTGTCATGCCGGCGAACAGCCCGAGGTAGGCGTTGGCACCGGCAAGAACGGCGGCGAGGACGATCGACAGCACGACGGCCTTGGGAGTGATCTCCGAGAGCATGACCGAGGCAGGAATAAGAGGCGCGTCGACGGTCTCCGGAGGAGCATCGTGATCGCGCATCATTGCCCTCAGAACACCTGAACGATAAAACATTTTAGATAGCGTGTTTCCGACATGCCGGCGAGCACCGGATGGTCCGGCCCCTGACCGCGCTGTTCGAGCAAGCGAATCTGCCGGCGAGCATCCCGCGCCGCGGCCTGTAGCATCATCCAAAAATCGGCATCGCTGATCGGTTGCGAACAGGAACAGGTGACCAATACCCCGCCGGGATGCAACAGACGAAGGCCGCGTAGGTTCACCTCCTTGTATCCGGCCAAGGCATGGGGCACCGCCTTCTTGCTGCGCGCAAATGCCGGCGGATCGAGAATGACCAGGTCATGCCGTTGGTTGCTCCGCTCCAGCACGCGCAATTCTTCAAAGGCATCGGCCTGACGATACTGACAACGGGATGCGACTTCGTTATGCGACGCATGCGCCTGGGCCATAGTCACGGCCCCCGCGCTGACATCCAAGCCCTCGACGGACTGCGCTCCGGCGAGCGCCGCCTGTATGCCGAAAGCGCCGGTGTGGCAAAAGGCTTCCAACACCGTTTTCCCCTTGGCATAGACCGCAGCGGCCAAGCGGTTTTCCCGCTGGTCACAGAACCATCCGGTTTTTTGCCCCTCAGCGATATCGACCATGAATCGGGCGTCTCCCTCATGAATGTTCACCGTCGTCTCGCTCTCTCCGCGCAGAAATCCTTTTGACAGGGGCAGGCCTTCCAATGTCCGGCTCTTGGCATCATTCCGCAGGTAGACGCTCCGCACGCCGCACTCCTGCACGAGCAACTCGCTCAATAATTCTTTTCGTGCGTCCATGCCGTAACTCAGGGTCTGCATCACCGCGACATCGGCAAACCGATCGACGATCAAGCCCGGCAGGAGATCGCTCTCTCCGTGAACGAGCCGGCAAGCATTAGTATGGCAAGTCACGACCTGTCGGAGGGCGCCTGCAACGCGAAGACGCGCAGCGAAAAAGGCATCGTCGATCAGCTCCTCTTTGAACGTCAGCACACGAACACGGATCTTGGAATGTGGATTGTAAAAGCCGCGGCCGAAAAATCGTTTCTGATGCGTGTACACATCGACGAGATCCCCGGCAGCCGGAGCTCCGATCACTTCAGCGATGTGACCGTCGAACACCCAGAGATGGCCAAAATAACGCGGCGCTTCGCGCTCCGGTATGAGGCGAATCCTGGCTACGGGAACAGTGGCGGTCTGTGTCATAGTAGTCGTACGTCCAGTGTCGAGGTGTCCGGTTTTATCACATGATGGGACTGTGCAGATGGCTCACGAGGGTGCCTGAAATTAGACCATGAAGCAACTAAGCACGATGTGATGCGACGATTGTTTGCGTGCTTGACCTTCCCTAGCACCTATGGTTTGCTGCAGGAAGACAGCGCGGCACACGTCACTCAACGATGCTGTTACTCGACTACCGAGGCGCAATGACCATACAGACTATCGGGACCGCAGTATTGGATCGACTCCACCAGCTCGGCGTGCGTCACATCTTCGGCATTCCCGGTGACTACGTGCTTGACCTGTATAAATTGATGGAGTCCTCTCCCATTCAACATGTGGGCACCACGCGAGAGGATTGTGCGGGTTTCGCCGCCGACGCCTATGCGCGCATCAACGGCATCGGCGCACTCTGTGTCACCTATTGTGTCGGAGGACTCAACACGGTCAATGCCATTGCCTGTGCCTATGCGGAACGATCACCGGTCGTACTATTGACCGGCTCGCCTGGTCTATCCGAGCGCGCGCGCAATCCCTACCTCCATCATATGGTGCGGGATTTCTCCACCCAGCGCGAAGTGTTCGAGAAAATGACGGTCGCGGCGGTCAGCTTGGAAGACCCCGTCACGGCGCAACGGGAAATGGATCGCGGCTTCGCGGCCTTGTTGCGCTATCGGCGTCCGATCTATCTGGAAATTCCACGAGACATGGTGCATGTACCACTGGCCGGAACCTCACACTCAGGCGACGCCCAGGACGAACAGACCGACCAGGCCGCCTTGGCAGAAGCCTTAGCTGAAGTGCGGAGCATGCTGGAGTCGGCAAAACGTCCGGTAATTCTTGCCGGTGCCGAAGTGGGGCGCTTCGGGCTCCATGACGAGTTGGCCCAACTCGTGGAACGCCTCAATGTCCCCATCGCCTCGACACTCCTCGGAAAGTCGATCATTCGTGAAGACCATCCTCTCTATATCGGCGTCTACAGCGGGCTCGTGGCCCGCGACGAAGTGAAAGAGTTTGTGAACCAAACCGATTGCCTGCTCATCCTCGGTTCGATTCTCTCCGACGTGGAAGACATGGATGCGCGTAGCGCCCTCTTCTCCGACGGTCATACCATTCATGCCACGGCGGATCGCGTGGCCATCAAACACCATCGGTATGACTCCATCCGGTTTGAAGATTTCGTGAAGGGGCTGGCCGGCGCTCGCCTCCCCTCATTTCCGACTCCCAAGCTGCCGCCGGCGCAGAACTTTGATGAACCGCTGCCGCCGGCGCATGCCTCCGTCACCCTCCAGGGAGTATTCCGTCATCTCGATACGATCCTGGATGAGAAGACATTAGTCATCGCCGATGTAGGAGAATCCTTGTTTGCCTCGGTCGATTTGCACGTCCACCGGCGCTTTGAGTTTCTATCGCCCGCGTACTACACGTCGATGGGGTTTGCCGTCCCCGCCGCTATCGGAGCCGGTTTCGCCGATCCGTCCCTCAGGCCGATCGTCCTTGTGGGAGACGGCGCCTTCCAAATGACCGGGTCGGAGTTATCCACGGCGGT
>JACCYV010000153.1 GCA_013696305.1 Nitrospira sp.
CTCGCGACGGCGTTCCTCACGATTCACAACCCCTCCTCCGGCAACGGCATGCCAGACCGGCTGAGAGCGTATCGCACATGGGGGGTCAGGGTCAAAGTGGAAGACAGAAGGCGAGAGGATGCTATGCCGCTTCAGAAGTGCTCTGTCGCTTGCGGCGTTGTCCTAAGATTTCCAGGGCGGCGACACGATAGGCTTCGGCAAAGGTGGGAAAGCTAAAAATGGTATCGATAAACCGGTCGATCGTCGCACCATCTTGCAAGGCCATTTGCCCGAGATGAATCAATTCGGTCGCATCCTCGCCGACAATCTGCACCCCCAGCAGACGCTCCCCGGAAGGATCGGCGATCAGTTTCAAAAGTCCTTCGCAAGCGCCCGTAATCTGCCCCTTGGCAATTTCCGTGAAACGCGCCCGACCCACCAGTGGGCCACGATAGCGCGCGGTGGCCTGTTCTTCATCGAGCCCGATGGAAGCGAGTTCCGGAATGGTATAGATCCCGATCGGCACCTGGTGGCTCGAATCTCCCACCGGGAGGCCAAGCGCATAGCTCACGGCGCGACGGCCTTCCTCCATCGCCTGAGACGCGAGGGCCGGGGGCCGGCCCAACATGTCGCCTGCCGCAAAAATGTGCGGCACCACGGTTTGCCCGTATTCGTTCACGGGAAGCCGGCCCTTGTGATCCAGAGATAATCCTGCCGCCTCAAGATTCAACTCTTCGACATTCGGCTGCCGGCCCAACGCCACCAGCATTTTTTCACTGTTGACGGCCAGCCCGTTTTCGAGCCTTGCGACAACGGCAGACACACCGTCCCAGGCCACCTCTTTGACGGTATGCCCGACATAAAACCGTCCCCCTTGCCGTTCGAGGCTCCGCTGGAAGACCTCCACGACCTCTTTGTCCAGGAAGGACAGCGGTCGTTCACCTCTGTCGATGATCGTCACTTCAACCCCCAACAGCGCAAACGTCGCCGCATACTCGCACGCAATGACGCCGCCGCCCAACACCGTCAGGGAACGCGGCAGGTAAATCATCGAGAGGATCGAATCGCTATCGAGAATGTGTTCATGGTCGATCGGAATCTCAGGAAGGGAACGCGGTCGCGAACCCGTCGCCAGCACGATGGTGTCGGCCAGCAACGTCTGACAGGCGCCGTCTATCGCCTCCAACTGCACTTCATGTGGCGAGAGAAGCCGGGCACGTCCGTGCCGGTAGGTGACACCGTTGCGCGCGAGTTGATTGGCCATATAACACTCGTGCGCTTTGACCACCTCATCCAGACGATGAAGCAGTACGGACATGGGCACATCGAGACGCAATCGTCCTTCGAACACTTCGGTCGACCGTTTGAGGCGCTCGAACTGGACCGCCGTTTCACGGAGTGTCTTGCTGGGAATCGTGCCCCGATAGACGCAGTTGCCGCCGACGCCTTGTTCCTGCTCGATCAACACCACGCGTTTGCCGGCCTTGGCGCCTTGAATGGCGGCCTTCTGGCCCGCCGGACCGCTCCCGACCACGACAATGTCATAGGCGTTGGTCGGCATCACAACGGCATCGCCTCCACGACTTTGCGAACCTGTTCTTTCAGGGCCATCAATGCATCGATGTCTTTGGGGTACAAATTGAGGTCGGCGAACACTCCATGGTCACGCACTGCCGCCTCATCAAGCGCCTCAGGATCGAGAAAATGCCGTGCCAGCCGATCGGCCAGACAGGTCGTCATGCACTCCTGTTTGGCCGCTCTGGCATGTTGATAATCGGCGTGAAAGCCAATCGACTCCACCACCGGAGGCGGAAGACCCCAGTCTTCAGCCACGAGCAGGCCGACCTGTGTGTAATAGCCCTCCAGCAGTTGGTGCAGCAGCTCTTGCGATAGAGGAGTACCGTGTTCTTTGGCCAGCACAACCACCGTTTGCAACACGACCGGTTTGCCGATGCCGTGCAACAGTCCGCAGAGATAGGCTCTTTCGACATTGAACCGGCGCATGCGCGCAATTTCTTTGGCATAGGCCCCGCTGGCCAGCGAATGCTGCCAGAGGCGCTTCACTTCGGCATCCCATCCCGGGAGCTTAAATGCGCTGCCTTTGATCGAGGCGGAGAACGCCAGTTCCGACATCAAATTCATGCCCAGCATCGACACCGCATGTTGCAGCGATACCACGGGATTGCGTGTCATGTAGGCCGGCGAGTTGGCGATGCGGATGACATGGGCGGCCAAGGCTTGGTCCTGATGAATGAGGGCAGCCAGTTTGGCCGCCTCGGCGTTCGGATCGTAGACCATGCCCAGAATCCTGGAGGCCACCTGGGGCAGCAGCGGCAGCTCGATAGCGCCCTTCCGAATGCGCTCGATCAGAAGTTGTTCCAACGGTTCAGTTGATGCTGCGGCTGTCGCCTGGGGAAGTTCAGCGCTCATAGGGATCACATCACACGTAAGGGTTGTTGGATGGTCTGCGTTGTAGATCTTTCTCGGCTCATTCTGTGGAAAACCTTAACCCGGATTTCCATCAAAACCTGCTGCCTCCTCCGATCCTCTCGCCCATCAGAGGCTTTTCTTGTCGGCAGACTCGACGGACTGCACGTACGATTACGTCGGCCCTTACATGCGGGAAGCCCCGGCGGCTTTCACACGCCTCGCGATGACCTGCCTGAATAATTCGGGTCACCGCCCGTCCTGATCGGTGATGCGAGCGGCAGCGTCGGGGGCATGAATGTTATAATGGCGATCGTTATAGAGCGCTCATTGTATGCCGGCTGAAATCATGAAGGATGGACTGTATGACCGTTGGAAGAATCGTGTTGACGCTGTGTGCGACGGGAACCCTGCTGACCATCGCCCCTGGGACCGTGGCCGCCGGCGATCGGCAACAGCCCTCTGCGGCCGACCGGATAGTGCGGGACACGAAAGATGCCGCCGAGGCGACGAAAGCATATACGATTCAGCAGAAAGAGGCCTTTCAGAAAGCCATTCAAAAGGAACTGAACGAGATGCAGGTCAAGATCGCGGACCTGCAAAAGAAAACCAGCGCGGCTTCCGTGGAAGCCCGGGCGGACCTGCGGAAGGCCATACAGGAACTCGAAAAAAAGAAGGATCTGGCGCGAAAAAAACTTGAAGAGGTCAATGAATCGACCACCGCAGCCTGGAGCACGCTGAAAGAGGGCATCACCACGGCAGTGACAGATCTCAGGAAAAGCTACACGGAGGCCATCTCAAAACTTCCTTAGGCAAGATCGCTTGGCAGAAGCATCGAAACCGTCCCCTCGAGAATCATCCATATCCCTTCATCCCTTATCCCACAGTCCGACGGATCAGCAGGAGGCGACAGAACCTCCATCAAACAGACGACCGTCGACAATCATTGAACCCGGCTCCAACTATTCACCGGGGGGTAAAATACGTTATGGTGACAAGGACAGGACGGACTGAGAGGCGACGGAGCTGATGCCGCTGAAATTTGCCCTTTACCCCGGTTGCGCCGCCAAGGGCGCGACCCCTGAACTGTATCAATCCACCATGGCCATCATCGGCCGATTGGGAATCGAGGTGGTCGAACTCGCGGCTTCTTCCTGCTGCGGAGCCGGCGTGATCGGCGAGGCCGATCCGGACATGGCACTCGCCTTGAACGCCAGGAACTTTGCGCAGGCGGAACAGCTGGGTCTGGACGTGATGACCATCTGCGGCACGTGCCAGGGGGTGATGAGCGCGGCGAACCGGCGCCTGAAGCATGAACCGGCCACGCTCGACCGGATCAATCGCATTCTGGCCAGGGATGGAATCGCCTACCGTGGCGGCATTCAGGTGAAACATCTGCTCTGGATCGCCGTTCGGGATATCGGTCTCACGCGCGTGACAGAGACGGTGCGATCTCCGTTTCGTGATTTTCGCATCGCCCCGTTCTATGGATGTTATATGCTGCGGCCCTCCTGGGACTTGGGATTCGACGATCCCGAAAACCCTACCTCGCTGGAAAAAATCATTCGCGCGGTGGGCGGGGAACCGGTCGCCTATGCGGGACGGACAAAGTGCTGCGGATTCCCCATCATTCTCGAAAAGGAAGCCATCGCAGTCGCCATGGCCGGGACCAACATGAAGGATGCGCGGGATCACGGAGCCGACTTCATGGTGACACCCTGTCCGCTCTGTCATATGAGCCTCGATATCTATCAGGAACGCGCCGGACGAGCGGTCAAGATGGCCCTCAATCTGCCGATTCTCCATCTCCCGCAGCTGCTCGGTCTCGCGATGGGAATTCCCTCGCAAGATCTGGGGCTCTCACGCCATCTGATCTCAGTGGGCAGTATCGTCACACGTCTTCACAAGCAAGAGACGCACAGCTAACTTTTATCAGCGGAGTCTGCGACATGCACGTGATCGCACTGTCAGATTTTCAACAGTTCAGCCACGAAAAGATGAAGAAGAATAACCTCTTTGAAACCTCACAGTTTTTCTGCGACATCTATTGTTTTGAACCCGGCCAGGAACAACGAGGCCACATTCACGGCGAACAGGACAAGGTCTATATCGTTCTGGAAGGGCAGGGCACGTTTCAGATCGGCTCTGAGAACCAGGTCCTGGGAACAGGGCAGGGCACCATGGCTCCGGCCGGCGAAGAACACGGAGTCAAAAATCATACCGGCCGACGCTTGAAAGTCCTCGTGTTCGTGGCGCCGAATCACGCATAGAGTCCTGCATAGCGAGCCCACCTTGGCAGCCATGATACGGTCACGCAATAAGATTCTGGAGAAGTTCCCAGATAATACGGATCGTCGGCGTGCGGGAAGCACTTTACTGCGTTTCGGGTGAGAGACTGGCAGAGATGCAGGACGTCATAATCTCGGCCCGGCATTGCGTGCCGACGTTCAGACGCTCTGCGACAGCCGCACGGAGATTCTCCGGCATTACCACACCGCGTTCAATATCAACCAAAACATGGTCCGGAACGCTCTCTAGATCCACGCCGGTGACGCCCTGGACTTGAGTCAAGGCTAAAGAGATGGTCTGACGCCGGGAAGAACAATCGTTTCCCACCAACGACAGCGCCACACGTTCGTGCGATGTGTCGGCAAGGGCCGGACTAACGACGTATCCGACAGACAGGAGCAGGAGGAACGGCACCATCTCACGATATCGCATTGGCATCCCCGGAAACCGCAATCCTCGTTCGTAATGGTCCATCACTGACTTTTCTGGGACCGGCCTGCCTCAAGAGGCCGGCCGGTCCCAATCGCGACTATGGCTCCTTCACCCCGCTGATTCCCGTTTGCGGTACTTTCAATTCCCAAGGCACCATCGGCATCAATGGAGCCGGCTTGGCATCCGGTCCTGTCACCAGCACGGCGATGGCTCCCCGAAGCGCGCCCGTCAGCGAATGCGTGACGATCGGGTATGCCCCGGCGGATTCTACGACCACATCGAAGGTAGCCGCGCTGCCCGGACCGACCACGTAGGTCTGGACGCCCTTCAAATTATTGGCGGGATTGCCGCTCTCATACACGTTGTCCCAAATCTCCCCGATGGGGTGTAAAGCGGAAAACTCGTTAGGACCGGCATTGACGAAATAGATGCGCACGCGTTCGCCGGGCTTCGCATCGAGTTTCCCTCCGCCGGTCACGAACGGATGGTATTTGAAGATACCGCCGTTGAACATCATGCCGTCGTACTTACGATCAAACATGGCCTGTACATCGCCCGGGTTCTTGAAATACTCCGACTGCACGAGGACATATTCACGATCCGCTTTCGGCCAGACTTTGGCATCTTTCGGATCGACGATGATCGCGCCGAACATACCGCGCGCCACATGCTGGATCATGGGAGGCGCACCGCAGTGATAAAAGAATACCCCCGGCTTTTTGGCGACGAATGTGAAGCTGATGGTTTCACCGGTATTGATGGCCCTGTAACTTTTCAGGAAATCGATCTC
>JACCYV010000169.1 GCA_013696305.1 Nitrospira sp.
CTTTTCCGGTGAGCCCGGATAATTCACCCTCCACACCGGCTATTCCCCCGGCGAACGCCGGAAAGACACCGACTTTTAATCCCCCGCCCAATCCTCCCTGCACGTCGGTGTTCGTGAAGGGGTCGTCTGCAGTCTTACCGGACGATTCAGGGGATAACTCCCCTGCATGAAGAGACTCATGAAGATCTCGGTTTTTTCCGGTGCCTGTGACGCATCGGCCACAGGTACCGAAGCGGCGCCGGCGCTGGAAGGAGGATCGGCCGCAAGGGCGGCAGTGAGACTTCCAGCGCAGAGTAACCAGCTCAGCATGAACGCGCCCACGGATCGACGGATTGATTTCATGAGTCACCTCTGGGCTGACCCGCATGGCAAGACCAACGCTGCCTGTGTGATGTCAGTCATAACACGAGGAATCGGCATGACAAATTGATACTAATTTTTTGAGCAGAGGTGCGGTCCGTAAACGATCCGTGATGCGGAGCGCTGAGGAATCATTGAATAGAGGGCTAACGAAAGGGAGCCTGCACTACGCCTCGGCGAGAAATCGCTGAATGGAATCGGCCGACAAGAGACTCACGAGCATTGCATAATCGGGTCGTTCGAGAAGAGGCACACTGATGTTCGGTCCCGGCCCATCACTGAGCCGCTTAATGGTTAATGGTACAGATTATAAATATTACATAAACAACTAATATTACACAATTATTATTGCTAATTAAAGAGTAGCTCGCAGAGATATCGGATCAGATTTTCATTACAGCATGGGACTCTGAAGCATCCAAAACGAACCGTCCTCTTTCCACCCCTCGCGTCCTCCCATCAAGATTCATACTCTCTCCGCCGATACAGAGCATGATTTACCATAATTAAAAACCCATCCGTCCGAGCACACGAGAGAGAGTGACGCCCTTGCCTCGCAAGTTAGATGGCTTAGCGAAGATCAGCGCACCGGAGACGATCCTCGTCCGTCCAGAGGATCTCCGGGTAGGCATGTATGTTGACCTGAATTGTTCATGGTTCAAACATCCGTTTCCACGGCGATCGTTCAGAATTTCGTCACAGAGCCAGATCCAAACCATCCGTGAACCTGGCCTGGCCACGGTACTGGTGTATCCGAAGGAATCAGACCCGGACACGACGACAGACACTTCATCCACCTCATCCCCGTTGATATCGGACACGACCCTGGACAGGGGACCGGACGCGGCCTCAGTCGGGCAGGAGTCGACGTCGGATCCTGCACCCCTTCTCACCCCCAGCGACTACCATGAGTCAGGAGAACTGGCATCCGAAGCCTACCGACAGGTGATTCAACGCAGTGCCCACATGATGAAAGACCTCTCGACCGGTTCTCCGGAAGGACTGCGTAACGCGAAAGTGATGATCAATGCGCTCAGCACGTTGCTGAACAACACCGAGGCTGCCGGCATGGTAGCCAGCGCATTCAGTCCCGAAGACCTCGATAGCTCAACCATTCTCCATGCCCTGAACGTCGCGACACTTTCGATGATGGTGGCGCAACATTTCGACATCGATCAGGATTCGATACAACTGATCGGCATGGCGGGGCTCCTGCTCGATATCGGAGAACAGCGCATCTCGAACCGCATCGTGCGCAATCGATTCCACCTTTCTCATCGGGAATTTAGGGAGTACCATTTGCATCCCTTTTACGCCATTGAGATGCTCAGGCGATATTCGGGCTTCCCTGAAGAGGTCTTGGACATCATCCGCAGCCATCACGAGCGACTGGACGGGTCTGGCTACCCGGAGAAACTCAAAGGCGAGCAGATTCCTCTCTCTGTCAGAATCGTGAGCGCCGTGGATCAGTACGACTCGCTCATCAACCACCCCGACCCGGCGGAGGCCGTCTCTCCGGCGGAAGCCTTGTCCCGCATGTATAAGCATCAACAACACCTGTTTGCACCCGATGTCGTCGTGGCGATGATTCAGACCTTCGGCGTCTATCCCCCCGGGACCGTGGTCACGCTTTCCAATGGCTCTCTCGGACTCGTGCTCAATATCAATTTTGACGTCCGTCTCAAGCCTCTCGTCCTCATCTACGATCCCGCCGCGTCGAAGGATTCTCCCCCCACGATCGACCTGTCCCTGGAATCCGGGCCCAGCATCGTTCGAGCCATGTCCCGCGCCGAACTGCCCCCCGCCGTGGCCAAATACTTTCACATCAAACGATGGACAGGCTACTTCATTCAATCCTCCATGCGCTCTTCCCGGGAAGAAACCGCCCGGTAAGCCTGGCCGGACTGCTGGCAGCCATGCCGTACGTTATGGTATTTCCCTCGCATGGCCTTGCCGCGCGTGCTCCTACTCATTCCTCCATTGACTCAGCTGAACACCCCCTATCCCTCCACGGCCCATCTGACTGGATTCTTACGCTCCCGCGGCTATGAGACCGCGCAGGCAGACCTTGGCCTTGAAATGATCCTGCGTCTCTTCTCACGGCCGGGGCTGGTACAGGCATTTCAACGCATCAAGAGCGCCGGCCGGTCCTGGCGGGGGGAGGTCCAGCAGATCCTTGCGCTTGAAGACGCGTACCTCGCCACGATCGAGCCGGTGATCGTTTTTCTCCAAGGGCAGGATCCCATGCTCGCGCCACACCTCGCCCGTCCCGGCTTCCTTCCGGAAGGTCCCCGCTTTGCCACCAGGAACCACCAGGGAAATGGCCGGGCCACGTCGCCATCGGACCAAGCCCGTCATCGGGCCACCCTGTATATCGAGGATCTGACGGACCTGCTTCACGAAACCGTGGCGCCCCATCTGTTTTTGAACCGCTATGCCGAGCAGATCACGCAGAGCACCTCTTCGTTCGATGACATCGAGCAGGCCCTGGCTCAACCATTGAGCCTCACCGACGAGTTGTTGCTCGACGCGCTCTGGCCGCATATCGATCGCACCACCCCCGACCTCGTCGGCCTGACCATCCCTTTTCCCGGCAATCTCTTCGGCGCATTGCGGATTGCGCAAGCGCTCAAAATGCGGCAGCCGCATATTCGCGTGGTCCTTGGCGGCGGGTATGTGAATACGGAGCTGCGCAGGTTGGAAGACCCTCGTCTGTTCAACTATGTCGATTATGTCGCCCTCGACGACGGCGAACGTCCGTTCCTCTGTCTCCTCGATCACTTGGCCGGCGGACGGCCGAATACCTTACTCCGCCGGACATTTCTCCTTGCGGACGGCAAAGTTGTATTCCGTGACGGCAGCACCGAACCGGACCTGTCGATGCAGGAGCTTGGTACGCCGACCTATACGGGTCTGCCGTTGAACAGGTACCTCTCTATCCTCGACAGTCTGAACCCGATGCACCGGCTCTGGTCGGAGGGCCATTGGAACAAGTTGACCGTCGCGCACGGGTGCTACTGGAAGCAGTGCACCTTCTGCGATGTGGGGCTGAACTATATCGCGCGGTATGAAATGACGCCGACCGAGGTGCTGGTGGAACGGATCGAGGCCCTTATTCAAGAAACCGGCCAGCGTGGCTTTCATTTCGTCGACGAAGCTGCTCCGCCGGCTGCGCTGAAAGCCCTGGCCCTCCGACTGCTCGAAAAACGGCTGACCATATCCTGGTGGGGCAACATTCGGTTCGAGGAAGCCTTCTCACCTGATCTGGCCCGGCTGCTGGCGGCATCCGGCTGCATTGCCCTCACGGCCGGACTTGAAGCGGCGTCGGACCGCCTGCTCGAACGGATGAAGAAGGGCATTACCGTGGACCAAACGGCAAGGGTTGCGGCTGCCTTTCGCCAAGCCGGCATTTTGCTCCACGCCTATCTGATGTATGGTTGTCCAGGCGAGACGATTGCCGACACGGTGGATTCGTTGGAACGCGTCCGGCAACTCTTTGCGAACGACCTGCTCCAGTCTGCGTTCTGGCACAAATTTACCGCCACCGCCCACAGTCCCATCGGACTACACCCCGCATCGGAAGGTCTGACCATTCTCGGACCGGCGTTCGGGGGTTTTGCCGAAAATGATCTCCGGCATGCCGATCCCACCGTCACCTGCCCCGCATGGCTTGGTGAAGGATTGCGCGCGGCGCTACTCAACTATATCGAACAGGCCGGGCTCAGCCTTCCGGTGCAACGGTGGTTCTCACAGGCGGTTAAAACGCCCCGGGTGGCACGAACCTGGGTAAAGACGGCGATTGCCGTTCCCCCCATTTCTCGTCTCACCGCTGAACGACGCTGCGTCTGGATCGGCAGCCGTCCTCTAGTCACCGCGCTCGGAGCGACGCGAAGCAGAGTCATTCTGCCGACTCGTGTGGAGGATTTTTCGCTGACGCTTTCACCGCGTCACGCCAGTTGGCTGGTCTCGCTTCTCCATCAGTCGACTCCGGCCCCTCGCCGGACCGCCCACGAATATCCGCGCCTCGCCGAAGCACGCGAAGACTTTCCCGTCTCCGGCACGCGGGGATTCGATCGATTCAGTCACACCCGCGCCTGGCAGACGATCCGACGCGCTGGACTTTTGCTGGTCTGACCTTGGTCTCCTCTCCGGCTGTAAACATCAGCACGCATGCCGGCGCCGGTTTCCCGAATAATGCTGGTTAACCCGCACTCTGCCGCGAAAGCAGACGGGGAGCCACCGTACGGTTGGCTCCCCGTTCAAGTTCTCCCTTGCTTCCGTCTATCGCTACTTATTCGGCTGAGGCGTGAGCCGCAGATAGGGTTTTACGGCCTTGAAGCCTTTGGGGAACAGAGTCTTGGCTTCAGCGTCATTGACCGCCGGGGTAATGATGCACTCCTGCCCGTCCTTCCAATTCACCGGGGTCGCCACTTTGTATTTCGCCGTCAGTTGCAGAGAATCCACCACCCGCAGCAACTCGTCGAAATTCCTTCCACAGGAGGCCGGATAGGTCAGCATCAACTTGATCTTTTTGTCCGGTCCGATTACAAATACGGACCGCACCGTCATATTGTCCAGCGCATTCGGGTGAATCATGTCGTACAGCGTGGCCACTTTTTTCTCGGGATCTGCAATGAGAGGATAACTCACGGTGCAGTTTTGGGTTTCATTGATATCTTTCGTCCAGCCGCGATGCGATTCCAGCGCATCCACGCTGATGGCCAGAATCTTCACTCCCCGTTTGTCGAATTCCCCTTTCATTTTGGCCATGTAGCCCAACTCTGTCGTGCACACCGGCGTAAAATCCTTAGGGTGCGAAAACAGAATTCCCCACCCGTTTCCCAACCACTCGTGAAAATTGATCGTCCCCTCTGTCGTCTCCGCCGTAAAGTTGGGGGCCTCGTCGCCAAGTCGTAGTCCCATGATTTTCCTCCTTGTCCATTCGGACGGATGTGGTAATGCGTAGGATGCGATGGGGATGAATGAGCGCTTAAGACTACCGTTTCTCAGGCATCTGGTGCAAGCGGTAGATACCCATCACAGGAGGATTGACGCGATGGCAGGCGCACACACAGCGCTTCGGCCACGCTTAAGTTTACTTTCATGCGCCCGATAAAGAACTGAGACACCAGAGGAGGCCTCATGGACAACATTAAACCATCCCCCACGGGACTCCGCATCTCCAACGATCCGATGTATCGATTGCTCCGCGAAGGGTGTATTAAGGAATTCAATGTGAAGCGGGCCGGGGGCGAATCGGTGGACCTCACGCGATGCGACTTACGAGGGCTTGATCTGCGCGGGCTTGAAACCGATGGATTGGATTTCAGCGAGTCCTATTTTCGGCAAACCGATCTGCGAGGGGTCGATTTCCGTCATGCCCGGCTCGAAGGAGCCAGTATCAACGCGGCCAAGATCTCCGGTGCGTACTTCCCAACCGAGTTGAGTGCGAGCGAGATCGAGCTGTCGCTCCTGCACGGCACGCGGATGCGCTACCAATCGAAACTCTAGTCGCCGTGAGACGGATTAGTTGCCCGTCAAATTCAAACGGGCCCGGACCATCTCTCCTTCCGAACTAGCCAGTTCCACCTCGACGAGAAACACGCGGTCCTCCGGCAACCGGCCTTGCGCAATCAGCTGCTCACGAATCGCTTTCGCGCGGCCTTGCGCCAGCGATCGCAGCTCCGATTCCTCGACGGTCATCGCCGGAATCAATTGCTGTCGCAGTTCCTCAACCGACACCACCCGTTCGACGACTGTTCCTCCCTGTGAGGCTTCTCGCTTCGTCGGTTGCTTTCCCAATTTCTCAGCGTACAGGTCACTCAAAAATTCAAACTCGCGTTGCTGCGAGATGACTGCTTGCAGATTTTTGGTTCCAGCCTTCGTAAAGCGCCGCTGCACTTCCGCGTTGATTTTCTGCCGGGCCAGGGCCTGCCGGTCTCGCGACTGATCGGCCACGCCGATCACCTCGACACGCAACGCCGGCCGCTCCTGAAGCGCTTTTGAGATCGACTCGATTTTCTGCTGTCCGGCGCTCTCCAGCGCTTCGGCCCCGGCCTGAAATTCGATAAACTGCAGGTCTTCGTCGCCGCCCCCGACGAGCCTTCCCAATGCCGAGAACGGAGACGTCGCCACCTTGGTTATCAGATTGACTAACGCATTCAGCACGACTCGGCCGTATCTGAAATCCGGCTCGTTCAAGTCTCCTCGCACCGGCATGTCGATATCGATTCGCCCATGCCGATCCTGCAGCAAACCCACCGCCAGACGCACGGGCAGCCCTGTGGCCTCAGGGCTGCCGGTTTTGTCTCCGAACGCGAATTGGTCGACCAGCACCTTGTTTTCTCCGACAAGTTGTTTCTTTGAGACCTGGTACTTGAGATCGAGCGAGAGCTTGCCCTTGGCGATGGGATAACCGGCATACTTTCCCGCATAAGAGGACACAGCGGTAAGGTCAACACCCTGAAAGATGAACCTGAGATTCGTGAAGGCCTCTTCGCTGAGCGGATTGATTTGCCCCTGGATTTTGAGCGGCGCCACCTTATCGATCTTCCCGGCCAGCGATACTTCCGCCTTAGCCACCTGCCTGGAGGACAAGCCTTTGATGGTCCCGCTGAGATCGTGTATCCCGGTCGTCACGGTCGGTTCGATTGACTCATCCACAAACGTGGCAGACAACTTCGACAGCGTCACGACATCGATGGCGATGGGCATTGGCCCGGCCTCTTTTTGGGCCGCCACTTTCAAGGTCTGTCTAGCCGCCCTCGGCTGGACCGCGCTGGGATCGGTTGCCAGCATTGCGCGCGCGATATTAATTGAACCGTCTTCGCCGATCACGAAAACAACCGCCGGCTCGCGCAGGGCCAACTCCCCGATCTTCACGCTGGTGGGCGCGAAGGTGAACGCCACCTTGCTCAGACCGAGCGTCGCCCAGCTGAGAAATTCTTTGTGTGTGACCGCATCGGCCACATGCAGTGTATTCACTCCAACCTGCCCCGTATAACGCAGCATCGGTTCAGATTCGTTTGGCGTTCGATAATGCGCCTCGCCGGTCACTTCGAGTTCACCGTCTTTCACATCCACATTCGCTGCGCGATCAAAGTAGGGCTGAAACGGCCGGAGGGCAATGTGCTTCAAGTTCACGACCAGGTCTGCCTGCAACGGATTGAGCTGCATCGTCCCCTTGCCATGGACCGTGCCCTGCTCGTTCAGGCGCAGGTTGGCCGTCACTTGAAACGGCCCTTTGAACGGCATGTGAATATCGTCGACCGTCGCGTGTATGTCATCGATCGTGACTGCCACAGGTGTCTTCACACTACGATCTTCGAAACCGATATGTGCCTTCTCCACCTCGACCTGATGGACCTTCACTGACCAGAGCGATGCAGGATTCGATTCAGGCGGCACCCCCGCCTCCTCACTGACCGGTGTCAAAAGCGGGGTGAAATTCAATACCCCGTCCTGAGCCAGCCAGGTTCGAATCTCCGCGCCGGTCATTCGAATAGTATCCACTCCCAGCTCGTGCTTGGGAAGATCCAGCCGAATGGCATCCAGCGTCAATAATGGGACGGTCATAATCGGATTTCGGTCTCCCGTTGCAGCCAATCGAAAATCAGACAACACAATCTTTCCATCGGTCAAGCGAAAATTAACCGGGGCGGCCGACGTATCGAAGTGATAGCGCGCATCGACCATGACTGCCCCGCTGAGAATATCGAATCGAAATCGATCGCGGATACTGGGCCAAAACGTGCTTAGCTTTGCGCGAGAGAGGGAGACGTGTCCGGTCGATTTCAACGGATCCAGGTGCAGCGTCCCTTCCCAGGACAAGGTTTCTCCCTCTCCGAATTCCGCCGTGAAGGCATAGGCGTTTTCGCCTCCCGGTCGCGTACTGAAGTTCCGGAGGGTGATTTCAATCGGCACGACATGAATGGTAATCGGTTTGCGCTTGGAGTCGTCCTTGACCTCAAGTACCCCCTGCTGAATGATCAGGGAGCGGACTTCAACCGGCGGCATCGAGCGCTTCATCGCGTTCTCGCTCGATCCTGCCGGAGACGGTTCACCCGGTTCCCCCGGCAACGGAACAAGATCCAATAAGTTCAGCTTGCCGTCCGCACGAATGTGTATGAGTCCGAACGGAAGTTTGAGATGAATCTCATCAAACACAAAGGAGGACTTGACGAGCGACGTCCCTTCGAAATTGACGAGTAATTCTTGAAAGCCGAGCATCGGCGTCCCGTTCGATTCCTGAATTTCGAAACTCGACAGGGTCAGCGCAAATGTAAACGGATTGAACGTGACATCACTCAGGAATACTGGGTGCCGCAGTCGCTCCGACAAGGCAGGAATTCCATAGGCCTTGAAGGCGTAGGGCACGGCGACGAAACCG
>JACCYV010000170.1 GCA_013696305.1 Nitrospira sp.
GCGATATTCTTCTGGTTCTTATAGTCCGCCCAGGCCAACTTCCCCAACCCACAGCCTGGTCCCGTATCGGGATTGGCTGCCATGACCAATGCAGCCTGCGACACCATGGCGACTGCGCCTAACACGACGAATAGTTTTCTCAGCATAAGTCCTCCTCCTTTAGACACGTGAATGAGTCCTCTCGAAAGGTTTTTCGCCCTTAACCCGCGCTTATTATAACCAACCGCTTCGATCATGTAGAGCAAAAAAATCCGTCTCGTCGCCCTAACATATCATTCCGCCCGATCGGCCAATGTGATGTGTTGCGGCTCAATCGTCTCATTGTGAAACAGGAGGAGTCCGATGGAACGCGGCAGGTGAAACCGCTTCGGTCCCGCAGAGCCCGGATTGAATAAGAGCACCCCCTCATGCCATTGCGCTGTGGGCTGATGCGTGTGCCCGTATACGCAAATGGCCGGTCTGACTTTCTTCAAAAACGCGGCGCCGCCGGGGGTGAGCTTTCCACCTTCGTAGAGCCGATGATAGACGGCAATGCGATACCCTCCCAATTCAATCACCTGCTCAACAGGAAACCCGCTGACCTCGAACCCGTCCACGTTGCCGGATACCGCCGTAACGGAAGCAATCTGTTGTAGCTGCTCTATGATCTCTCGCGGGCCGATGTCTCCGGCGTGCAGGATATGATCGACTCCGGCAAAGTGACGGATGACCGCCCGATCGAATAACCCATGCGTATCCGACACCACCCCGATGCGCATCCTTGTGAACCTCGCATCATTTGTTGAACTCAGACTTGGCCAGCGATTCCTGTACGCTCTTCCATTCGAAAGTAAACGGCTCGGGACTGCGCTTGGGCAGCGCCGCCAGTTCCACTTTCAACCGTTCCGCACGAGCCGCGCTCATGGGATGGGTCGAGAAGAGCTCCACACGCGCCTGACCCTTTTCCGAGAGGCGTTCAAAAAAGCCGATCATCCCCTCCGGCGCGATTCGCGCATCTGACAAGAGGCGGATCCCTGTGACATCAGCCTCGGTCTCCTGCTCGCGGCCGAACTTCAACGTCGCCAGGTTCATTCCTAGCTCCTTAGCCAATCCGATCAAACCCCGCTGGTCTCCCACGACGATGCTGATCACCGCCGCTAACCCCAGGGTTTTGACCATGCGCTCAAGGCCGTGCCGCTGCAGCACGTGGTTCAATTCATGACTCAGTACGCCGGCTACTTCTTCACCGCTTTCCGCCTTCTTCAACAAACCGGTGAACACCACGACATAGCCTCCGGGCAGCGCGAAGGCGTTGACGACCGGACTCTGCACCACGGAGACCTGGAACTTGTAAGGGTTGTGAAGAATTTTATCAGTCATGCGCTGAGTCATTTCCTGCACTGCGTCAACTTCGCGGCCCTCCTTGAGCACCGTTTCTTTGGACAGGGCATCTTGATAGATCGTTGCGCCGAGTGTCTGTTCCCACTCGATAGGAATTCTGGCGACAGCCCACTCGACGATCAGATCGGAGCCGAACCAGATCAATAGGCCGAGGCCGACCACAATCCCCGCGGCACTGCCCCAAAAAAGACGATGGCTGTGCCGTGCCCGGCGAACATGATCCGCCGCACGCTCCAGAGAGGCGGTCAATCCGGACGGCGCCGTGCGGCGAAATGCCACGATCATAGCCGGATCTTTCAAGTAGAGCGTACAAGTCGAACCGCCGGTCATCCACGATACGACCAGCTGGTCGTGATCCAACCCGCCGGACGCGACCGTCAGGGCCGCAAATGCCACCGACTCTTCGGCGAGTTGCGAACCTTCGAGCGGAATGAGGCGCAGACCATCGGCCGACAGCGTGACATGACAGGGCGCGCCTGCTCCCGGCAGACCGTCACCGAAACACAGTGCGTTGGGAGTGACGTTCATCGGATGCGATCTTGCGGTTGATCAAAATGCCTGTGAACGAGGCCGCAGGTGAACGCAAACCGGAGGCGTACCCCCAGGGGTACGTTGAGGATTTGTCGTGAGCCGAGAACGATGTTCGCGGGCATTTTCATCAGCCGCTGTTCAGCC
>JACCYV010000022.1 GCA_013696305.1 Nitrospira sp.
CCGTTTCAACGACATCCACGACTGGAACTCAATCGGCCATCGCCATGATTCTTCCCCGGTCGGCGCGGGGCAGACTTCGTCCCCCGAGGACTCCATTTAACGTTTGGACACCTGCTCCAGCTCCCGAAGCAACCCCTGGTTCGACATGGTTCGCAGGATCTTCATAACCACTCCCGTATTAGGGTGATTCGTCGCCGTGCGGCGACATGTCCGCGAGGTAACGCTAGGTGGTTCTCCGGTCAAGTTGATGCCTAAAAAATGTCGGCGGAGCAGAAGGGAAGCCGGGAGTTATCGAATGGATAGAAAAGGAGGAAAAGGCGGGCATCGATTGCGGACAGTCTACATCTGGCGGTAATCGACTTTGCCGGAGGAATTGGGCTGGGATTGAGCCGGTATTTCGACGAGGACGAGGGAAGTCAGCTTCGCGAATAAGTCTTTTCGGCCCTTGTCCGGCTTAATCGCCAATCTCACGTGCGTGACATTGACCTGGCCCATGGCCCAGATCTCACGTTCCCATGTCGTCCCGTCGGGGCTAAAGTTAAATTCCTGGCGCACGAGCTCCCTGTACGTCACGCCATTGTCGCTGGAGAAAGCGAGCTGCACCTCCTGGGTTCGCGCGACTTCACGTTCCTCGACTTCCATGGTCACGTGCCCGATCGTCTGAGGATGATGAAAAGCTATGATGAGAGTCTGGTCGCCCGCGTCCCCGGCAATCCATTGGGATGCGCCGGGGCCGGAGGTTCCATCAAAAGCCCGGCCTACGGGGTGTCCCGCGGCCTCAGAACTGGCACGCACCACTGCGGCAGACAGCACCGGGATTATTCCATCCGGGTAGGTGTGCGGAGAATCATGCATGGGCGTGGTCATAGTCCCCTATGTACTGAACATCGACTGTCCTGCCGGAACCATTCCCCCCTAAGACTGGGCCCCGGCATGCGGCAGCCTTACTTTTGCTTCGGGCTGCTTTTCTCCGATTGGTTGAAAGACACGTCGGTCACTTTGTGTTCTTCATCCACTAACAATGTGGCCGAGTCGCCGCGGGACAACTTGGCAAGTCGCTCCTGCACGAGCGGGCGGACCTCATAGGACTGTTCTTTGCCGCCCTCTGTGCGAATCACAATGGTGTTGTCCTTCAACGGCTTCGTGATCACGCCTACGATTTGATTGAGGTTTCCTTTGGGTGGAGATTTTTGCTGCCCGAGTTCCGCCGCGCGATGGACCGATTCGGTCGTTCCCATCGTCACATCGACGATCTTATCCAACTCGTCGATGAGAAAGGTAACATCAGCCCCGACCGGAATCGAAGCCACCTTGCTTCTTGCACCCGACTGGACCTGGTGAGATTCTTCTTTTCCTTCCCCAGTTCGAATGACTGCCTTTTCGTGGCCGGTTTCCATGGGGCCGGCTAGCTGACCTCGAATGACACGATGGTGGCTGGCCTCACCAGCCTTATGCACATCGACGAGCAGATTTTGGTCATTGACGGTCAGCTCAACGTGATCGCCCTTTTTTAAGTCCAGCAGCCCCTTGTCTTTTCGCACATTCATGGGAATGAATCGAGGCTGCCCCTCGCCGGTATTGATCTTCGCCTGGTCGCTTCTCACCTCTTCAACCGTGCCAAGGAGAATACGATTCCCCGGCAGAAGCTGGTGCTTCGTCTCCGCGACTTCAGAATCGGCGTAAGTAGCGGAAACCCCCATGAGCAGTGAGCAGGTGAAGCCCGCCAGTGATCTTAGAATTGTCGAAGCCATACTCTCTCCCTTCGCAAACTATAGCTACATCGATCATGTCGAGAAGTACTTCGTGCGACTTAGCGGTCTCTCAAGAGTTCGTCATGGCTTTCTCGATTTTTTCGCTTGCGCTGCCTCGCCGGCCGTTTTCACGTTTTTTTCTTCCTCCGGAGGCGGCAGCACTGCGGGCAGCCCCAATGACTCAATCCACAACTCACGGCACCAACCCATGGAATGGTACAGGTGCTCGTCCTCTTGATCTTCGACTTGCTCACAGACATCCTTCAGCGCCTTACCCTCCGCACCTGCAAGTTTCTCCGCTGCCTGACCGAGCAGCTCCCAATTTTGATGGTCCTTTGTTTCGGCATTGACGACACATTCCGCCGCTACCAGCTGCGCCGCTTGAGGGTTATTGCCCTTCAGCGCCATCTTCATCGCTTCTACCAGGGACTCGCCTTTGTGCCGGACGATCTGCCGTCCGGGGGTCTCCTTTGCCGGATCAAGCCCCAGGGTTCCCATCAGCATGCGCATTTTTTGCTCGTGATCTCGAGTCTGCTCCAGATATTTCTGCCATTCTTCCTTGAGATCGGAATTCACCGCGCATCGAATAGCCGTCTCATAGACTTGTACTCCTCCGGCTTCGGTTTCTAACGCTTGATACAGCAGTTCGTTCAGTTGGTCCCTTTTCATGTTTGCTCCTCTAGGGGTAGATGGTTTCCTTGGTATAGACTTCCGCTTCTGCATGGTCCGGGCTGGCTTCGGGGCGGCCCCTCCTGTTCTCTTCACGCCGGCATTTGCCCTTTCGATTCTCGACTCCAATGACGATGCTGGGCGATGGCTTGAATAAATTTGATGGGCACCTGACTCGTCTGCGTGCCACGGGCGAGGATGATTCCCTCATCGCCCCCAAACAGTTTATTGGGATCCTGCATCACACCTTCGGCATGACTCACCGCCCTTTTGTCTGAGGCCAGGTCCGCGGCGGTCAACAACTCAATGCCGGCATCCGTAGCGGCGATGGTCTTGCAATGCAGATAGGCCTCCTTGATGAAGACGAGTGCCTTCGCATCTCCCTTGAGAATTTCGACGCTCGACGCTCCTCCAGGCACGTAGACGGCGTCGAAGAGGACCGATCCCGCAGTCAGAAAGCTGAAATCAACACTCACTTCCGCGCCTTTTTGCCCCTGTAATATTCCCAGTCGCGGCGCAACGACTTTGGGCATGGCACCGGCGGCTGTCAGCGCTTTTTTCATGGCCGCGACCGCCGCATCATCGACGCCTTCGGCTGCAAGTATGGCAACCTTTCGAGTGGCGATCCCTTCCTTGACTGTGTTCGCCATGCTTAAGGCTGGTGAGCGCTCGAGGGAGGGAATTCTCGGCTTGGGTTGAAAGCGCTTCGTGTCGCCGTCTGCCGGCACGCTCATATTGAGCGGGCCCTTGATGAGGGCGGGGACCTTCACTCCGAGGCCCTGTGCGACAAGGCCTGCAAGGGTGGTATCGACTTGGGCCAGCAATCCCAGCATCCGCTCGCGGATAGCGGGGACCTCTACTTTCCCCAGTTCGAATCGAAGAGCCTGCACGATGTGCGCCTTTTCGGGGTGCGACTGGCTGTTCCAGAACAGTGCCGCCTGTGTGAAGTGGTCAAAAAACTTCTCACTCCTCGCCCGCACTTTTTGCCCTTGGAGGTTTTCAGCATAACTCATGAATCCCCCCATGTTGCCCTTGGCCTGCATGGGACATCCGCCCGCCAGCGAGTTGGGCTGATAACTCACCCGGCCCTGGTTGATCGTTTGCCGCATGTGACCGTCCCGCTGGTTGTTATGGACGGGCGCGATGGGACGGTTTATGGGAATTTCGTGAAAATTCGGGCCGCCGAGGCGAATCAGTTGGGTGTCGGTATAGGAAAAGAGGCGGCCTTGCAGTAGGGGATCGTTTGAGAAATCAATACCGGACACCACGTGGCCGGGGTGAAACGCGACCTGTTCAGTTTCGGCAAAAAAATTCTCAGGGTTCCGATTGAGGGTCAACTTGCCGATGCGGCGCACCGGAACGAGCTCTTCCGGGATAATTTTCGTCGGATCCAAAAGATCGAAGGCAAAGGCGTCCTCGTCCTTTTCTTCGACAATCTGCACGCCTAATTCCCATTCGGGAAAGTCCCCGTTTTCGATCGATTCCCATAAATCACGCCGGTGAAAATCCGGATCCAACCCGGAAATTTTCTGGGCTTCATCCCACACCACCGAATGCAGTCCCAAGAGAGGCTTCCAGTGAAATTTCACAAAACGGGATTGGTTTTTGTCATCGATGAGGCGGAAGGTATGAACGCCAAACCCTTCCATCATGCGAAAGCTTCGAGGAATCGCTCGATCCGACATCACCCATAAAATCATGTGCATCGATTCCGGCATCAGCGAAATGAAATCCCAAAAGGTGTCGTGCGCCGATGCGGCCTGCGGCATTTCATTATGCGGCTCCGGCTTGATCGCATGCACCAGGTCCGGGAACTTCACCCCATCCTGGATGAAAAATACCGGTATGTTATTGCCGACCAGATCGAAGATTCCCTCTTCCGTATAAAACTTCACCGCAAAACCCCGCACATCTCGGGCTAGGTCAGCTGACCCGCGCGATCCGACCACCGTGGAGAATCTGACGAATACCGGGGTCTCTACAGAAGGGTCTTGAAGAAACTTGGCTTTGGTATAAGAGGCCTGTGATGCATAGACTTGAAACACGCCATGCGCCCCGGCCCCCCGCGCGTGGACGACCCGCTCGGGAATCCGTTCGTGGTCGAAGTGGGTGATTTTCTCTCTCAGGTGGAAGTCTTCTAACAGCGACGGCCCGCGCTCCCCGGCTTTGAGCGAATTCTGATCGTCATTGATGCGCAGGCCCTGGTTGG
>JACCYV010000184.1 GCA_013696305.1 Nitrospira sp.
TGGCGGCGGTCAAAATCTCCACCATATCCCCGCTCTCCATTGAATGTTTCAGGGGGACGATCTTCCCATTGACCTTGGCGCCGACACAGTGGTCTCCGATCTCGGTATGAACGGAATAGGCAAAATCTACCGGAGTGGAGCCTTTCGGCAGCTCCTTCACCATGCCTTGCGGTGTAAACACGTAGACAACATCGTGGAAAAGATCGAGCTTCACCGAATCCATAAACTGGCGATTGTCCGACAGATCTTGATTCCATTCCACGAACTGCCGTAACCAGCTGAAGACTTTCCCGTCTTTCTCATCGATGCGCCCATGTTCTTTGTACTTCCAATGCGCGGCAATACCCTGCTCCGATACCCGGTGCATTTCCTCCGTACGGATTTGAAACTCGACATGTTCCCCCTTGGGCCCTACCACAGTGGTATGCAGCGACTGGTAGAGGTTGGATTTGGGAATGGCAATGTAATCCTTGAAACGGCCTGGCAACGGCCGCCAGAGCGAATGAATTACACCCACCAGTGCATAACAGTTCATCTTGATGTCGGTAATGATGCGGAGCGCCGCCAGATCGTATACTTCCTCGAACGAAATCGACTGCTTTTCCATTTTCTGATAAATACCGTATAAGTGCTTCGGCCGTCCGGATAATTCACCCGACAAACCCGCCTCGGCCATAGCCGTCTTCACGACATCGATGACTTCCAGAATATATTGCTGCCGGTCATCGTCTCGCTTCGCCACGCGAACCCGCAAGGATTCGTAGACGTCCGGCTTCAGATGTTTCAGGCAGAGATCTTCGAGTTCGTTCTTAATCCAGCCGATCCCAAGCCGGTTGGCGAGTGGAGCGTAAATTTCCAGCGTCTCTTGGGCGATTTCCTGTCGCTTATGTTCGTTGAGATATTCGAGAGTCCGCATATTGTGCAACCGATCTGCCAGTTTGATGAGGACGACGCGAATATCGTCCGCCATCGACAGCAACATCTTACGGAAATTCTCCGCCTGCTTTTCTTCATAGTTGCGAGATGTAATCTTGCCGATCTTGGTGACGCCGTCAACCAAATGCACCACGTCCTTCCCGAACCGCTGTTCCAATTCAAGGGGCGTGGCCAGGGTATCTTCCAGCGTGTCGTGCAGGAGGCCGGCAACGATGGCCGTGACGTCGGTCTTGAGGTGTGTCAGCAGGCCGGCAACCGCGAGGGGGTGTTGCAGATACGGCTCGCCTGATCGCCGCGTTTGTCCTTTATGCGCTTTGGCTGAAAAATCATACGCCCGGCGCACGAGGTCAAGATCGGCCTCGATGTTGTAGCTTTTCACTCGCTCGATCAACTGTTCGAGTTCTGTCACCGTCTCGTGCGGCATACTTAAGACACCTCACCACTCATGCGGAGAGCCTTGATGCGCAACTGCACACGATCGAGACCATTCCAGTGGTTGCGCTCAGGACTAAATGCTAAATCCAGCGGCCTCCCTGCCCTGAGTCCCAGAGCTTCCAACGACCCCATGCGGAAACCAATACTATCAAAAATATACGACCGGCCCTGCCGGACACGCAGCTTGAGATGTTTCTCGCCAACCACACGCGCCTCCACAACATCGAGACCGCGGACCGCCAACGTCGGTTCCGGATTGCCCGCCCCAAAGGGATGCAGGGATTCGAATTCCTGGATCAACCCGAAATTGACGTCTGTGAGATTCACCTCGGCATCGACGTGCAGCGTCGGCACGGTACGAGCGGCGCCGGCCCATTGTGCAGCCACCTCGCAGAATCGTCGACGAAACTCCTCCAGGCGCGATTCCTTAATGGTCAACCCCGCCGCGCTCGGATGGCCGCCATAGCCCTCCAGCACATCCCGGCACTCCGATAAACCCCGATAGAGATCGAAGCCCTCGACAGTCCTGGCCGACCCTTTACCGATCCCCTGACCGTCTATCGCGATGACGATGCTCGGCCGATGAAACCGATCCACCAGCCGGGCCGCCACAATCCCCACGACACCCACATGCCAATCGCGTGAACCCAGCACGATCGCGGCTCCCAGCTCATCCTCCTTCAAACCGGCGGCCGCCTCGCAGGTAATTCCCCCTTCAATCTGCTGGCGTTGTCGATTGAGCTGCTCCAACTGTTCAGCAATCTGCAGGGCCTCCTGGTCGGATTCCGTCGTCAAGAGTCGCACGCAGGCCATGGCATGGTCCAAGCGGCCGGCCGCATTCAAGCGGGGCCCCAGGCGAAACCCGATGGTTTCGCTTGTACAGGCTTTTGTGATCCCGGCCACGTGCTTCAATGCGCGAAGGCCGCAACGGTCGCCCCGGGTGATCTGTGTGAGTCCTTCTCGAACTAGAATGCGATTCTCATCCTGGAGCGGCACAACGTCGGCCACTGTCGCCAGGGCCACGAGATCCAAACAAGATTCCGGGGCCACGTCACCGGAGCCATACTTCTGCTGATAGGCCGACACCACCTTATAAGCCAATCCGGCCGAACAGAGTCCCTTGAACGGATAGATCGCGTCACGCCGGTGCGGATTGAGCACGGCGAGGGCCGGAGGCATGGTGGCGTCGGTCTGATGGTGGTCCGTCACCACCACATCCATACCGAGCTGTTTGGCGACCACAATTTCATGGTGCGACGTCGTGCCGCAATCGGATGTCACCAACAGCGTGACTCCTTCTTGTGCCAAACGTCGTACCGCCCCCTCATTCAGACCATATCCTTCGCGAACACGATGCGGAATATACCCACAGGCATGGCCCCCAAGGCCCAGATAAAACGACAGATAGAGACTCGTAGCCGAAACCCCATCGACATCATAGTCTCCGTAGAAACACACCCGCTCCTGCCGGGACAGCGCCACGTGCATCCGCTCGACAGCCTGCTCCATGTCGGGAATCAAGAAAGGATCGTGCAGATGGTCTTGAGCGCAGGACATCCATCGGTTTCCCTCATCGACAGTCGTCACTCCGCGGGCCAATAACACCGATGCCGTCACGGCTGAGATCGACAGAAGGCGTGACAGATGGTTCTGCAATGCGATATCCGACGGTCGGAACACCCACAGTCTTTCCTGCATGGATCCTCTTTTTCGATCGGGAATATTCAGAAGTTACTGAGAAGTAAGGGGAATATTATCGACTCACGCCATCTTTGTCAAACGGGGATTGTCCCGTCAGGCGCGAGACACATGACGCGATACCAATCAGCTCTGCGGTGGATAGGCGAATACTCGGGTCTTTAGGGAAGGACTGAAACGGAGCACGCATAACTAAAAAGGGAGGGGATTTATTCCCCTCCCTTTTGCACATAGTTCTTCACGAACTCTTCGGCATTTTTTTCGAGCACGTCGTCGATTTCATCGACCAGCTTGTCGATGTCCTCTTTCATTTTCTTCCCGGATTCGACGACTTTAGGATTCGGTTTGACCTCTTCCTTGCTATGGGGTTCTTTCCTGGATTCCGGTCTCCTCT
>JACCYV010000220.1 GCA_013696305.1 Nitrospira sp.
GCGTTTGGCCAGGCGAATACGCCGAAGATTGATCAGCGACAGACGAATCAAGAGCAGCGGATTGATCAGGGAATTGCCAGCGGTCAGCTGAATCAGCGGGAAGCCAATCGCCTGAGCAATCAGCAGGAACATATCAACAAGATGGAAGATAAGGCAAAGTCCGATGGCGTGGTGACGAAAAAAGAGCGGTCCAAGATTGCGAAATCGCAGGATCGCGCGTCACACCGTATTGCTCGTCAAAAGCACGATGCTCAGCCGCGGTAACCTTCTAGTTTAGCCCCGCGGCTTGTCGTCATGCGCATGTTCCGGGCGGGCTAGGCGGGGCTGGACTACAGTGTCCGCGGTCGGTGCCGAATGGCAACGTGCCGCCCACAAGTTCGCTTGTGGGCGGCATCATTATGTGTGCTACCGGACAATTGGCATGCTACGTGACAGCATGGTCGGGCCTCTTCGCGAACCCGGGGTGGACTATGTTACTGAGGAGCAAGACTGAATCGACGTATTCGATCCTGTTAGAATGCCGACATGGATCTAATTACGACATGCCTGCATGCAGATTTCGACGAGTCGACCTCGATGGTCGCCGCCCGGAACTCTAGCCCGAGCGGTGCTGATTTTCCCTGGCAGTGCGCAGGAGGCGGTGCGGTATCCGCTTGCTACACACGAAGTGAACACCAACCGGCTCAAGGGGGTAACACTGGAGCAGGTGCGACTGCTGATTCCCATGGATGTTCAATACACGGATCATCCGGGTACACTGAAAGGTTCCAATTCGCGCACGAACGTGGACGTGCATAGCTTCGGTCCCCGTGTAATCGGTGATGCTGCCGGAAAGCAGACGCATCATTATGGTCGCTGATGTCGCCGCGACAGGTACAAGCGGCCGGCGCCATCACGAGGCTTTTCGTCGAGCGACTGAAGGAGCAGCACATGGCCATCACGTCTTTCGAAGGGACGATTCTTGAGCTTGGTCTGTGCGATGAAACGGGATCGCTTCCTACCCATCCACCATCGCACGAGATCTGAGCGCTGCGGCCTTTGTGCGGCGGGCGGGCGCCGATGTGAACCTTGTGGAAGAGACGCTGCAACCTCCGCTAAGCCTCGATTTGTTCGGCTGGCTGAACGACCTGGTACAGTCTGGTAAGATCTACTATCTCATGGGCCGCAAGATTCCTTTTCGATATGGCGTAGATCGTGCGCGAATTCGGCAGAAGCGGGCATGCTTGCGACAGCCGTCAGTGTGCACGACCGGACGTCGGTCGAAGTTCAGGAGCATCTGAACATTATTCTGACGCAGCGATATCGTTCCGCTATGGAGAGAAACGGTGGGAGTCTTCAGACGGACTGATTTGCTCGCCGCTGAACGAATTAACCAAAAATCGTGGATGGCATTGAAGTCTTTGGCTGGAGTGCGACGGCGCCAGGTCGGCGGGCTGCTGCATGACCGCCTGCCCCAGGCGGTCATGCACCTGCTTCGAACCACGGGTGAATTCGCAGAGCGACGCGGAGTTTCAATCTACGTCGTCGGCGGATTTGTACGTGACCTCCTGCTCGGCATCGACAGCCTCGACATTGACTTGGTGGTTGAAGGCGATGGAATTGCATTCGCCCGCGCCTTGGCCAAGGACAAAGGCGGGCGTGTCACAGCCCACGAGCGTTTTGGAACGGCCGTGTTGCTGTTGCCGGATGGTTTCAAGTTGGATGTCGCAACGGCCCGCACGGAATATTACGAGTACCCGACCGCCCTGCCGACGGTCCAGCAGTGCTCCATCAAAAAGGATCTCCATCGGCGGGATTTCACCATCAACGCCTTAGCGGTCGGACTCAATCCTCGCATGTTCGGCCGACTCATCGACTTCTATGGCGGCCAGCGTGATCTCAAAGCACGCGTTATCCGCGTGCTCCACAGTCTGAGCTTTGTGGAGGATCCGACGCGAGTCTTTCGCGCCATTCGCTTCGAATTGCGTTTCGGCTTTCATTTGGGTCAGGAGACGCTGGCATTGATCAAAGGCGCGGTCAAGATGGAGTTGTTCCCTCGCCTATCCGGTCGGCGGCTGTTGAATGAGCTACGTTACCTGTTTTCCGAGCGGACGCCACGGCATGCCGTCCGCCGGCTGGCGGATTTCGATCTCTTGCGGTCTATTCATCCGACGCTGAGCTGGTCGAGCCGTCTGAACCGGCGCCTGATCGAGATCGAAGAGAGACTGGTGTGGTACAAGATCTTTTGTGTTGATCAGACGATCAGTCCGTGGCTATTGTACGTAATGACACTTGCCGAAGCCTTGCCGGAGCCAGCCGTTCAGGAGGTGCTCGAACGATTTCCCTTCACGGAATCAGAACGAACTGACATTACCGCGGCGCGGTTCGCTGCGCAGCACGTCTGCCGACAACTGAGCCGACGTCCGCCTCTCCGTCCATCTGAAACGGTCCGGTTGCTTACCGGACTGTCAGACGAGTTCCTCGTGTTTTTGCTGTCGAAGAATACCTCGGCGTCGGCGAAGCGCGAGATTTCCGCCTATCTCACGACGTATCGGACTGTCAGACCTGTGTTGAAGGGGAAACAGCTGAAAGTGCTCGGCTTCACACCAGGCCCGCAATACAGCGCGATCCTGGCGCGTTTGACAGAGGCGCGGTTAGATGGATCGGTGTCGAGTGAAGCGGAGGAACGCGACCTGATCGCGCGATTAGTGGAGGAGAACCGTGCGGGCTAAGGGAGGATCCGCCTGTCGCCCTCAATCTTGCCGAATAAATCATTCAGCGCCGCCTGGACCGATTTGTTGATCGGACCTTCATCGTCTTCCTTAGAGACTCGAGAGACGACGCCGAATGCTTTTCCAAAACCGGCATAGGTCGCGAGGCCGCTTCCATTACGAGGGTCTTTCAAAACCGCGTCGGCTTTTGCAATGTAGGTATGGCTAAACTCAGATTTGAGACCTGGATCGATGAATATAAAGATCCGTAATACCACAATCACATCCGCCACACCGTCAGGCACAATTTTGCGAAACGTCTGACGGGCGGTCACATAGTCGACAATCGACTTGTCCCACTCCTCCGCCGATATAGCGGGAACGGCCTTGGCCTGCGTCACCGTGTTTTGTAAGTTAGGATCCTGCTTAAGAGTCGCTCCTGGTTCAACCATGTAGGCGGCAAGTTCCGTCAATCGCACCTGCGCGGTATAGGGGAGCGGGGACTTCGTCGGGACAACCGGCGCCGGATAAAAGGGGAGCGTGGTACAGCCGATTGCGAGTGTGGCTACCCCTATCGCCATACAGGTGACAAGCCGACGATGGTGCTGGCAGCAAGGTGTCATGCGATCGATCCGTCTGCAAATCGTTTCCGTTCTTCTTTCACCATACTACCCGTCCGAGAGTGACTGCAACCGTACTACGGACCAGACATGGGCGGCGTCGAACGCTGCCTGGATACGGATGGTCTTACCGCTGCCCATGCGGTCGTCGACCTGTTGCCGGGAACGGCATGGCACCGTTCGTCGCTTTCATGTGGTTTTGGATGTGGGTGACCTGCGCGGGGATCTTTGTTTTTTCGAGCAGGTGGAATTGTGGTGTGGTGTCCATATGGATATTTCCTCAGGCATCGTGGCTCCAGTCGCTCATGTGTTCGCGGGCGGTGCCGGCGCCAATCATGGTTCAGGTGGATTCACCTACGTCCTCTCATTCCGTCCGCTCGTAGTGTCGCCGCCGCACCGTTGGGAGTTTTATCTCGCCGAGGGGCGCAGCCGATTTTCGTGCCAAGGTCCCGTGGCTCTGTATTCCGGGCCTCGTTCTGTAGGGGTGAGGTGTAGATGAATCGTCAGGTTGGGGTTATTGAGAGATCCGGGCGACAGCGTTCAATCATTGCACATAACCGGTGCTGTCCCTTATCAATGGGAAGAGGCGCAGATGGAACGAGGTAGTCCGGGAAGAGAGGTGCAACCGATTGCAGACGTATGCACCATCCCGCAACACGAGTCGCGCTTTACGATGAGTTAAGCCAGCGGCTCAACCGGCTCCAGCTCGTCGTTTACAGCGACGGCCTGAACATCTTTTCCGATCGCGGCAAGAATACCGTCATAGACGATGCGAGCCGCGTCGGACCATTTTGGATTGAATGGGCGACCAGTAAAGGCGGCTTCGGCCGCCTTTTTCTCATCGTGAGTAATCTGCCGAGGAGCAAGAGGGGTGTCCATATAAACATATAATAGATCGCTTCAGGGCATTGTCAAGGACTCAACAAAATGAAGATGGCTGCTTTCTCTACAGAACGCGCTGAAGCCGGGAACACTGCACGGTGACATGGGCGGTCCAGTCCGGCGTAGGTCGACCGAAAGAGACAGAGGCCTTGTCCGAAGTAACCACCACGAACGAAAGGCCATCTCCGGAGACAATTGTGCTGCCAGAGAGCGGTCGGCTGCGATCATCGAGATATCCACCGTATGTCTGAGAGTCTGCCATGAGTAAGACCGGTTGTCGATCGGCCGGTATCTGAATGGCACCGAAGGTCATGGTATCGGGAAACGATATCGGGTGCTCTTCTGTTTATCAGAGCTGCCCCGCGTAAGTAGCCCTTCCGGTCGGATTCAGAGATCACCCCCTAGGAACTCCCGACGAGTAAACGATTTCCGACCACGAAGGCCCAACGATCTATCGCGCCGCTGACCGACACGCCGAATCTTTGATAGCCGTAACGACCCGGTTCCAGATGACGGTGAACAGATCGGTGCCCAAGATACGGACGATCGGCTGGTCAGGCGGAATGGTCCAACCGCACAACGGAAATCCTCCCATCCTCGAACATGTTTCGCAGTGCATGGGCCAGCCGTACCGCGCCGGGAGTGTTTCCGTGCAGACAGAGCGTGTCGATGCGGAGGTGAAGTAATGAGCCGTCGATGGCCGGAATCGTACCCTCATGGATCAACGAGTGTGCCCGGGAGACAACGGTCGATTCATCATGAATGAGGGCGCCCTCTTCCTCACGCGGCACCAGTCGACCGTCGATCTGATAGGCCCGATCGGCAAATCCTTCGGCGGCAACGGTCAGGCCCCGCGCCTGTCCGGCTTCGAGGAGCTCCGATCCGGCTAATCCCACCAGTATCAGTCTCCGATCGGTCTGCGCCACGCCTGCGGCAATGGCGTCGGCGAGAGAACGATCACGCGCGGCCATATTGTAGAGCGCTCCGTGCGGTTTGACATGTGAGAGTCGAAGGCCCTCGGCCTGACAGATGGACATCAACTCACCCACCTGCGACAGGATCATCTCCTGCACCAATCCGCGGAGCAACGCCTGCTCCATTAAGCCACGTGTCTCTCGATCCGGTAACCCCGGATGTGCGCCGATCGCCAGATCATGCTGCTGAGCCAGTTGAACGGAACGGCGCATCAGCGTGGCATCACTTGCATGGGCGCCGCAGGCGATATTCACGGACGTCGCATAGGCCATGAGGCGAGCTTCCACATCCATCTGCTCCGGCGTCGTGGTTTCTCCCAGATCGCAATTGAGGTCGATGGAACGTCGGTTATTCATGTGTTGTCCGGAGAAAGCTCCGGAATCCCTCCCTGTCGATGGATATACACTGCACCTGGTCTCCAGCGGTGTTCGGAAAAAGGTCGGGGCCTGTTACAGCTGATCAGGCGGACCGGCGTCCGCCCATGACCCAAACAGGGAAATCCAGGGCTATCCCAAGTGGACATCACTTCCATGACGTCACGGATTGTGGCCCGCGCTACCGCAACGATACAAGCCAAGACCGGCTCATTGATCCGGCGATCGATGGTCTCCCCGAACTCGACGGTGAGACCCTGCTCATCGACCGGCAGAATGTGTGGGATGAGGTTCACAGGTTTTTCGGCGATGGACCGGTGTTCGAACCCCGGGTGGTCATTCCGGTAACGGTTTTCCTTTGGTTTCCGGCGCAAAGGGGAGCACCAGCAAACCCAGCAAATAGATTAAGGCGATGGTCCCGGCGGCTTTGTTGAAGGAGCCGAGCATCGTGACGAGCCAGCCGGTGACAAAGGGCGCCGCAGAGGCGAGCACGCGGCCCGCGTTGAAGCAGAAGCCGGCGCCGGTCGCCCGCAACCGTGTCGGATAGAGCTCGGGAAGATAAATGGGAAAGCCGCTGAAGATGCCGTTGTTGAAAAAACCGAGAACCGGCAGCAGCAGCAAGACGTCGGCATAGCTGTGCGGCACGAAATAGGTGACCGGCAGCATGATGAGGCTGCCGAGGCACATGAAGGCAAAGACAGGCCGGCGTCCGAATCGGTCGGCCAGCGGCCCGAATCCCAGGTAGCCGAATAAGGCGCCCGCGTTGAGTGCCATAATGGCGTAACTCACGTTTTTTGTCAGGGTGGCGGCGTCCTGTCCCTGAAGGTCGGGCATGGCGCGGACTAAGGTGGGTGCCCAATTGGTCGCGCCCCAAAGTCCGAATACTGCTACGAAGGCCAGGGCGGAGCCGGCCAACGTGCCGCGGATCAATGCCGGCTGAAACAATTCTGCAAGATGCGTGAGGCCGGTGCGAGCCGCCCCCCTCTCACGGGCATGTGCATGGACCCATCGCTCCGGTTCTTTTACCCACCAACGCACGAGCAGGGCGACGAAGGCCGGCAGGACGCCCACGAGAAAGAGGGCTCGCCATCCGTAATCTTTCAGTAGGAGGTTGAAGGTTGCCGCAAGAAAAAATCCGGCGGCCCAGGCTGATTGTAAGATGCCTGCCGCTCTGGCGCGTTTGTCTTCGGGCCAGGTTTCCGCGACGATCGCCGCCCCGGCCGCCCATTCGCCGCCGATCCCGAGTGCGGTGAGGAAGCGATAGATCGCGAGGTGCCACCACTCTTGCGCCAGCGCGGCTAAGCCCGTGAAGATCGCATAAATCAGAATGGTCGCGATGAGGGTCCTCGTTCGCCCGAAGTGATCGGCGGCGATGCCGAAGCAGATGCCCCCGAGAGCCCAGCCGATCAGGAAAATGGAAAAGACAATGCCGCCGTACCAGCCGATCTGTTCGGAGGTGACCGTGCCGCCGGAGGCGCCCGCTAGCAACAAGTCATGTAGAGCAGGATGGAGCACGATGGCATAAATGGTTGCGTCCATGGCATCGAATACCCAGCCGAGCCACGCGACGAACAAAACCAACCATTGATATCTCGTCACACCCCGGGTCCAAGCCACGCTAATTTTTCCCCATGCCTCATGCGAAGGCGTCGATGCCGCGCAAGGCTACGGTGGAGAAAGTACGCTGTCAAGGTGAACGTGTTGAAGAGGACGTGGTATAGTCGCCTCCAACATGCCTCGGGTGGATTATTATCGTGTTCTCGGTGTCTCGCGCGACATTACCGACGACGACATCAAAAAAGCCTACCGCAAGCTCGTCTTCCAGCATCATCCCGATCGCAATCCCAACAGTTCCAAGGCGGAAGAGAAAATCCGTGAGATCAACTCCGCGTATGAGGTCTTGGGCGATCCGGAGAGCCGGCGCACCTATGATCGGTTGCATTGGGGGGAGGAGACGCGGAACGAGGCGGTGGATCCCTCCTTCATCCTCGATGAAATGGAGAAGAAGCTTTTCGACGAAGGGCGCAAAGAGGTCTTCGCCGTCTTGATGAAGATGCTATCACGGGTGAAATCCGAGCTCGAGATTGTCCGCGAACGTACGGTTGCCCAGCAAGGATACGACTCATTCAAGGTCTCCATCGTGGAGGCGCGCGCGGCTGAAGTGATGGACGAATTTCTCACTCCGGACATGGAGAAGCGAAAACAGCGTCTCCTCGAGGTCGCGCTTCAGATGATGGTGTCGCAGGCGGTCGTGGCTCGAGGGGACGAAGGCGGCCTTCGTGCGCTTCGAGGCCGGCTGGAGGACGTGTTTCGAAAAGGCCGGATCAACGGATTTGCGATGGCGCTGGAATTGTTATACGAACGACGATAACCCTACATACTGAAAGAAGAAATCTAAATTATACGTCATGGAGAAAACCTCATTACCGGCAACGCACGCTTTGCCTTTTAGGCGTTCATCAGCTGTCCTGCCACAAATCGACCGCGCTGCATGACGCCCGCGATCCGCTCTTTCTTTAACAACACTCCGATATTTCTGAGCGGATTCCCCTCCACGAACAACAAGTCCGCCTGTTTCCCGGCGGCAATGGTGCCGATCTCCTGATCGAGGCCGAGCAAGCGCGCGGCGGCGGAGGTGCTTGTCATGATCGCCTCCATCGGAGCCATCCCCAACGCGACCATCCGTTCCAATTCCTGCGCATTTTCTCCGTGATCGTTAAAGGGGGTTCCCGCATCCGTGCCGAACGCAATGGGAATTCCCCGTCTCACGGCAGCGCGAAAACTCTTTTCATGCTGCGTCACCATATTTCTGGCTTTCGTGCGGGCGCTGTCGGGAATGCCGCAATCAGCCGGACAAGCCGCGGTGGTGGCGAGAGCGGATAGCGTGGGCACCATGAAGACACCGCGTTGGGTCATCATCTCGGCCGCGTCGTCGTCCATGAGTGTGGCGTGTTCGATGGAATGCACGCCGGCACGCAACGCGTTCTTCATCCCGGTAGCGCCGTGAGCATGAGCTGCGACATGCCGGCCATGCGCCACGGCGACTTCAACGGCGGCTGTCAGTTCTTCGACGGTCATCTGGGCGTCGTCCGGTGAGGTCCCGGGGGTGAGCACGCCTCCGGAGGCGATGAGCTTGATGACCTCGGCGCCGGCGGCGAGTTGATCCTGCACTGCCGACCGAACGGCGTCGACACCAGCTGCCTCGCGCCCGATGAACCGGGCATGACCACCCGGCATGCAGATCGCGAGACCGGCGGCAAGGATGCGGGGCCCGGGAGTCATGCCCGACTCGATGGCCTGTTTCAACGCAAAGACGGCGTGGTCGCGAAACCCCACGTCCCGCACCGTTGTAAACCCGGCCTGAAGGGTGCGGCGTGCCAATTCGGCCGCCTTCAACAATGTCAGTGCCGAAGATTCTCGCTCCACGGCGGCGACCACATCTGCTTCCGCCCCCAAACACAAGTGGACATGACAATCGATCAGACCGGGAATGACCGTCATCCCGCGGCCGTCGATCCGGCGGCTTCCTGCGGGCGCGCGCACCGTGTGATCAGGCCCGACCGCCAGAATGCGGCTTCCCTCGATCACAAGGGCGCCTCGTTCAACGCGATGGCCGAGGCCGTTCAGGATACGGATCTGGCGCACGACGACGGTCATGACGCCTCGCTGATGGGAATGGTGATGATGATGCCGCCCATGATGTCGTTCAGCTTATAGTCACGGCGCGGGCTGTTGACGTGGGCATTGTGGCAGGACACGCAGCTATCCGACACCGCGCGGTCCGCATAGATCCCTTGAAAATAACGGACTCCGGCCTGTTGGTAGAACCCCGTGAAGGGTTTATCGGGGCTCTTCATGACGGCTTCCAACCCGCGCCGCTCAAAGTCGCTGTTCGGTCCATTCCACACATAAATCGGCGTCAGACTGGCTAGCCGGAAACTGAGTTTCAGATCTTTCTGCGCGACCAGCCGGCCGGATTCGAGCAGAAATTGAGCCGGTAGGGGCAGGCCTTTCTCTTCTTTCCAATGTTCGAGCGCCTCGACGACGCCTTGCTTATGTAACTTGTCGACGACGTTCTGGGTGTAGTTGGCGCGATTCGCATCGATCACGGCTTGAATGAAGCCGGTGACGCGTTCGGGTGACACCATATCGGCCTTGCGCGATTCGGCGACTGCGAGGGCGATGACCCAATACGTGATGGCAGCCACGAAACCTGCCACCCCGGCTGCCACGATCCATAATCCGCTTCGACTCATGCACTCCTCCTCGCTGACCGCTGGAACTCGGTATAGGTTTCCATTGCCGCTTGCGCTGCGCGACCGGGATGCCTGAGCCACCCGTGGCCGGCAAAAATCTCTTCCAAGGCATTGACGAACGTCAGGACATGCGCTGGTTGACAGGATTCGCCCATAAGACCGATGCGCCACACTTGTCCCCGCAGGGGCCCCAGCCCGCCGCCGATTTCAATGCCGTAATCCTTCAGGAGCGTTGTTCTGACCATCGTGTCATCAATCTGATCGGGTAGCGTGACACAGTTGAGCATCGGGAGTCGATGGCCGGGGGGAGGAAGCGGCTTTAGGTCCAGCGTCTCAAGTCCTGCCATCAACGCGTCGCCGTTCAACTGGTGGCGGGTGATACGAGCGGCCAGCCCCTCTTCATGCACGAGCCGTAAGGCTTCGTGCAATCCATAGAGCATTGAGATCGGGGCGGTATGATGATACGCCCGGCTGTGGCCGTCCCAATATTCGGCGATCAGGGATAGATCAAGGTACCAGCTGTGACAGGGTGTACGCCGCTGTCGGAGGGCGCGTACGGCACGCGGACTCAAGGTCAGCGGAGCGAGTCCGGGAGAACAGCTTAGGCATTTTTGGGTGCCGCTATAACAGGCATCGATTCCCCACGCATCGACCTCCACCGGGACGCCTCCGAGCGAGGTGACGGCATCGATAATCATTAACGTATCATGCTGACGGCACAAAGCACCCACTTCGTGCAGCGGTTGCCAAACGCCGGTCGACGTTTCGGCATGGACCAGGACGACGGCTTTGACCGGAGGAGAGTCGGAGAGCCGGTCCTGCAATACTTCTATAGGAATCGTGGTTCCCCACGGCATTTCGATGCGGAGGGCAGTGCCTCCATGGCGTTCGATCATCGTCGCCAGGCGGGATCCAAAGACGCCGTTGACGCCCACAATGGCGGTATCGCCTGGCTCGATCAGATTCGAGATGACGGCCTCCATTCCGGCAGATCCGGTCCCCGGCAGGGCGATGGTAAAGTCGTTCTGAGTCTGGAACGTCAAGCGGAGCAGGGCCTGAATTTCATTCATGAGGCCGAGAAACACCGGGTCGAGATGTCCGAGAAGCGGCAATGAAAGTGCGTGCAGCACACGGGGGTGCACCATGCTCGGACCCGGGCCCATGAGTAGGCGGTGCGGTGGAATGAAGTCCTGGTACTGGGAGGTACTACTCATTGTCGGAGTCGATCATCCCTGTCCATTACGCGCGGTGGTACTGGCCGGTCTTCGGGGCCGCTCTTCCAAGCGCGGCCTGGCTCGCAGGACTCACGCGCGTCTCTACTGCCATCACGGCTCTAGCGGCGTCTTCGCGACGAACCGTCATGAATCATGCGGGTTAGTATAACGAATCAAGATGGGGTTCGGCCAGGGATTGTCGATGGGTTTACTTGGAAGACTTCACAGAAAACCGCGATTCAGTTTCTCCTCTCGAAAGACCGATAGTATATACTCCGGCGCTCGCGAGGATCCCGTGGACGCGTACGAACCAATCCTATCGACATCGAACGAGGCTGCGCCGCCGATTCCCTGCGTCGGTGCGCCACCACCGCCGAACCCCTACAACCCCGGTTTTTCGAGAGCGATCACCCTGTTGTCCGCGGTCGTCCTCTGTGCGTCGATCGCCGTAGTTGCCCGGTTGTCTTTCGATGTGCCGCGGGTCGATCGTGTGCCGAATGTCGAACGGGCGCTCAGTCACATGATGGGCCGGTTGATGGATCTCGAGGAGGGGCTGAAGACCCTGCCGGTTTGGGAACAGTTTCTTTATGGGGCGACAATGGGGAGCGATGCGAACGATCGCGCGCAAGCCATCGATTGGTATCGTGAACTAGCGGAAGAATCTCCGGATCCCTTCGTGGATTTGCACCTGGCGATCTTGGAGGGTGAAGCGGGACGCGTTCGAGATATCCAACACAAAATCTCGCGATGGGGGCGGCAGAGTGAGCCGTACCCGGCGTTTGTCAGGCTCCTGCAGGCAGGTTATGGGGATCCTCCCCTGTCTGCCGCCTCTGCCTTCGAGTTGCAAGCCCACCTGGCGGAGCAGCCTCTTACGGGATGGTTTTACAGCCGACTCGCGACTCGTATTGCCGAACGGTCGGGAGACCGGCCGTTGATGGCCACGATAGAGGCTGCTTCGCTGGAACGAGTGAACACCCTCCTATGGCGCTCGCGGGCCTTTGCGGCTCTCGAACTTGCGCTGATAATCATGGGCTTGCTGGTCCTGGTGTGGTGGATGTGGCGGAGGAAACGCATGAGGATGTTTCGTGTGGGATCCGCTGAGCTTCCGCCGTTGTGGGCCGGCCGCTTAGGCGCGGGCGTTCTACTGCGCGGCGGCGCCGTGGGTGCTCTGCTGACCGTGGCATTTCTGTATGCCGCCGGCGATTATCCGTCACTGCGGGTCTTGGCCGTGCCGTTGTCGAACCTCCCCTTGTTAGCGCTGGCCTACTATCATTTGCTTCGGCCGCAACGACAGTCCTTCTGGAGAGGGTTCGGGTTGCGCATCGAACCAGGCCACCTGGGACAATTGGGACTTGCGGTTCTAGCAGTTGTGTCCTGCGGGCTTATAGGCGAGTGGGTGATGGGCCGGATCGCCGAACCGTTAAATCTGGTCAGTCATTGGACAGAGTGGTTCGATGCCGACCTGGTGTGGGGGACGCCGCCCACCCTGGCTGTCAGTCTGATGGAATATGTGCTCTTTGCGCCCGTCTTCGAAGAACTGGCGTTTCGCGGCCTGCTGTTCGGCGTGCTCCGCCGGCGGTTTCACTGGGGTCCGGCTGCCATGCTCAGCGCCGCGTTGTTTGCCCTGGCACACGGGTATGGATTGATCGGATTCCTCAGCGTTTTTTGGAGTGGTCTCATGTGGGCCTGGGCCTATGAACGAACCGGCAGCTTATTGCCGGGGATGATCGGGCATGCCATTAACAACCTGCTGGTCTGCTTGAGCGTCATGGCTCTCCTGCGCACCTGACAAGCATCCTCCTCCCGGTGGTGTCGCCCCTTCTCATTCTGCCGGTCAAACGCTCGTCCATTGGGACCCTGTCTTCCTCGTCATGCTCACTCGAATTCTTGCGATCAAGTTTGGGCCCGCAAGGCTCGCGGATCGCGAGCGCACCGGCTGGCGTCGACGTTGCGACGGTGAATTAGAACGCTCGGTGGGCAGTGACGATGAGAATTTGAGCCGGTCTCTGGCTTTTGTTCCGCCAGCAGTGCCGGCTGCCTGCAGGAATGCCGGCGGCATCACCTCGCTTGAGGTCGTGAATGTCTTCCTCGAGCGTCAATTCGACGGTCCCCTTGAGTACCACCGCCAATTGTTCTGCTCGCCGCGCATAGGGTTTATGCCCGCTCCTTCCACCTGGTTGGATGGTAATGACCATCGGTTCCAACTGACTGTCTTTGTTAAACGGCCCGAGCGCTTCGATCTTTGCACGGGACCATTCGCTCTGGACGACCGACCGGGCATTGGACCGGATAATTGCCGGCAAGGGTGGATCCACGGCCCGAAAGAATTCTCCAAGGGTGACACCTAACGCAGAAGAGATCCGCTCGGTGGAGGCAATTGAGGGCGAAGCCTGGCGCAGCTCAACTTGTGAAATGAAACTGGGAGAGAAGCCGCATTTGTCGGCGAGCGTGCGCACAGAGAGGTGGTGAGTTTTTCGTAGGTGGCGAACAATGTCCCCGACGTGCACTTCTGCTTTGACGGAGGAGGGCTTGGGTTGCGCGACAGGCTTCTTTGGCACGGCGTCATCCCTAAAGTGCTCGCCGTTGGGGAACGGCAGTATCGAGCCAGCGCCCGGCTCACCGGTTACCTGTAGCATGTTTGGCGACCAGTCTCAAGCAGCCCGAGGCTTCCGTTCGAGTCCTTTTGCCCATCAAATCAGCCGTTACAGGTTAGGCATTCGAGGGTAAAAGGCTGATCTGAGAGTCCTAGGATTTTCCCCAGTGGCTTCTTTCTTTGGAAAACGACACCTTTGCTCTGTCCAGTGGAGCTGGACAAGTGTTAATCTAGGCAATGCAATTCATAGGGCCGCCAGGTGACTCGCACCATGGCGCCGGCATTCGTCCAGAGTCTGTGAGTGTGAGGCTGGTCGCAGAGGAACTTGTCGTCATGCGGAGTTGTGCCGGTGACCAGTCGCATCGGTGAGGAGGTCCGTCAGTGCTCAAGGGTATAGCAGCGCTCATGACGCTGGCCATTTTTATATGCGGATCTGCCGTGTTGGGGATGTTTGAGGTCACCAGTACGGGGCATCTCATCGAGAAGCTGATGGCCGGCTATTTGTTGGCTTGGGGACTCTACGTATTCTTATCCGGCCTCCCTCGACATGAAATTCAGGCACGATTTGTCCTCATGACGTTGGCGGGCGTGATCATTCTCGGTGCGGCAGAAATTCCCGGAATGCTCGGGCTCGTAAACTATCAAGTTTTGCTGGGTACCCCAGGGCGGGATTGGTGGGACCGCCCCGGGTATATTCCCGATACGGAGCTTGTCTATCGGCATGTACCGCATTACCGTGAACAAGGAAAGTTTGTGCGGGGAAACATTGGAGAGGCGCTCTGCCTTCCTCCTAATACACCTGAAGCGTTCGATCTTCGCTATGATCAGAATGGATTTCGAAACGAAGAAGATATGGACCGTGCGGAAGTCGTGGTGATCGGCGATTCCTATGTGGAATCGCCGATGCTGCCCACCTCGGCCTTGTTGACCACTGCCTTGAGAGAATCACTGGGCTCTTCTGTCGCCAATTTAGGGATCAGCGGCTATGGACCAGAGCAGGAGCTGATTGTGCTCAAGCGCTATGCGCTGAGCTTGCAACCTAAGACAATTGTGTGGATGTTCTTCGAGGGCAACGATCTCCTTCAGTTGAATCCTGAGGTAGATGAGTCAGACACGATGCTGCCGAAGGTACGGGCTTCGTATGACGATTATTGGATGCGGTCGCTGACCCGCAATCTTCTGGTCCTGTCAAGGAAGGTGACAGAAACATGCGTGCCCCATCGAACGTTTTTGCAATTCCGGGGAACGTTTCAGGGGGCCGACGGGAAGCAAGCCGAGTTGTTTTTCTGGGAGAAGCCGACCCTTCTCAAGCCTACGGATCGGCTGCGGCTCGAACGGCTACGTTCTATTTTGACTGAAGCGCATGAGCTCTGTCGCGAACAAGGCATTCGCTTCATCGTGGCCTTTGCGCCGGTCAGCTATCGGGTGCATCAGGGGTTGACAAATTTTGAACCATCGACGGTGGAAATGCAGGCTTGGCCGCTCAATGACATGCCGGACATAGTCGAGCCGATCCTCCGGGAGATTTCTTCGGACATAGAATTCCTGGATCTGACAAGGCCGCTCAGAGAGGCAGCCGCAACGGGAGTATTGACGTATCTTCCCGACGACACGCATTGGACCGCAGACGGGCAGCGTGTGGCTGGTGAGGCTCTTCATCAGCACGTCACGGGGACGAGGTCACGACCCATGCCGAGGACGCCTGTCTTGGGGAGCGAGCTATCCACGGCGCGGCGAGGCTCCTTGCATCGCTTCTAACGCTTCGTAGAGGTTGGGGTGCCGAAACGTATAATTGAAATGGGCGACCGCCTTTTGATTAAGAATGCGTTTTCCTGATTCGCTATTGCCCTCCTGCCGCGGGCTGACGATGCCCCACCTTCCGGACACATGGGCGCAAATGTCCCTCCAGCGACGGGGGTGACCATCGCTGACATTGTAGGTCTCTCCGGCTTGCCCGGCTTGCAGGGCGAGCAGGCAGAGGTGTGCCAGGTCTTCGACATGTAACAGGTTGACGAACTTGTCTGTCGGACCGACCCGGCCCTGTCTGATCCACTCGACCGGATTGCGTTGCGGGCCATAGATGCCGGCCACGCGCAGAATGATGGCCCGGTGATGCGTCCGCAAATACTCTTCCCCTTGAACACGGGGGAGGCTGGTATCGACGGGGCCGTTCTCATTGATCCATGGGGGAAGACCCCCAACCTGGTCACCCGACGTGTCATAAGCAGACGTGCTGCCCAGGACCATCAGTCTTCGTGGAGGGCTGCAGTAATGCATGGCAAAGGCCTGCACCTGCTCAAGCGGGGTGGCCGGAAAGGTCCAGATGAGGTCGGCGTCCGGAGGCAGCGCGGACCATGTAGCTCGTTCCGCCAGATCGAATCGTAGGCGTGCGTGCGGATCGACATAACTCAGGCGAGAGTCAGGCCGGCGGCTGCTGGCCAGGATGGGCAGGGATTGTTGTCTGGCCAGCCGGCAGAGCCATTCCCCAGTGTAGCCGGATCCTAGAATCACGATCGGGTGACGAGCGGTCATCGGCCCATCATACTCGAACGGTCCAGTGGTTTGCTGCGCGTGCTGTGTGACCTTCTAGTCCTGGTCTCCGGAGCGGGACGCATGCTAAAATCCTGTCCTGATGGCACCTTTCGACAACCGGCAGGAAGAGACTGAGCTGCATGCGAGCGGGGTAGCCGAACCCCTCACGCGTCGACGGCAGAATCTTATGGTCGGAATGGCGGGCGGGTTGGCCTGTCTCTTTTTTGGGTTGGATCTACTGCTGCCGCTTGGCATTGCCGATGCGGTTTTGTACAGCGCCGTAGTATTTCTTTCCGCGGCCAGTCGCTATCGGCGACTACCCGTCGTGACCGCGACTGCCTGTTCCCTGTTGACCTTTATTGCGGCGCCGTTCAGCCCGCGCGTGCCGGGCCTTCCCCTCTGGTTTGAATGGGGAAACCACCTGCTCAGCCTGTTCGGCGTCTGGACTCCGGTGGCCTTTGTGTATCAGCGCCGCCGCACCGAATGGCTGCTGAAGGAAGTCAATGAGCGGCTCGAACAGCGTGTGGAGGAACGCACCGCGGATCTCGCCGCCAGCCGCCAGGCGCTGGAGCGAAACGAGGAACAGCTGCATACACTGACCGGCCGGATTATCACGGCGCAGGAGGAGGAACGCCGACGGATCGCGCAGGACCTGCATGACGACGTGAATCAGCGTCTCGCGTTGCTCATGCTGGAAATGCAGCGAATCGATCGCCGGCTCGGCTCGTCGCTGCCCGAGGTCCAGGAGGGAGTCCATGATGTGTTGAAGGGGCTGGAGGAACTCTCAGATGACGTGCGGTACATGGCCTATCGATTCCATCCGTCCATTTTGGATGACTTGGGCTTGAAGGCGGCGTTGCAGCGTCTCCTGGATGATTTTTCACATCGAGCCGGCGTGAAAGCGTTGTTCGTCCACCAGCCGCTCGACCATTCACTCGGCAAGACCGCGGCGACGGCCCTGTACCGGGTCGTCCAAGAGTGCCTCTCGAATATTGCGCGCCATGCGAACGCCACGAGAGTGGAGGTGGAAGTGACGATTGAAGAAGAGGGCGTTGTCGTGATAGTGCGTGATGACGGGAGAGGGTTCGATCAGAGGGCGATCACCCGCGCCGAAGGTGGATTGGGATTGCTGAACATGCGGGAGCGTCTGCTGGCGGTGCAGGGGACCTGCGAGGTGGAATCCGTACCGGGGACGGGGACAACCGTGTCGCTCTATGTGCCGCTTATACGGGTGTCAGCATGACGTTGCCGCGGGTTCTCCTGGCGGATGATCACACCCTGGTTCTGGAGGGGTTCCGGCGGCTGCTTGATGAGCAATGCGAGTTGGTCGGAACCGTCGGAGACGGACGCGCCCTCCTGGAGGCCATCCCGCAGTTGAAACCGGATATCGTGATTCTCGATATTTCTATGCCGGTCCTAAACGGGATCGACGCGGCCCGGGTGTTGAAGGTCAAGTATCCTCAGATCAAAGTGGTCTTTATTACCATGCACGCCGATCCGGCCTATGTGCGGGCGGCGTTCGAAGCAGGCGCCTCTGCCTATCTGCTCAAGCGGTGCGTGGGAGAAGAATTAGGGCAGGCGATGCGCGCCGTGCGAAGCGGCAATTTCTACGTCACTCCTCTGGTCACCAAGGAAGTGGTCGAAGGCATGTTGCGCGGGATCGATGGCGGGGCGCCGTCGGGGCCCGAACTCACCACCCGCCAGCGTGAGGTGCTGCAACTTCTGGCGGAAGGTCATACGGTGAAGGATATCGCCGGCAGGCTCAAGATTTCTCCGCGCACCGTCGAGTTTCATAAAGGGCAAATCATGGAACAACTCAACCTGCACACCACGGTCGAATTGGTAAAATATGCGCTGGCGCAGGGACTGACGGGCCAATCGTAACAGCTCTCCAGAGACCCATTATTCTCCGCCCGCCCGTGCCCTTGCATACTAGTTTATAGCCAGGTATTTTTTGAGCTGTTTACCTCGCTTTGTTACGCGTGTGGTTTTCCCTACACTTGTCTACCATACGCCTCCTTTTCTAAGCGATGCCACAAGGAAATATGGAGAGACACCTACCACGTCCACGCGTGCTGATCGGCGATTCATCACGGGCCATGCTGGCCTTTTTGGAGATTCTCTTGGAATCGCAGTTTGAGGTGATCGCCTCTGAAACTGAGGGTGAAACGCTGGTCCTGTCCGCAAAACAACTTAATCCGGATCTGATCATCCTAGACTTTTCCCTTTCGTTCCTCGAAGGGTTGTCGGTCGGCCGGCAACTTCAAGAGACGGTGCCGGACACGCATGTCGTGTTTTTTTCCTCCCACGAAGACCCCGCCTATGCCGAGGCGGCGTTCGAGGTGGGGGCGAGCGGCTATCTCGTGAAACATCGCACGGTCGATCTGGGCCACTACCTTGGACGGGCGCTGCGAGGCGAGCGGGTGTGCTGGCCTGACCATATCTACAAAAAAGGGATCAGCAAGAAAACCACATGACCGCCGGGGGTGATGAGGCGGCGGGTTCACGTAGGAGGAGACGGACGGATGGTTCGAGTCATACCGATGTGCGGGTTGTGCCGACGTGTTCGTGATGAGAGGGTCCCGGCGAGGGACGCGACCCGCTGGGTGGATTTTCCCAGTTACCTGACACGGCATGTCGTGTCCCTTTCTCAAATACAGTTTTCGAGCGACTATTGCAGCGAGTGCCGTCTTTCCTATGATATTTTGAAGAGCTACGGGATATAGCAGCTTGACGAGGATCCGTCCGCCCTCCCCTGGCGAACGCACATTCTTTGTGTGCTTCTGATGTGCTACGATCACTGCGTGATGTCCGCCCTGCCGTTCCATCCTCTCATCGCTGAATGGTTTGCGACCCGGTTCGCCTCCGCGACCGATGTCCAGATGCGAGCCTGGCCGGCCATTCAATCAGGTCGTGATGTGTTGATTGCCGCGTCGACCGGATCCGGCAAGACCCTGGCCGCCTTTCTCTCCTGTATCGATCGACTGTTCCAGCAGGCCGTGAACTGTGATCTTCGGGACGAGACCCAAGTGCTGTATATCTCGCCGTTGAAAGCCCTCAGCAACGACGTTCAGAAAAACCTCCAGCAGCCGCTTACCGAGATCGGCCAGGCCGCCCTGGCGGCCGGATTGTTAGTGCCCGAGCTGCGGGTCGTCGTGCGTACCGGCGATACGCCCATGATTGAGCGGCAACAGATGCTCCGGCGTCCGCCGCACATTCTCATCACCACCCCCGAATCGCTGTTCATTCTCCTGACGGCGGAAAAGAGTCGGGCCATGTTGAAGACGGTGCGCACGGTGATCGTGGATGAAATACATGCCGTCGCCCCGAACAAGCGCGGAGCGCATCTGGCGTTGTCAATGGAACGCGTGGCGGTGCTCACCGGCGGCGCCATGCAACGCATCGGCCTTTCGGCCACACAACGGCCCATCGAAACCATAGCCGAGTTCCTGGTGGGACGGCGCGCGCTGCCGCAGGTGATCGATGTCGGTCATCGTCGAGACATGGACCTTGCCGTGGAGGTGCCAAAGGACGAACTCGGCGCCGTCGCCACCAGTGCCATTTGGAGTGACGTCTATGACCGGCTCGCGACGCTGGTCGAGGCTCACCGATCCACCCTGGTGTTTGTGAATACGCGCCGGTTGGCCGAACGGGTCTCGCATTATTTGGAGGAGCGACTGCGTCATTTGGGCGAAGGGGTGGTGGCGGCGCACCACGGCAGCCTGTCGCGGCACATTCGTTTGTCCGCGGAAGATCGTTTGAAATCCGGCTCGGTGCGAGTGGTCGTCGCCACAGCATCCCTGGAACTCGGCATTGACATCGGGACAGTGGATCTCGCCTGCCAGATCGGCTCGCCCCGCTCCATCGCCACCTGTCTCCAACGCCTGGGCCGGGCCGGCCATTGGGTGCATGCCATCCCGAAAGGCAGGCTGTTTGCCACCACGCGCGACGAATTGATTGAATGCGCCGCTTTGATCCGGTCGATACGATCCGGTCTGTTGGACCGTATAGCGGTGCCATCCGCGCCGCTTGACGTATTGTCCCAGCAGATCGTCGCCGCGGCCGCCACACAGCCCTGGGAGGAAGAGGAGTTGTATGCCTTGTGCTGCAGGGCGATGCCGTACCGTGAGTTGACTCGTCCGACGTTCGACGCCGTCCTGAAAATGCTCGCCGAGGGGTTTGTCACCAGTCGCGGCCGGGGGCGAGCCTATCTCCATCATGATCGCATCAATCGTCACATCCGGGGTCGCCGGGGAGCCAGGTTGGCAGCCATCACCTCCGGCGGAGCGATTCCCGATACGGCCAATTACTCGGTCATCGCGGAGCCGGACGGGACGGTGGTAGGATCGGTCGACGAAGATTTCGCCGTGGAGAGTCTGGCAGGGGACATCATTCTGCTGGGTAATACCTCCTGGCGGATCAGGGGGGTAGAAACCGGCAAGATGCGAGTGGAGGATGCGCAAGGCGCTCCGCCGACGATTCCGTTTTGGCGCGGGGAAGGACCCTCTCGCACGGCGGACTTGTCGGCGGAAGTCGCGCGTCTCAAGGACGACATCGATCAGCGCCTCCACAGCAACCCGCTACTCCTGACCGCTTCCGCTCCACCGGTGCAGTGGCTCAGGCAAGAATGCGGTCTCGACCAGCGCGGCGCACAACAGGCCGTCGAGTATGTACTGGCGGGCAAGGCGGTGTTAGGAACCGTCCCCACTCAGCGGACGATCGTGGCAGAGCGGTTTTTCGATGAGAGCGGCGGGATGCAACTTGTCATCCACGCGCCGTTCGGCGGGCGGGTGAACCGGGCCTGGGGGCTGGCTCTGCGGAAGCGATTTTGTGTGACCTTCGATTTCGAATTGCAGGCCGCGGCGACGGACGAAGGCATCGTGCTGTCATTGAGCGAGCGGCACAGCTTCCCGCTCGATACGGTCTTTGCTTTCCTGAATCCCAACACCGTGCGGGAAGTGTTGACGCAGGCCGTGCTGCAAGCGCCGATGTTCATGACCCGCTGGCGGTGGAATGCCACCAGGGCCTTGGCCTTGTTACGGTTTATCAGCGGGAAACGAGTCCCGCCGCAGATTCAGCGGATGCGCGCGGATGATTTGCTGGCGGCCGTCTTTCCGGACGCGCTGGCCTGTCAGGACAACTTTCACGGCGAGCGGACGGCACGACAGATTCCGGACCATCCTCTGGCACAGGAGACGATCCGGGATTGTCTTACTGAAGCCATGGATCTCGATGGCCTCATCACAGTATTGGAGAAAATTGAAACCGGCGCCATCACCTGCGTGGCCGTGGATACTCCGATGCCCTCCGCCTTCTGCCATGAAATTCTGAACGCGAATCCGTATGCCTACCTGGACGATGCGCCGCTCGAAGAACGCCGGGCACGGGCTGTGGAAATGCGGCGCACGTTGCCGCCTGAATTGGCGGGTCAGATGGGCGCCTTGGATCAATCGGCGATCGACCAGGTCATGGAAGAATCCTGGCCGGTGGTGCGGGATGCCGATGAATTGCACGACGCCTTGCTGTCGCTGGCATGGGTGCCGTGCCGGCGCATGCCCGATTGGGATCACTGGGTGCCGGTGCTGTCCGCCGCGGGACGATTAGTGACGGTCTGGAGTGGAGACACGCGGCGAGGGTGGGCGGCTTCGGAATATACTCACATTATTCAAGCGCTATTTCCCGATGACCGAATCGATCCGGAACATGTTCCCGTGGAGCGGGGGGAATCTCTGGAACACGAAGGGGCGTTCAATCAGGTCGTGTTAGGCTGGATGGAAAGCATCGGGCCGACGACTGCCCTGGAACTGGCGAATACCCTGCAGCTGTCAGAACAAGACACCCATACAACTCTTCTCCGGCTTGAAGCACAGGGCCATATTCTTCGCGGACAATTCCGTCCTGACCAGCAGGTTGCACCTTCACCAGTGGGCATAGAGAATCGCCGCGAACCGGATTCTCCGGAGTGGTGTCACCGGCGATTGTTAGCCAGAATTCATCGGCTGACGATCGGCCGCCTGCGCAAGGAAATCGAGCCGGTCTCCGCCGCGGAGTTCATGCGATTCCTTTTCCAATGGCAACATGCATCGCCGGGAGCGCGTCTGCACGGCGAAGCCGGACTTCTTGAAGTGGCGAAGCAACTCGGGGGATTTGAAGCGGCCGCATCGGCGTGGGAATCCCAGATTTTGCGGATCCGATTGACCAAGTATGCACCGGAGTGGCTCGATCGACTGTGTTTGAGCGGGGCCGTCATGTGGGGTCGTCTGACGCCGCATCCCCGATTGATGCAGGAGCTAAACTCTTTGCCGGGGCGACGAGTCGTGCCGACTCGTGTGGCGCCGGTCAGTATCTTTGCCCGCGAAGAGGCGGCTGCTTTGCTGGCTGCCGCAGGTGAAGGGCTGCAGGGCATGGACATCAGCGCCCGCCTCGGCGCGTCGGCACAAGCCGTCCGACGTTGTCTGCAGGAACGAGGGGCGAGTTTTTTCAGCGAGGTGCTGCACGTGACCCGTCTATTGGCGTCCGAGGTGGAGGATGGGCTGTGGGAATTAGTGGCAGCCGGCCTGATGACGGCTGACGGGTTCGACAACCTGCGCGCGCTCATCGATCCCCGGCGGCGGGGCGCCGAGGGGCGAGGGCGGAGTTGCCGCCCGCGTCATGTGGGTGGTCGCTGGTCATTGTTACGGACAGGCAAAGAGGCCGTTCCTGTTCTGGAAGCGATGCAGATGGATAATCTCGCCCGTCGGTTGCTGCAACGGTATGGCGTGGTATTCCGGGACCTGTTGAGGCGCGAGTCGATGGTGTCATCCTGGCGCGATCTGTTGGTCTGTTACCGGCGTATGGAATCGACCGGAGAGATTCGGGGCGGCCGGTTCGTGTCCGGGTTTACGGGCGAGCAATTTGCCGTACCTGAGGCGCTGGAATCCCTGCGGGCGCTCAAGAAACGGCCGGAGACTCAGCAGGAGATCAAAATTTCGGCCGCCGATCCGCTGAATCTCGCCGGCGTGATTTTGCCCGGCCCTCGCATCGCCGCCGTGCCGTCGAACTTCGTAGTCTTTCGAGACGGCGTGGTGATTCGAACGGTGACGGGGCGCGAGAGGACAGATAGGCAAGAGCCGTCCATCCTTGAGGTAGGGCAGATCGGACGCTAGCGCGCAGCGGCCCGGCGCATGGGGCGGCTCCAGATCAGACAAGCGGAGCTGGAATCGCCAGCAGCGGGCAGCGCGCTCCGCGCAGCACGCGCTCCGTGGTGCTGCCGCGCAAGATGTCTAATAATCTGTCCTGGCCCTTCGTCGTCATCACGATCAAATCCACATCGAATTCAGCGCCTGCCGCTAGAATCCACTCCACCGGGTCGCCCTGGCCGAATAGTTGATTCCAGGACCAGTCCGGTCGCTGCGGGAGCACCAGTCTGTCCACGCCGGTTTCCTCGCCGGCATGAACCAGTGTCAGTGTGACGGGTGGAGCACCCAGCTGTGAAACGAGCGAACTCGCCGCATCGATCGCCGGCTGGGAGGGGGGATCGGTCGAAACCGGTAACAACAGACGATGGAGCGAGGTCTGGCCGGTCTCGCGTGAGACGAACCCCTCCACATGTGACGGCACAAACAACGTCATCACATGGACTTCCCGTGAAATCGGTTCCGCGACCGAGTCGTGGAGCCAACGAGTCACACCCTCATATTGGTGCGTGGATAAGACCATCAGATCAGTCGGCGAGGCAGTAAGATGATGAATGATCGCCTGTTTGGGATCGGCGGCCAAAGCGCGAACTTTTTTGATGCCGATCCCCAATTGCGTCACATCGCCCTTGGAGCTGGCTTCCGGGAGGAGACCCCATCCGGCGAGAGTGGGACGGATGCGAGGAAAGTCTTCGAACCCTTCAGGGGCCACCGCGGGATCTACATGCATGATCGTCAGCTCCGCCCGGTGTATGAGCGCCAACTTGAGGGCATGGGCAAAGGCCACCTGACTGTCCTGGGAAAAATCGGTGGGATGAAAAATGCGTTGGATGCTGAGTGGAGCGCGCGTCTCGTTCATGTCGATGTTCATCTCCTGTGAGGTGCCGCAGTCTGGTGCGAGCCGCGGGCCGGCTGGTCGAAGTGGTCAGCGAGACCGTGTGTGCACATGATGCATCAGGTCGTCGGTCGAGGTGCTGCCGGATTGACCCCATCGGCTATAGGCGTCCTGCGCGACCATGTGAAAGGAGTCAGGATCGGGCTTTCCCATGAGGGTGTCCAGCGAAGCCAGGTACTCCCCCTGTCCGCGGGCAAGGTCCTCCTCCAGGTTCTGGGCATTGTAGGCCGTGAAGGCGGAGACCTTGTGTTCAGGTTTCAAGAGGCCGTCTTCGTTCCACCAGACACGTCCCGATGTCGTTCCGGTAATATTCGACGTGGTGTCCGTCGTTTCCTTGAAGGTGGCTTTGAAGGAGCAGGCTGAGAGCAACAACATGAAGGACAACCCGCCGAGCGCTGCAATGGTCTGACGAGAGTGCATAGTCCTAGGCTCCTTTCGTGTGGCGAAAAGGATAGACGTAATCGTGCGCGACTATAGCATAGTACCGACCGAAATGAGCCGGAGCGATATGAAACTGCATCGGGACGTCGCAGAGATCCAGAGTATGTTGACAAGGTTTTCGTGCCTGAGCACAATCCCTGAATCCCGATGAGGGCAAGCACTCCGGCGTGCAGTCTATCCGCAGCGGGGATCGCAACCCCGGATCAGATTCACATCGATAGGGCAAGGAGGTTTCAGCATGAAGACAATCGCGCTGCTGTGCGTGCTGGTCGGAATCATGTGGGTGCCGCCGGTGCGGGCGGAGCCGGGTCCTCTGAAATCAGGAGAGTACCAGATCACGGCGGTTACGGAAAACCAGTAGCGGTGAGGCAGGCAAGCCTGACACGAAGAGCCGTTGCGTGAAGGACGAGCACCTCGCTCATCCAGATGCCGTCTTCAATTATTATGTGATGAACGGATTCAAGCCCAAGCCATCAAACAAAGTCAGGAATGTATCGATACACGATGGCAAGGTCAGTTATGACATTGAGGGTCCTCATGCGATCACCCGTGTGGAGGGCACCGTCTCCAGCACCACCTTTTCCGTCGTGCGTAGGGCCAAGCCCACATCCGGTACGGGCTTGTCGGTCACGACGAAGGTCGATGGAAAGCGCACAGGGAATTGCACCGGCAAGTGAGAGGATTCCCTATGTGGTCGGACCGCGTCCCGCCCGCCCATATGTGAGGAGGCCGGGTCGGCGCGGCCTCCTGTTTTTCGCCGTGAGTGCGTCTACAATCGCTCATACCATTTCTTCTCTTCTCCGATCGGCCATGCCGCGATGTTCATGGTTTTGCGGATGTCGCCGATATTCCACCCTGTCAGTAAGGCCAGCGCCTGCGCCTCTCGCTCGTAGCGTTCGCGCAACTGTTTCCGGTGGGCAGTGGCGGCCGCGAATTCATCCGAGCCGGTCCAGGGGTAAGAAACACGTTCTGCGCGTCACCCTGCCTTTTTCTGGCCGACCACCCTGCTCCTGCCAGAACACACCCAGTCCACGTACTGCTTCCGCCGAGAGCGCATCAGCCGCGCAGGGTCGTACCAGCTCATGTCAGGCGTATCCAGAAATATCCCCCGCTCGCTCTCGCGTTTCACTTGCTGCGTGAAGCGCTACGTGCGCAAGGAGGGACCAGGCCGGGCCACCCTTTGAAGGCGAGAATAAGCAGCTTGAAGGAGCCTGTGAGGACAGGGAAGTGATTGACCAGTTGAAGCGGTTAGTCAGGCGTCCGTGTCGAACTGTGACAGAGACGGCTCAAGCGGTCAGGCGGACTGAATCCGGTGGCTGACTGCTTCGGCGAAGTGTCTGAAATCGTCCAGATGATGACGGCAGATCTGAAAGACGATGTTCCAGTCGATGAGTTGGTAGCTGTGGACAGCGATGTTTCTGAACCCGACTGATTTAGTCATGCGTTCAGCGAGTGGGAGGCTCAGGATCTTCAGGTCTTGGAGAATTGTAAAATTCTCTGCCATGGTAGACGGCGGTCGCGCGTCGGTGTCGGCGATGACATGGGCTGCGAGGTCGACGCAAAGTTGAACGGCTCGCTGAAGATTCAATGCAATGATGTCCTGCAGGTCGGGGTCGTGCGTCAGGTGGTCGGCAGACGAAGGTGTCTTGGCAGCGATCCGTTCGACGCAACGACGAAGGGATTCAATCTTGGCCTCGATCAGATCCCGATCCATGCTTTTCTCCTGTGCGCGAGTATTCGGCGATAGTAAGGCATGAAGTCGGCTTCATCATAGACCAGGCGGCGCAGCAGTTCGGCATAATGCGTTCGATCTGTGCAGAGAATCAGCCTTCCCTGCGTCAGGATTTGGTGAAGCAGCGGGCCGTGCAGCTGATTGAGGTCAATCAGGTCGACCGGACGGCCGAATGCCAGCGCAAGGCTTTCGATGAGGGACAGGCGAGACTGCTGGGTGAGCGGCGTGGCGGCAGTGACGGCCAGGTCGAGATCGCTGTCGAAGCGGGCGCGCCCTGTGGCCATCGAGCCAAAGAGAACGGCCACCGTTATGGACGGATGACGAGCCAGGAGGAGTTCAGTAATGGGGCGGATGTCGATTCGTTCGGCCGGCGCAGGGTCATGCTTGAGGGAATCCTCGCTCATGCCCATCAGTTACCATGAATGGTGGGATGGCGCAAGGAGAGGGGGAGGGCGAGGCCACGGGCCTAGTCTCTGTGCGCGCGCAACGCGCGGCCTCCGAAGGGCCTCGTTGGACGCGCGCAATGGAGACTAGACCAGCCACCTCGCTGAAGTGGGGTGATAGGGGATAGGTTGCAGAGAAAGATAAAGGGCGGTCTGTTTGGTTCCTTGTGCGCACGGAACGCCCACGATACAGCGGTGGTCGTTCGACGTGCGCAGTGAGGGCCCAAGCCAGGCCACCCTCGTTGCACATGAGTCATAGGAGGGAACAAAGACGTGACGTCTTGGGGGACTGGTTGACAGTATTCTGTACATAAAAAATAGACTAGCTAACTGAAAGAGGCCCCATGGCAATTACATCCAAAGACATCATTTCGTTGAGCCAGGCTAGGCGAAGTTAACCGAGCTATGCGAGGATGTGCGCACTAAGGGAAGCGAGAAGATCATCACCAAGAACGGAGGCAGTTGAGCGGCGCTGATCGATGCAGAACGGCTCGATCATTACCATCG
>JACCYV010000158.1 GCA_013696305.1 Nitrospira sp.
TGAGGTGTGACGGGTGACGCGTTGCCATTGCGCCTTCTTGGTTTGGGCTCAGGGGGCAGGCTTCACGCGCAACGTTTCGGGGGTCTACTTTGTGAGTTCTTTGACGATGTGCCCGAGTTCAGGAAGGATCAGTTTTTCCATGGCCAGGCGCACGGCATTTTCAGAGCCCGGCGTGGAGAACAGGACCCGCCCGTGGAGGATGCCCGCTGTTGCTCGGGTCATGATGGCCGGTGATCCAATGTCCTGGTAGGTGAGCGCCCGAAAGAGCTCTCCGAATCCCTCCAGACGTTTTTCCAGCATGGCGTCGACAGCTTCAAACGTCGAATCCCGTCGAGAGATGCCTGTTCCGCCGTTGACGATGATGGCGTGAATTCCCTCGGTCCGCAGTGCCTCCCCGATCCGTTCCTTGATCAGCACGGGCTCATCTTTCACGAGGCGATAGGCCATCACGTGATGCCCTTGTTCCTTCAACAGCCGCATGATCAGCTGGCCGCTGGTATCGGTATCGGGGGTGCGCGTGTCGCTGCAGGTGACGACCATGCACCCGACACTTCGGGGCGCATCGGTTTTGTGTTCGTGCGGAGTGGAGTGTTCCACGGTCGTCGGTCTCGCCTCCGGTGCGTCAGCCCCAGACAGAATCAGGGTTCAATTTCTGCACCGGTTTGCCGCCTTTGATGTGTTCATCCAGGATAGCGGCGACGTCGCCTTCTGTGACCTTGGAATACCAGGTGCCTTCGGGATAGACCACGACCGTCGGTCCCTGCTCACAGGGCCCGAGGCAGGAGGATCCGGTGACCAGTACTTCCCCTGGCATGATGCCGCGTTGCATCAATCCCATGTTGAAGGTCATGAGCAGTTGCGCGGAGCCTTGACCGCCGCAGGACGGTTTGGGGTGACCCGGCGGGCGGGCATTGGTGCAGACGAGAATATGGTATTTGGGTTTTGGCATATTAACCTCATATTAGCGATGTAGATGATGAACGACGATCAGGTCGGTCAATGTGGTTTGTAGGCCTGCCATTGCTCGCTGCATTCATCGGGCAACTTCCATTGCTTGAGTCCCTTGATCACCCAATCAATGTAATGCTCCTTGGGCTTAAATTTGCCGATGGGATTCGCTGCATGGGTCGTCACCAGCAGCTTGTCGCCCTCTGCCGTGATTACAGTGACCGGCACATGCCGGTAGGCACCGTGCGGGACATCCTCTTCGAACTCATCCAGGATCTTGAGATCTTCGTCGGTGATCTCAAAGACGGCTCCCCAAACTTTTTCCCCGGGAGATGGTATGACACTCGCGAGACCGCATCGCCACTGCGTCGACCAGCGGCAGAACTGAATGCTGTGCTCGGGGAGATAGGCTGGGAAGAGAAATTTGTGTTCGGGGGCGCGGCGCTTGAGTTGGGAGAGGTTCAAATTATCCGCGTAGAAGAAGAACTTCATTGAACAGTGATGCTCCGATCAGTGACATAGGTTGACCGGTACTTGTACCACAGCGTTGCGCGGCGTTGTCAAGCTGGTCGACCCTCGGTGTCGCCGGTCGTGGCCCGTCGCACAGCCGTCCCATGATTGACAGAGAATCCGGCGCCACATATGATGACCGTCCATCAACGAGGTGCCTGCAGGGCAGGGTATGACACGATGAGTAAAGCGCTTCATTACGGCGTCGTTCTTCTTCTCCTGGGAGGAGGGTTAATTTATTGGTGGATGAAACCGCCCAGCCTCAATCCAATGAACGACCCACAGGCGGCTCAGGCCCTGGCGCTGGTGCACACCCACCGCGCAGTCGGGTATCCGACGATTCTCCAAGCCTTCAATGAACGGGCCCGCATTCAGCAGGCCCGCAATCTTGGTTTACGTTTGGGAGAGTGGCAGGTGATCAAACAGGACGGACAGCGCTATGAGGTTCGCATTTACATGCGCGAGCAGGGGACCACGCAGTGGTTCGAGCGGGATTTCATCTGGCACGTGAATTTGGCGACGAAGCGAGTCAATGCGGCCTCGCTCCCGGCCGATGGCCTGATGCCGGAAGGACCGGAAAGCGGCCGACCCCGCAATCCGGCTGCGTATTCCCCCCCATTGCCTCCTACAATGTAAATGGAATTTTCACCTGCACATTCGTACCTAGCACTCGCACTTCTACGCAGGTCACGCGGATCTCATGGTTTTCAGGACGCTCCCCGGTGCGGACATTGAAGCGCCACCCATGCCAGGGGCATTCGAGCACTTCGCCATCCAGGGCGCCTTCACCGAGTGGCCCCCCGGCGTGCGGGCAGGTATTATCGACCGCTCGATAAGTTCCATTCACGTTGCAGACGGCGAGAAAAACGCCTTCGACCTCAACGGTTCGGCAAATTCCAGGCGGAATCTGATCCGTTCGGGCCACCGTGACATAATCAGCCTGTGAATCCATGCAGTCCCTTCACAAATTATCAAAGAGAACGCACGGCACAGGATTGTGTAACATTCTGTATGCAAGGCCTAAGCGCTTGATTTCATTAGTTACATATGGCATAAATTGAGCGCATGCAATTGAGGAAGGGCATAATACCGCTGTCATTTTTGCTATTCTCAAAATAGTGCGCTCATAGGAGGCCGCCGGAGCTACTATGGAAATGACCTTGTTGCTCAACTCCACCTATGAGCCGCTACGGGTCCTGCATTGGCAGAAGGCCATCACCTTGCTTTGGCAGGGGAAGGTCGAAGTCCTCGAAGTCTACGACCGACAAATCCACGGCATCTCTATCTCGATTAAGCTTCCGTCGGTGATGCGGCTCCTGAAGCTCGTCAAGCTCAAGGACAGCCATCGGGCCGTGAAGTTTTCCCGCATCAATATTTTTACGCGAGATGGATATTGCTGCCAGTATTGCAAGCACAAGTTTCGCACCGAAGAATTGACTTTTGACCACGTCGTGCCCATGGCCAAGGGCGGGCGGAAGACCTGGGAAAACATTGTGACGGCCTGCTGGCGATGCAACAACCGCAAGAGCGGCCGCACGCCGGAAGAAGCGAATATGCGTCTGATCAAGAAACCCGTGAAGCCCCGCTGGAGCCCCACCGTCACCATTACCATCGGAATCCGCAACACGCCGGAGAGCTGGCGAGACTACCTCTATTGGAACCTGGAGCTCGACGCGGACCCGGCCGACACCTAGCAGGCCTGCTGAAAACCGCCGTTCTCACCCGCCCACCTCGGCGCGCCAAGACCCGCCTCTCGCCAAGCGTCGTTCTGGCGGCACTCAAGTCCTCGACGTTCGAGAAACATACGCTTCAGACTCTGGCTTGTTGCGACCTTGCCGAAGAACGTGTTTGAACAGCCTGCCCCCAACTCCTCACCCGTCTAGTACACCGTATCGATGGTAATCATCAGATCGCGCCCCCCCGGCAAGGTCGGATTTTTCGCATAACGCCCTTCCATATCTCCCGGTTGGGGTTGGCCGGCCTGACCGTCGCGATCCAGACGGGCAATCACGTCCACCATGCCCTTGAGCTCGCTGCCTTGAACCATGACATCCGCATTGGTAATTTCGAACCGCACCGGGAATTTCGGTCCGTCGATTCGCTTCGCGGCGATGGGGCGCGGCGGTCCGCTCGGTCGCCGGACGATGACAAACAGCACGTCTGTCGGTTTGACCTGGTCGGCTAAATTGGGTGCAATCTGCACCTGGCCCCCAATCGACCCGCCGCCCTGATTCGGCTCTCCGAGGTGTGCGAGGCCGAAATAGGCGGCCAGCGCCGCGATGCCGATGATGCCACCGGCCATTCCCAGAGCACGTCCTGAATATCCAGCCACAATACGCTCCTTTGTTGACTCACCGTAGGAGCCGGGCGGTCTCTCGTAATCCGGCGCCGGCATTATACCCAGCTCATGGCGAAAAGGGGAATGCCGAACCGGGTTTACCCTGTGAAATCGCCTGTTGTATGATACGCCTCTACGTGGTTGACGACTTGTTGGAGGATTATAACGATGCCTGCAAATTCCGGCTTTCAAATTTCACTCGATGTGCGTGGTTGGCCGGTCCTGGTCATCGGCGGCGATGAGGAGGCGGCTGACAAGGTCCAGCGGTTGTTGGACGCCGGCGCGAAGGTGACCGTGATCAGTCCCACCATGAACGAACCGCTCCGTAAGCTGGCGGCCTCGGCCAAGATTATTCACCGGGGCCGGCATTTCCGCGCGAATGATCTGGAGAGCACCATTTTAGTGTTGAACACGATGCGGGACGACCGCGAACTCTCCCATTCGCTGATGCGCTTGGCGCGCGACCAGAAATTTTTAGTCTGGTCGGTCGACCAGCCCGACGTGTCGAACGTGGTGATGCCGGCCGTCGTCGGTTGCGGTCATCTTCGCTTAGCGATCAGCACGAGCGGTCAGGCCCCGGCTTTATCCGGATTTATGAAGGAAGATCTGGAACGCATTTTGGACGGGGAGTTTGCGGCCTTTGTCGATTGGCTGGGACATCTCCGCGAGCAGGCCAAGGCCAACGAACCGGATGCGGACAAACGCCGCGCGCTCCTGCGTGAGGCGCTGGATGGATTCCGGCTATTGGGGAAAGTGCAATATCCCAAGGTCTGGCTCGATCACCGCGCGAGCCAACAGGCTTCCGTATCACCCGCATCAACGACCTAAGGAGGATGACGAGGCTATGGTGTTATTGGAATTCAGCATGTCGCCGCTGGGCAAGGGCGAGAGCGTGAGCAAATATGTCGCGCGCTCTCTGGACGTCATCGATCGAAGCGGCGTGGCCTACCGGTTGAACCCGATGGGCACGGTGCTGGAAGGGGAGTGGGACGAGGTCATGGCGGTCGTCAAGAAATGTTACGTACGCATGCGCAAGGACTGCAACCGCATCTCCTGCACAATCAAGATCGACTATCGGAAAGGGCCGAAAGGGCGGCTGTCGAGCAAAGTATCCAGCGTGGAATCGCACCTGAAGCGAAAGCTGAAGGCGTAAATTCTGGGACTAGGGCGCCCTGCGATCGGCATGGGCCTCGTAGCGCAGGGCACCGTGGGTTTTGAAGGTAGCCGCTAAGCTATCGGTTTGCACCGCAAGTTCCTTGAGCGACAGTTGCTGCACCGTGCCACGCAAACGTCCTCCCGTCAGGTCTCGGTTCAAGCCGATTTCAATGGCCTTTCGCATCAGCTCCAACTCTTCCCGAATCGGAACCACCAATCGCCTCGCCAACTCTTCGCGCAGGGTTTCGTGCAGCCATTCTTCGGCCAGGTCTGTCGCCGGCGTGCGCTCCTTGATGGTGTAGTCGACATCTCGAAACACGATCCGTTCCGTTGTCTCGTCATAAACCGGCGTGCCTTTGAGGCGTAGGGTCAACGGAAACAACCCTCGCAAGGTCAACTCCACTCCCAACTGATTGCTCAAGGGATAGAGCGTCGCGCCGACAATTTTGATTCTGCCCACGGCAAGCGACCATTCCTGACCGACCACCGCCTCGCGTAGACGTTGGTTGGCCTCCTCCATCGGAACCTGGAGGGCAAAGGCGACATGAAATCCGCCATCCTGAAATCGATCCTGCGGGGCGGGAAGGGGCAGATGGCGTGACGCGGGCTTGGGTCCTCGCACGACAGCAGGTCTGGCTGTCACCATGAAGCCTGCGGATGGAGCGTCCGACAGAGTGCTGACGCCCGCAGAGCCGATGGATTCAGGATTCACGACGAGCCAGAGCGCCTGTGCTTCATCCAACAGCATCGGCTCCTCCAGCTCTTCCCAAATCCGAGCGACCGCCGGCTTGAGCGTGACGAGACCAGCAGCTTTCCGGTCCACCGGAGGGAGGATTCTCTGAAGCTCGTTTCGGTAGACTTGGGCCATCAACGGTGCGGCATCTCCGCTTTGCTCAGATAGCAAGCATGATCCCGTCGGCTCTATGGCCACGACTGTGCTTGCCGGAAGTATGCTATAGCCGCGGTTTTGGGCGAATGTGATCGCGAGGTGCACAAACAACCGTCCTGTTGCTGCTGTTTGATCACGCTGGCCGCATTCGGCAATCTTTTTGAGCGAGCCGTCAAGGCGTTTTGCATACTCCACTCCGAATGCGAAGGTGGCTTGAGAATACAGTCGACCGCCTATCGTCTTGAACCCTTGTTCTCCCGGCCAGATTCGGTACTTCAGAAATCCGGTGCCTCCGCCCAGAGGGACCCACTCGCGGTCGGCGTTCCCGTGTGAAGCAAAATCACCGTGGATGCCGCCGTATAGATCGGCAAAAGCAGGTATCGGGATCGGAACATGAATAGTGAGAGTGGAAGCTTCAGTTCGAGGTGGTGATACCTTGTCACCTGCGGACACAGGTAGGCAGGTCGCGGAATACACCACCAGGGCTATCATGCTGCACCACATCGCGCCGGTCCAATCGAACAGGTGCTCTTTGCCCATCGCTCGTGCCCTCAACGGTTGAGTAACCACTATCGTGTGTCTTGAAAAAAAATCTTTCTCGACTATGGGGAAATGGTGTGCGGAAGGCAAGGGCAGTCAGGGGAAAAATAGAAAACGAATCGCGGGCGTCTCGAAAAGGCCCACTTACCTTTGCTGTGATGGCTCTGTGTGATCAAGCCGGGGCGTGTGGTATCGGCGCGGCACCCGAGACCCGATGGCGCAAAGCGTTTCGTAGGGAATCGTCTGCTGCCAGGCGGCCAGGTCGGCTGCCGTGATGCATTCTTTTCCTTGTTGCCCGATCAGGGTGGCCTCATGCCCGGTTTCCACACCGGGCACCCCAGTCACATCGATCATGGTCATGTCCATGCAGACACGTCCGACGACCGGGGCTCGCAGCCCACCGATCAGCACGACTCCGCGGTTCGAGAGGAGCCGATTGTACCCATCCGCATATCCGACCGGCAGCACCGCGATGCGAGAAGGCCGTGAGGCGACGAACGTTCGGTTGTAACTGACACTGTCGCCCGGCTGGATCGTGTGGAGGTGGGCGACGGTCGTGTTCCAGCTGAGGATCGGCTGCAGCTCATTCGCCGGATCTTCCGTGACCGCAGTATGGTACCCATAGAGCATGATGCCGGGCCGCACGAGCGAATAGTGGCTCGCGGGATATTTGACGATGGCCGCACTATTGGCCGCATGCACCAGCGGAAGTTTGAGGCCGCGTTGTCGCAAGGCCTCCAGGGTCTGTTGGAATTGTGCGAGTTGCGCCTCGGTGTGCGAGGGATCGTGATTGTCCGCGTCGGCCAGATGGGTCATGAGCCCTTCCAAACGTAGCGTGGAGCGAAAATCCGGCAGGTCGACGAGATCGGGCATCTCCTGGGCAGAGAGGCCTAAGCGGCCCATACCCGTTTCAATCTTGACGTGTACGGGGTAGGAGGTCACGCCGGACGGAACCTTGCCGGCAAAGGCATGCACCATGTCAGCTCGATAGAGTACCGGTGTCAACTGGTGCGCTACCAGATCCGCAAATTGTGCAGACACGGTCGCGCCCATGATCACAATGGCATCGTGAATACCCGCCTGCCGGAGCGTGATGCCCTCGTCGACCGTGGCGACGGCAAATCGATGGACGGTCAATTGTTGAAGGGCGCGCGTAATCTCAACGGCGCCATGGCCGTAGGCGTTGGCCTTCACAACAGCCAGCACTTCACAGCGAGGGGCGAGATGCCGCACGCGGGCCAGGTTCTGTGCGAGGGCACCCAGATCGACTGAGACGGAAGTTGGGAGAAAATGAGAGGGCGTGTACACGCGGCCTGTCGTCATGGAATAGGCGTTAGACTTCGAGGATTTCGCCTTCTTTCTTCTTCATGACGTCGTCGATCTTTTGGATGTACTGATCAGTCAGCTTCTGAATGTCGGCTTCCGACTTGCGCAACTCGTCTTCGGTCAGTTTCGTATCCTTCTGGAGTTTTTTGAGCTCTTCATTTCCATCTCTGCGGAAGCCTCGGATCTGCACTTTCACTTCTTCGCCGTGCTTTTTGCACACTTTGATGAGTTCCTTCCGGCGTTCTTCGGTGAGCGGCGGAAGGGGAATACGAATCAACTTCCCGTCGTTCGACGGAGTCAATCCGAGGTCTGAAATTTGGATGGCCTTTTCAATTTCTCTGATCAGATTCTGCTCCCAGGGCTGAATCGTGATGAGGCGCGCTTCCGGAGTGGCGACATTCGCGACCTGTTTCAGCGGCGTCGGCGTGCCATAATAGTCGACTTTGATGCCGTCGACGAGCGCCACGGACGCGCGACCGGTACGCAGTCCGGCCAGGTCGCGTTTCAAATGTTCGATCGCATGGTCCATCTTCTCGGTCACACGTTCTTTCACAGCCTGCGCCGTCGACATCAGAGTCTCTCCTTAGCGACTTCCTACGGTGACCAGGGTTCCGATGGGATCGCCTTGGACGACCCGTTTAAAGTTTCCCTTCTCTTTTAAGTTGAAGACGATCAACGGCAGCCGGTTGTCCATACAGAGGCTGATGGCCGTCGAGTCCATGACTTTCAGATTCTGCGTCAGAATCGACAGGAAGGGAATTTCAGCATATTTCTTGGCTTCTGGATTCTTGGCCGGGTCGCTGTCGTAGATTCCGTCGACCTTCGTGCCTTTCATGATGACTTCTGCGCCGATTTCCATCGCTCGCAACGAGGCGGCCGTGTCGGTGGAAAAATAAGGATTCCCCGTTCCGCCGGCAAAAATCACCACGCGCTTCTTTTCCAGGTGCCGGATGGCGCGACGGCGAATGTACCCTTCAGCCAACTGCCGCATTTCGATCGCCGATTGAACGCGAGTTGTGACCCCTTTGCTTTCCAGTGCATTCTGAAGGGCGAGTGCATTCAGCACGGTGGCCAGCATACCCATGTAGTCTGCAGAAGCCCGTTCCATGCCGCGCGCACTGGCGGCCAGACCGCGGAAGATATTGCCCCCTCCGATCACAACGGCCACTTCGACGTCCATCGCAACGACGTCGGCGATTTCATCGGCCAGTCCTTCGAGTATCGAGGGCTGGATACCGTAACCCTGCTCACCCGCCAGCATTTCTCCGCTGACTTTCAGCAGAATGCGGCGGTAATGGGCAGAACTCATGCTTGGCCTAGCTGGTACCGCGTGAAGCGGCGCACGTTCATGTTCTCGCCGATTTTGGCGATTTGCTGCGCGAGCAGATCTTTGATGGTGACGGACGGTTCTTTGATGAAAGCCTGTTCGAGCAGGCAGTTCTCCTGGAAAAACTTTTCCAGCTTGCCGTCGATGATTTTCGGCCAAGCCGCCGGCGGCTTGGCCATTTCTTTGGCCTGTCCTTCGTAGATGCTCCGCTCTTTTGTCACGATGTCCGCGGAGATCTCTTCCCGTCTGACATAGGAGGGACTCGATGCCGCCACCTGCAGGGCCAAATCATTCACGAACGCTTTGAACTGTTCGTTACGGGCCACGAAATCGGTTTCGCAGTTGACTTCGATGAGCACGCCGATTTTTCCTCCGGCGTGAATATAGGCGTGGACCAAACCCTGGTTGGTTTCACGCCCGGCTTTTTTCTGCGCTGCCGCCAAACCCTTTTGTCGAAGGTAATCGATCGCTTTATCGATATTATTTCCGCTCTCGGACAAGGCTTTCTGGCAGTCCAGAATGCCGGCCCCTGTTTTTTCACGCAACTCTTTTACGAGATCACTCAGACTTGCCATGGGCTCCTCAGTTGGTCGACTAGAACAATTCCGTCATATGAGATGCAGCGCTTACGAGGCTCACACGCCGGCAAAGTGTGGCGCCGCTTTGGAGCCGCCGCCCGCTGGTGCTGACGCAAATTCAGTTTCTTCGTGCTGGGCGCGAAGGTGCGCGCCTTCGAGGCACGCGTCCGCGACCCGGGAAATAATCAGCTTGATGGAACGAATCGCATCGTCATTGCCGGGAATTGGAAATTGGATATGATCCGGATCGCAGTTCGAGTCCAGGATGGCAATGACGGGAATTTCGAGACGGCTGGCCTCAAGGATCGCGATGTGCTCGATCCGGGTATCCAGGACGAAGACCGCACCGGGCAAGGCACGCATGTTGCGGATGCCCGAGAGGTTCTTCTGGAGCTTGACGACTTCCTTCTGCATCTGGCCGAGTTCTTTCTTCGTATGGCCCTGATGCGTCGGATCAGCGAGGGTCGCCTCCATCTTTTTCATTTTGTCGATGCTGCGCCGGATGGTCTGGAAATTGGTCAACATGCCGCCCAGCCATCGTTGGTTGATGAAGAACTGATTGGCTCGTTTGGCCTCTTCTTCCAGAATCTCCGCCGCTTGGCGCTTGGTGCCGACGAACAAGACGGAGTCACCGGCCGCCACGGTGTCGCGCGCGAAGGCATAGGCTTGTTCCATGCGCGTGACCGTCTGCTGCAAGTCGATGATGTAGACGCCGTTCCGTTCGCCGAAGAGGAATCGCTTCATCTTCGGGTTCCAACGGTTCGTCTGGTGTCCGAAATGGACACCGGCTTCCAATAATTCCTTAATCGCAACTACTCCCATACCTTCACCCCCTTCCGAAGCCTGCAGAGCGCCTGGCAAACGCCTACGACGAGGGGGACATCCCCCTTATTCTCAGGCTGCGCAGCGTGCGCATCACGCTGGTGTGGATTTGAATAAGACGTCCCTGATTGTGATGACAGAAGCCGTGAACGATGGGACGGACCCTTCACTGCACGAAAACGTTCAAACGCTAGCACAATCCTCTCCTATTTTGCAACCAAACCGGCGTCTTCAGGATCGGTAACTGGCGTTAATGCGGACGTATTCGTAGGAGAGATCGGTGGTCCACATCTGCGCTTCCGCCTTGCCAAGCCCAAGGTTGACGACGATCGTAAACTCCCGTTCCTGGAAGACTTTAACCAGCCGCCGTTCGGCCGCAGCTCCCAGGCCATGTCCCTGTCGCACCATTACGACATCGTCGAATGTGAGACTGACACGCGATGGATCGATGGCTACGCCAGCTCGTCCGAGGGCAGCCATCACGCGACCCCAGTTTGCGTCACCGCCGAAGAGGGCGGTCTTCACCAGGTTGGACGTGGCAACTGTCTGTGCAACCTGCCGGGCTGATCGCGGTTCCTTGGCGCCTTGGACGTGGATCCGCACGACTTTAGTCACTCCTTCGCCGTCCCAGCAGATTTTCAATGCCAATGTCCGACAGGCTGTTTGGAGCATCGTGCTGAAATGCGTAAAATCTGCGGAGCCAGGTTTGAGGGTTCGATTTCCCGCCATTCCGTTGGCGAGGCACAACACGGTGTCGTTCGTGCTTGTATCCCCATCGATCGTGATGCAGTTGAATGATTGATCAACGGCCTGACGGAGCGCTAGTTGGAGCGTGCGCCGGGTGATCGCGGCATCGGTCGTGAGGTAGGCCAGCATGGTCGCCATGTTGGGATGGATCATGCCGGACCCCTTAGCCATTCCACCGATCGTCACGATTCGGCCTCCGAGTCGAGCGCGCACGGCCACCTGCTTAGGCTTGAGGTCGGTGGTCATAATGGCCTGCGCCGCCTCGCCACCGCCGCGACGATTGACCCGAGCAAGTAATGCCGGTACCGCGCGCTTGATACGGGCAAGCGGAAGCGGTTGGCCGATCACTCCGGTCGATCCAATGAAAATGCTGTGAGGATCGCACTGGAGTTCGGTGGCCACCAGCTGGGCCATATCGGCAGCGGCGCGCATCCCTTCGGGACCGGTGCAGGCATTAGCATTGCCACTGTTGATGAGAATGGCGCGGCCGATGCCCTTCTTCAAGTGGAGGCGATCAAGGATGACGGGGGCCGCCGCGACTCGATTCGTCGTGAAGACCCCGGCGGCGGGTCCTGGATGCTCAGACACGAGCAGCGCCAAATCGAGCTGTTTCTTCTTTTTGATTCCGCAGTAGGTTCCGGCAGCCCTGAACCCGAGCGGGGCGGTGACGCCTCCTGGAATAAATTTCATCGGTGACCTGTTGGAGGAGTAATGGCTCATGATGCGGGCGCACCTACACGTAGGGTCTAGGGATAAACCCCCGGTGCCAGCAATCCCATCTCTTCGGGAAACCCGAGCATGAGATTCATAGCCTGAATGGCTTGTCCTGCGGCTCCTTTGATCAGGTTGTCGATGGCCGAGACGGTCACGACCCAGCCGGCCCGCATATCGGCATGCACGGCAAGATCGCAGTAGTTGGCGCCCCGCACATGTCGTGGGTTCGGCATGGCGTTCTCAAGCAATCTCACGAATCGTTCGCCCTTGTAAAAATCTCGATAGAGAGCACGCAACTCGACGACATCGAGTGTTCCTTTTACACGCGCATAGGCGGTGCTCAAGATGCCCCGGTTCATAGGGACGAGGTGTGGTGTGAAGGTGATCGTGACGGTGGCATCCTGGACGCCGGCCCCCTGTCCGTGTTTCCTTGCCAGTCCGGTAAGTTCCTGCTCAATTTCAGGAATGTGTCGATGCTGGCCTATCTTGTACGGCTCCAGCGATTCATGTGCTTCCGGAAAATGGTAGGGAAGGGCCGGACTTCTTCCGGCCCCTGATACACCAGATTTTGCATCGATCACAATGGTGTCCGGCACGATCAGGCCGTGGGCGACCAACGGCGCCAATTGGAGAATGGCAGCCGTGGGGTAGCAGCCCGGTGAGGCAATGAGGCGGGCCTGTGCGATGGCGGATCGATGCAGTTCGGGCAGACCATACACGGCGGTTCCGATGAGATCAGGATGCGTATGCGGAGCCTGATACCATGTTTCATACGTTCGGGGATCCTTGAGTCTGAAATCCGCACTGAGATCGATGACGCGCTTGCCGGCTTTCATGCAGCTCGCGACTGGACCCATGGACTTGGTGTGGGGAAGGGCGAGGAAAAGGACGTCGGCACGCTCGGCCAAGTCTTCAGGCGCCAATGCTTCGAAAGTCAGCGGTATGATGCCCTGCAAATGAGGATAAATGGAGGATACGGCGACGCCAGCCGATTTCTCAGAGGTCACCGCCGTCAAGTTGACTTGAGGATGTTGCGAAAGCAGCCGTAATAATTCCGCCCCTGTATAACCACTGGCACCCGCCACCGCCACTCGTGCCGACGTCATGTCACCTCTCCAGGATCATCGTAAGCGTTATTTCCGTCAGTTCATCTCGCACATAAAAAAAGGGAAGGCTGCGGAGCCTTCCCTTTTGACACCCTGTCGCTCCAGGATTTCGTTATCGCTTCGAGTACTGGAAGCGCTTTCTGGCGCCTTTTTGACCGTACTTTTTGCGCTCTTTTACGCGTGAATCACGGGTCAGCAGGCCTTCTTTCTTGAGGGGCGCGCGAAACGCCGCGCTCATCACGACCAGTGCCTTTGAGATGGCATGTCGCAAGGCTCCGGCTTGGCCTGCGGGACCGCCACCATACACCGTGGCCCGCACCGAATACTTGCCGGCGACACCCGCCAGTTCGAAAGGAAATTGGATCACATTCCGCAGCGTCATGCGAGGAAACGCTTTTTCCAGCGGCTTCTCATTGACGACGATGTCACCTACGGCGGCGGTCACCCAGGCACGAGCGATCGCGCTCTTTCTCTTTCCGGTTGCATATTGCGTCATTGCTGCCATATCAGGCGGTCTCCTTCACAGATCGTATTGAAACAATAATGGTCACAGTGAGAGTGGTTCTAGTTGCTGTGCGTGGTGCGGATGGGTCGGGCCCGCATAGACGCGCAACTTTTTTGCCATGTGATTTCCAAGAGGAGTCTTGGGCAACATGCCCTCGATGGCTCTCGTCAAAAGCTCTGTCGGCTGTTTCCGGTGGATGTGTTCCGCGGTCAATGTTTTCAGCCCGCCAGGATATCCGGTGTGATAGGAGTAAGTCTTGGATTCCATCTTGTTTCCGGTCAAGTGAATCTTCTCCGCATTCACGATCACGACATGATCCCCGGTATCAACATGGGGCGTGAAGGTGGGTTTGTGCTTGCCGCGTAGCAACGTGGCTACTTTCGCCGCCAGGCGACCAAGCGTCTTCCCGTCGGCATCCACCAGGAACCACTTACGTTTCACATCAGCTGGCTTTTCGAGATACGTTTTTGTCATGGTCTCCATCCGCTCCTGCTCGATAGACTGCTATTGCGAGGCGGTATGCCTCACGCTTGTTGGGGTTCGCTATTTTTTGCGTCGAGTTTGTTGATCCAGGCATCCAAGTGAATCGCAGTTCGCCGGTTGAGTACGTCTTGGGTGGCATAAATCGGGCAGTCTGCGCGAAGTGCGAGCGCAATGGCATCGCTGGGTCTCGCGTCCAATGTCCGATGTACTCCCTTTGACGCAAATGCCACGCTTGCATAATACGTACTGCTCTTGACATCGGTGATCACGACCCTCTCGATCCGTACACCGAGATGATCGGCAAAACTTCGAATGAGATCATGACTCATCGGACGCGGAGTCACCACACGCTCCATGGCGAGACGAATCGCATTCCCCTCAGCAGAGCCGACCCAAATAGGCAGCGTGACACTCGTATCATCACTTTTCAGGACGACGATGCGCGTATCGGTGCTGCCGTCGTCCAGCACTTGCTTGACGGTCAATGCCACGAGTTCAGGCGACTGGTTCTGAGCGACGGATTCCATGGTTAGGTATCCAGTTTGCCGAAGTCTTCGGGCTTCAGGTTTTCAAGCCACTGTTCGAGTTCTTCGGAAGACTGTTTCTTAATGACTTTCTCACTGGCAAAGATTGGTGCGCTGGTCCGAAGCGCCAGCGCGATGGCATCGCTGGGGCGGGAATCCACGGTGTACTCCGAGTCCTCGTACATCAGATGAATCGTGGCAAAATAGGTATTCTCATTCAAGTCCGTAATGACCACGCTGATGATTTTTGCCTCGAATGTTTCAAGAAAAGATTTCATCAAATCGTGTGTCATGGGCCGCGGCGCGGTCACATTTTCGAGCGCCAGGCCGATGGCACTGGCTTCTGATTTTCCCACCCATATCGGGAGCATGTCCGCATTATCTTCGTCCCGGAGCACGACAATGTACGCATTGTTATAAGGGTCGAAGATCAGACCTTTTACGCGCATTTGCGTGATCACGAGGGGGTAATCCTTCCCGATCTCAGCTGAAAGCCACAACAAGAGAAGAATCTAGCATTTCCGAAATCAGAGTGTCAATGAATTCGATCTCCGAAGGGCCGCGCAGAATGAAGTACGCAGCGTCGCGTATGAGTGGTCCGCCACAGCCGTTCCCTCTGACCATTTTCCATTATTTTCATCAAGAGCCGGCCGGTCGAAAGTTCTGGTCTAGCTTGGAGGTGTCGGTTTGTTCTCCCAGCTTAAGGAAGGCTTTCATTTGTTTTTTTACGAGTTCCCGGCCGCTCTCGTCACCAAGGTTGACTTGATATTCATTGATGACCATCACGCGCATCCCTTCCCACTTTTTCCAGCAGGGTTTACACACCTGCGCTTTGATCTCAGCCTCAAGCTTCCCGAGAAATAACGTATCGGTAATCGCTTCGCCTGCTAAGCCGCAGGTGACACATTGGACATCTGCCATAGTTGCCTCCGTAATTCCCTGTCAGTCAGTGGATATGTTGAGCCATTCTAGCACCTGAGATTTCAAGAAACAAAGAGTGGGACATGCGGATTGACGCCTTTGCAGGTTCATGTTAGAAAAGCTTCCCCTGGAATTCTAAGGGTCTTGGAATGAAGTCGCATGACTGGAATGCCTGTGCCCGGATGGCGGAACTGGCAGACGCGCCGGACTCAAAATCCGGTTCTCGCAAGAGAGTGGGAGTTCGACCCTCCCTCTGGGCACCAAACAAAACAACTACTTACTCGGTTCACTGGACACCCGCCTTCGCCTGAATCGGCACGATTGTCCCGTAATTGTCCCGTAACGGGGCTTGAGCATGAAACGCGGCGAGCTTATCCACAGCCGCACAGAGGTCCGCTTCCTCGATTTTGTCATAGCGTTGGAACACGCTGATGGTTAAGTGTCCGGTCAGCTTCATCGCTTCCGTTTGAGACACCCCGGCCCGGCGAAGGTTCCGCACCGCCGTCCCTCGAAAATCATGGACCAGTTTTTCAGGGACCCCCGCCAGGAGGCAGGATTTCCCCCAGGCGGTCTTATAGCTGTGGATCGGCTGTATCCCCTTCCCGGTCACTCGAAAGAACACCCAGGGCAAATGCGTTGCTGGGACACCATGAGTTGTTGAGCGGCCTCCCATTGTGTCTTCAGTACGTCCGCCAAGCCAGGGAAGGCCCGAAAGGGAAACATCCGCCCGTGTTTGTTTTTGGTGGTGCCGGGTTCGAGTCGAACCATGCCCGCCTGCCAATCGACCTGTGCCCACGTGAGGGGTAAGACTTCAGAAATCGTCCGCCAGCCGGTGAAGTAGCTAAATCGCATGACGGGCTGCAAGTAGTCAGGCAGCGCACTGACCACCCGTTCAAAATCCGGCTTTTCAAAAAACCCCTGCCGGGCGTTATCCACCTGAATCGACGGGAAGGACGGGCAGGGGAGCTTGAGCAACTTAAAGCTTCGCTTGAACACCGCCAATTCGTACCGCACGGTCGCATGAGCCATGCCCGCTGCTAATCTGCCATTGGCATAGGCGAGTAAATGTCGGTCGGTCATGGCCGTGGTCAGCCAGCCGTCAAACGTTCCCGCGAGAGCTTTGAAGGCATCCTGCACCCGATCTAAAGATGCACGCCGGTTCAAGACATACTCGGCTTCGATTCCGGCTTGGAGGTCGGAGAAATGGAACCGTTTCAGGGTGGTCTCCGCCAGGGTGCCTTGGTCCTTTCCCACCAGACGCCGTGTGAGTATTTTTTCCGCGTCCGTTCGCCTGGTCGAGCCGGAGGATTCACGCACGTCTCGCCCATTAAAGGAATACTGAAGCCACCAGGTCTTGCCTCTCAGGTAAATACGCCCGCGCCTATTTGCCATGGTGAGCCCTCCTTCCCCGTGCCGGAGCGTCAATTTCCTTCGGCCACTTCCTCAGCCTCTTGAGAATGCCTTCATTTCGAATGCGATACACCGCGAGGGTTCCGTGCGTATTTCTAAGAACTACGTATGTGCGATTCGCCACCGTTTCCAGCGTTGAAGCTCCCTGCCCAGGCTGAATAGCTGCATCTTCCGTACTCGCTCCCTTGTAATAGGCCGAGAAAGCCCGCCCCAGGTACTCCCGCTCGTCGAACACCTCGGGCTTAAGTGTGCGCTTCACTGCGGTCTGTTTTGTTCCCATGTGTGGCCCTCCTTGTATCGACAAGCCTACTTTATCGAGCATAGCTTGTCAATAGGGGGTTAGCCTCCGCCTTTGTGCGCCTGAAACCATTTCGTTAGCTTGTCTGCATCGAACAGCAAGACCTTGTGAGACGGCTGTGAATAGGGGAGGAGGTGCTTATGCGTGTAGAGCCATCTTTTGCTTACGCCGAATTGGGCAACCACCTGTTCTACATTCAGCCAGCGCACGGGAGCCGGGGAGGCGTTAGGCTTTTCCGTGTCCCGGCTGGACTGGGCAATGAGGACGGGGAGCAATGCGGCAACCCCGCAGAGCAACGTCCGTGCCCCCTCTGGCGACAGCAGGACCACTTTTTCAGGGGCCTGCACCAATTCATCCAGTGTAGGGACTGCCGTGAGCTGTGGGGCCGGTCCGGTCATCGTCTACGTGGTCCTTTTGCGGGCCACACACTCATAACAGTAGTGCCGGTATGCTAGGTCATGAAGGTATCGCGCCTTGCAGGAGAGGCAGGTAAAAACCAACCTTTTTCTGCAACCAATTATTCATCCTTCCACCACCGTCGCGTGTGTCATATTCACCGCTGCCCATTGTCCATCCGGCAGGGTGACAAAGGCCCAGTGTGAGCCGTCAGCATCACCATGGAGAAAATCCACCACCCCTTCCTGGTGTCCGAAGTCGGTTAATTCCCATCTGATGGTGTCGCCGATTTGCATAGAGTGGCCCCCTGCATGCAGCAAATGTCAGAGATTCATTCCTTGACCGTCCTCACAATCCATGCAGTCGGTAGCCAGACCCACTTGTCCGTGCCGGGATGATGGACCAGAAAATGCTTTCCCTGGTCATCCACCTCCAGGACCTCGGCCTGGGAGTTGGAGAACAGGGGACTTCGCCATTCCACCAGATCCCCCTCGCGGATAGGGCGCGGACTCGCAGCGGGAGGATTCACCCAGCGGACTTTTCCACGCGCCAGCAATGTCAGCGCGTCCGCATCGTCAAGCCAGACAGGTTGGCCCGGTCGCAAACGGACCTCACCAGAGGTCACTCGGACGCGGAGGGGGGCGAACGCCTCTATCAACATAAATCGATCACCTCTTCCTCGGCCTCAAAGTCCAATTGAGGAGCCTGGCCAAGTCCGTCATTGGCCTCCTCCCCCTTGGCGGTGGCGGCCTTCGGGGATTCATGGCGGTCTTCGTTATTTTTGGCGGGGTTGGAAGATCCACTCTGGTTGGCGGCCTTCGAAGGCACAGACCCGGGAGGAGAGGCACCCTTCGGGGCCTGTTGAGAGTTTGGGGCGGGTGGGAGTTCCCAAACCCATCCCCCCTCAAGGCCCTTTTTTTTAGCCTGAATGTGAAGTGCCTGCTTTGCCCGTTCGATCGTTCGCCAGGCATGGCCTTCGCTATGCGCAGCCTGCTCGATCTGGGCGGCGTTCACTTTTTTCCCGTCCGCGAGTAACTCCTGAAGAAATTGTTTTGCATCAGCCAATGCCCCGCC
>JACCYV010000280.1 GCA_013696305.1 Nitrospira sp.
ACGAACAGCAGGAGTGGCGGCGATGGACGACGTTGACCGCCGTGCAGCAAAATCGCCTGCGTGAAGTCTCCGCCAATGCGCTCAATCGTCCCGGTCCACGTGTCATGGAAGGGTTGGAAGAACTCGCTAAGGTGATCCATCCTGAGGCCTTCTCCTCCGATGCGGCGCCCGCACGACCATGATGCCCTCTGCCGGCCAGTCCACATCTCCTCCTGCGGCGCCCTCTCTGTCTTCGCCGCCACTGCCTTCGCCATCTCTTCAGGTCGCCGGGCATGCGCACCCATTGCAGGGCGCGATTCTCACCGCATCACGCTGGTGTGTCATCATGGGAACGTTGTCGATCCTGTCGCTCTTGCTTGCTCTGGTGTGCCTTCAACTGGGGACCCAATATGTGGGGCCCGGCGAGATGGCCCGGATCTTCGCCTCCTCCCTCTTCGAACGGGCCGGTGATAACGAACGTGCCGTGACGACCAGCATCATCCTGCTGCAGGTACGGCTACCCCGGGTGTTTCTAGGCTTCTTGGTGGGCAGCTGTCTGGCGTCGGTGGGGGTCGCCTTGCAAGCCTTGCTCAGAAACCCGCTGGCCGACCCCTACGTGCTCGGTGTGTCGAGCGGGGCGGCATTGGGAGTGTCGCTCGCGGTGTTGTTCGGCATCGGCACGAACATGCTGGCCCTGTCAGTTTTGCCGGGCTGCGGGTTTTTGGGCGGCTTGCTCGCCCTATTCATCATCTACCGGATGGCAGCGACCTACGACCGGCTGCCGATCCATTCGGTGCTCTTGGCGGGCGTCATTCTCAATGCGATATTCTCGGCCTTGATCATGTTCATCACTTCCATCATGGAGCCGAATCGCTCGTTCGGTATGATGGCCTGGCTCATGGGCTCTCTCACGGCGCCGGCCTATCCGGCGCTGGGCGCGTTGTCGGTCTATTTACTTGTCGGTCTCCTGTTGCTCTTCAAACAGGTCCGGGTGCTGAACATTCTGGCCTTGGGGGAAGAGTCCGCGCGGTCGCTGGGAATCGATACCGAACGGGCGAAACGGTTCATTTTCCTCGTGTCGGCGTTGATCACCGGGGCGGTGGTGTCGGTCAGCGGCATGATCGGATTTATCGGGATGATCATTCCTCACGCCGTGCGTTTCATGATCGGAGCAGACCATCGACTGCTCTTACCGGCCTCGGCGTTGGTGGGCGGGATGTTCCTGATGGTAGCCGACACGATCGCCCGAAGCTCCTTCGTGCCCTCGGAAGTCCCCGTCGGAATTATCACCGCCTTGGCAGGCGGGCCCTTCTTCGTCTACCTCCTGGTCTGGCGAAAGGATCGCTTGACATGAGTACTCGCATCGATCAGGCGACCTCCGGAGACGCGGCAGTGACCTCTGTCAGAGGCGGCACCCATGCGTATGACGTTCGAGGATTGCATTTCTGTTATGGCACCGCGCGCACGCAGGAGCTTCGTTGGGTGCTTGGAGACGTACACTTTCATGTCGAGGCAGGTGAAATCCTCGGCATCGTCGGCCCGAATGGATCGGGCAAGACATCGTTGCTGAAACTCTTGGCCAAGATCGCTGCGCCTCAACAGGGAGACATCGCCTTATTCGGATCAAGTCTGACTCGCCTCTCGCAGGAGGAGACGGCTCGCACGGTGGCCTTTGTGCCGCAGGAGAATGCCCAGATGTTTCCCTTCACCGTGGCAGAAACGGTGTTGATGGGTCGATTTCCCCATCGCCGACGGACGCGATGGAATGTAGGCTTCGGGTGGGAGGATCGAGAGGATTGCATGGCGGCGGCGGCGGCGATGGTCACTATGGATATCGTCCATCTCTCCTCGCGCGCCGTGACCGATCTCTCCGGCGGGGAACGCCAGCGGACTATGATCGCTCGTGCCCTCGCCCAAACGCCCCGAGTGCTGCTGCTCGATGAGCCGACCGCGTTCCTCGATCTCCAGCACCAGATCGAGATTTGCTCGGTCCTGCGTCGATTGAGCGATGAACAGCGTCTGACCGTCGTCATCGTGTCCCATGACCTGAATCTGGCCAGCCAATATTGCGACCGAGTCGTGATGTTGAAGGAGGGCCGGGTCTGTTCGGTCGGAACGCCGTCGAAAGTGATGTCAGTCGAGATCCTGCGCGAAGCCTATGGTTGCGACGTGTTGATCGATCCGCATCCCGAGTCGGGGCTTCCGCGGATTACGCTGCCGAGGCAGTGCTCGCCGCTCAACCGGTGAAATTGTTGCGGGAGGGGTTCGCGCCCGGCCACCCGTGGAAGGAAGGGGCGCACAATCATCGGAGAATGAAGTGTCAGAAAGACGCCGTTAGCGTCGGGGAAGATGGTGCAAGACCATCACGGTGCCGCCACTGTAAGCGGGGAGTGACCCTGCCATGCTGCCACTGACTCGGTTCGTGAAGCGTCGTTTGTGAAGCGTGAATCGCAGGACCATGAGGGCTTGCGAGATACGTTTCACGAGATACGTTTCACGCTCCAGTTGGGAAGGCGCAGGGAAGCCATGAGCCGCAAGTCAGGAGACCCAACTGACGGTTGTTACAACTGATCCCTTCGAGCGAAAGGGAAAGTCAGCATGCTGTGTGTATTCAGGGAGTGGTCTGTCCGTGGTGTCCTCTTGTTAATGGTTTGCGCGCCATCCGTCTGGACGGTTGCGGCACTCGCCGAGGAACCGGTTGAGCCCGATCCCGAGGTGCAGGCCGAAGAAGTCGTGGTGTCGGCCACCAAGACGCCGGTACCGGTAAGCCAAGTAACCAGCGCGGTGGAAGTGATTACCGCGCAGGACATGAAAAAACAAAATATCAGGAGCGTGGTGGATGCTCTTCGATTGGCCCAGGGGGTGGCAATCTTCTCGAACGGCGGACCAGGCACGGAGGCCAACGCCAGAATTCGTGGAGGTAGTTCGAGTCAAACGCTGGTGCTCATCGACGGGGCGATCGTCAACAGCGGAACTTTGGGCAGTTATAACTTTGCCAACCTGACGACCGACAATATCGAGCGGGTTGAGATTTTGCGCGGCGCACAGAGCATGTTGTGGGGCTCCGACGCCATGGGCGGTGTCATCAACATTGTGACGAAAAAGGGGCAAGGGCCGTTTGCTGCGAGTGGGTTCCTGGAATATGGGTCCTTCGCGTCCCTGCGTGAAGGGGGCACCGTCTCGGGGAAACAGGGCGTGGTCGACTATAGCCTCTCGCTCTCCCGCTGGGACACCTCCAGTTTTTCGGCGGTGAATTACCGGCGCGGCGCCTCGGAACGGGACTCCTATCGCAATTGGCAGGGATCAGGCCGGATCGGCGTGGACCTTCCCCATGACGGACGGCTCGACTTCAACATGCGCTGGATGAATTCCGATGTGCAACTCGACAATCTGTCGGCGACCGCTCCCAGCGACGTCTACGGGTCGAAGATCCGGAGTCAGGAATATGTGTTCAGCGGAAGCTATGAGCAGCCGATCACCGGCTGGTGGTCGCAGAAGTTGACACTCGCGCGAGCGCAGGACAATTCGCTTTTCCTGCCGGGTACCTTGCAGCGCAATGTCGTTACCGGCTTCTTTAGCACGCCGTTTGGAGATCCGAATGAAACCCGTGTCCTCTCCAATCGTTTGGAGTGGCAACATAATTTCCAGATCACCAAACTTCTGCTGCTCAGTGCGGGGTATCAGTTTCGAGAACAGCAGGGCGAAAACGACACCGGGCTTACCAATCGTGTCTTGAGTTCCAACGCCGGGTTCGCGCAGGCGCAATTCAACCTGTGGGATCGCGTGTTCGCGACGGCGGGCATTCGGCATGACAGTTACAACGTATTCGGTGACGCCACGACGTATCGGCTGACCGGCGGTTATTACCATAAGGAGACCGACACCAAGCTTCGCGCCGGATACTCCACAGGATTTCGGGCGCCCAGCATGAACGAATTGTTTTTCCCCAATTTCGGCAATCCCAACCTGGGGCCGGAAAAGAATCAAGGTATGGATGTGGGCATCGATCAGTACTTCCTGTCCAAGCAACTCAAATTTACCGGCGGATTTTTTTGGAATCGCTATCGCAATCTGATCGTCACGACGTTCGATCCGGCATTCTGCGCGCCGTTCAGTACCTTTGGTTTCTGTCCGCAGCAAGTGGGTGAGGCCTCGACAAAGGGCTGGGAAGCCGGGCTGTCCTATACCTATTCCAGCGACAGGCCGTTCCTCAAGGGCGTCGTGGTGCAGGCGCAATACACCAACACGCTCACGCGCGATTTGGACACCCAAACCCGTCTTCCTCGCTGGCCGACCGATCAATGGAGCGCCAGCATCAGCTATCAACCTATTGATCCTCTCTGGATTACGGTCATCGGTCGGTACGTCGGATCACGTTTCAATACCACCGGAGACCGGCAAACCCTGCCGGCGTTCGATGTCTGGTCATTGGCCGTAACGTACGATATGACGAAGCGCATGCAGGCCTATCTCCGGGCCGAGAATTTGTTCAACGAGAAGTATGAAGAAGTGGCCAGCGCCGGTACGCCCATTCGCTCCATCTTCGGCGGGGTGCGGGTCACGTTTGGTGGCAATTCATGAGCCTGAGATGAGAAAAGCAGCGTAATGCAACGGCCGCGCCTGGTCATCGCCGGCACCCACAGTGGTGCAGGTAAAACCACCGTGACCTTGGCCATCATGGCAGCGTTACAGGCCCGGGGACTGGTGATTCAACCCTTCAAGGTCGGGCCAGATTTCATCGATCCCGGTCATCACCAGTTGGCATCCGGACGTTTTTCGCGGAACCTGGATGGGTGGATGTTGGGCGAAGCCATCAACCGCGACATTTTTACACGCGCCTCCCAGGGCGCAGACCTGTCGATTATCGAAGGGATGATGGGGCTTTTCGACGGCAGTTCGCCGGTGCATGAACAGGGCAGCACGGCCGAATTGGCGAAACAGGTACATGCGCCGGTCATGCTGGTGATCGACGGCCGCGCCATGGCCCGCTCGGCGGCGGCGATGGCATCGGGGTATGCGAAGTTTGACCCTGCGTTATCAGTGCAGGCGGTGCTGTTCAATCGAGTGCAGAGTGATGGGCATTACCGGTTGTTGCGCGACGCTGTGGAAGCGGAGACGGATCTCACGGTCGTCGGGTATCTGCGCCCCGATGCCTCGGTAACGATTCCGGAGCGGCATCTCGGTCTCAGGACCGCGGTTGAACAAGGGCGCACGGATCTCTATGACCGGCTGGCGCGAGCCGCCGCAGACACGGTCGATCTCGACCGGGTGGAAGCCTTAGCCAGGTCGGCTGATGAGTGGTGGGATGACCTGACCGCGCCAGTCCCGGTCGGGCAGCTTCCGCAGGTTCGTATCGGCGTTGCCTACGATGGAGCCTTCTGTTTCTATTATCAGGACAATCTGGACTTATTTGAATCGGCAGGGGCGGAGATCGTGAGGTTTTCGCCGTTACACGATGATGGATTGCCGGACGTTGACCTGCTCTATTCCGGGGGCGGATACCCCGAGATCCACGGTGAAGCTCTGGCTGCAAATCTAGCGATGCGCACAGCCGTTCGACAGTATGCTGAACGAGGTGGCGCGATCTATGCCGAATGTGGCGGGTTGATGTACCTGACGCAAGCCATCCGGGACGGCGGCGGGCGGCGGCATGAGATGGTCGGCATTTTTCCGGCTGAAGCGGTCATGCGCAAGGCCGGCCTTACCTTGGGCTACCGGTCGGTGGAAGTCACTCAGTCCTGCCTCCTCGGACGACCTGGCCTTAGGCTTCGAGGACATGAATTCCATTATTCCGCGCTGGAACCAAAGAGTACTTTGCACTATGCCTGCACCCTCTCGGATGCTGAAGGCAAGCCGATCGGGCAGGACGGGTTAATGACGAGGAATACCGTCGCGCTATATAGCCATCTGCACTTCGGGAGCCACCCTGAGGTGGTGAGGGGGTTGGTCGCCGCTGCGCGTGGATCACACAAGAGTGCGTCGTCTATTGGAAAGGCGTGAGATGACGGATCACGATCATCAAGCGAAGATGC
>JACCYV010000316.1 GCA_013696305.1 Nitrospira sp.
CTCATCTTGCTATACAGCAGGAGTTCGGTAGCCAGGAACATGCTCACGCCTACTGCCATATACAGCGCCGTGGTAGCGGTGGCAATGGCAGAGGGTCCGAGGGTGAGTCCCAGTGTCAGGAGTTGAAGAGCGCGAAGGTGCCGTACGACACGGCGGTCGTGGCGCGGGTCTGGTCTTTGTCGTAATGCTTGCTGTGAATGATGGCTGTCAGGAGCGAGCCGCCTAAATTGGTCAGGCCATGGACTACGCCCATGGCGATGAAATAAATGCGTTCATAACGCACCAGCGACTCAATCAAGCGATTGAAGGGCACATACACGCTCTTAAGTGCGGCGACGATCAAGAACAGCCCGACGACGCTCCCGATATTGACCTTCAACGTCGTGACCAGAAGGAGGCAGAGGACCACGCAAGGAATCGACAAGGTCAGGATCTGTCGGTAGAAGGGAATATGAATGTGCCGATAGTCCTTGCTGACTTGCAGCAGGTTAATGGTCAACGAGATTGGGAGCAGGATCGTCAGGGCGGTGAGAAAGTCGAAGCCGAGCACGAGCAGGATAGGCGTGCCAAACAGGAGTACCCCGACCCCGAACAGCGATTGGATCGTCGCGGTCAACAGGATGGTTGCAAGGATGTCCCACTGCATAATGATGATACTCCTTCGGGTTTGAGCAGGGTCACTAAACAACTGAGTTCAGGCCCTCGCATTGACGGCATGTATTAGCCCAGACCCTGAGCGGCGGTCAATCTGTTCTGAAGGGGGGAGCGGTCCTAGTGAGGCGTTACCGGTGGCGGTGACTCCGACGACGCGGCGATCGTAAAACGCATGGTGCCCATCAGACTCATGTCATTGACCTGCTCACCGGCGTGGATTTCCACTTTGTACAGGCCGGGCTTCCAACTCCCTTGCGCGGGAAACAGTTTTAGATAGCCGGTTTGATCCTCAAGTGCGATATACATCGCATCATCAGCGACCAGCGTTCGCGGCTCTAGCCCGACCCCCTGCTCGGGGTAGCAGCGCCCGAACACCTGGAAGGATTGATAATGCTGGTGGAGCTCGAAGACGATGAAGACCGGCTTGGTCCCGGCGGGAAACCGTTCGGTCGGTCTGACCGGAATAATTTCATGGGTTCGCTGGAATCCCAGTTCTTCATCGAACCCTTCCGCGAGGACGATGCTGCGAAACATGCCCTGTGGCGGGGCGTCGAAATTATACGGTTTGGGACTTTCGGTGCGGTTTTGAAAATCCGGAATCGGCACATTGTGAGTGAGCGGAAGATCGTCTGCCCGGAGGAGGGAGCCCGAGAGAAGGATGATGGTAGACAAGAGTCCGCACAACTGTCTCATTCAGTCTTGGTACACTCCATCCGGTGGAGCTGTCAAGAATTGCTCCGGCGCGGGTTCCTCTAGGTAGGCGAGTTGCGGGTGAAATTTGCTTCCTGATAGAATTTCGCCTTTCCAGAGGAGAACTCAATGGAACAATACATGACGACGCAGGTCGAGGATCCCGATGCGCTGCCCCAACCGCTTGGGGAGTACAAGCCGGTCGATCACTGGCAGGCCCATATCAATATCCTGTTCTATCAATTGCGAGGCGATCAGCAGCGCAGTTTTTATCAGACCTTTACGTCGGCTGATTATCGGCTGGCCCATGCCCTGGCAACCGACTACTACGAGCAGGTCATCAAGCGTGAAAAGAAAGCCGGCGCGAAACGTCAGGCATCAGACGGACAATCAGGAGCGCCTTCTGCGGGCTCCAGTCCATCGTCCCAGTTGACGGTGATGGAATGGGGCCCCGGCAACGGCAATCTGGCCGCCTGCTTTCTCAACCATCTCCAGCGCCTGGATAAGGCGAGCCAGGTCTATCCGCGGCTTCGTTATATTCTGGTCGATTCGCAGGCCCACGCATTGGAGCGGGCGCGTGCCCATCCGGACTTGGCCACACACCTGGCGAAGGTCGAGTCGCTTTGCGCCGAGGTGGAAAATTTGACGACCGTTGGGGACGGCACCGTCGATCGCATTGTCTGCAATGAGCTCTGGAACGAGTTGGCGACGAAGCTTCTCGTCAAGAAGGGAGGCGAGTTCGAAGAAGAGCATCTCCGTCCGAATCTTCATGAGCGGAAGGCTGCGGCGATCGCCGATTGGTCTGGATTTGTCCGGGCGTTCGAGGAGAAGGCTATCGACCGGTTGAGCCGCTTCCCGCCCTTTTTAGACGACCTGATCTGGGAGCGCGAATACCACAAGGTAGAATGGAAAGACATTCCCTATCGCAAAACCATTACGGAGTTTATCAAGGGAATCGACGATGAGGTCTTAGTGCCGGTGAACCTCGGTGCCTGCGCTTCCATCAAGGAAGCGAAACGGGTCCTGGCTCCTGATGCAGCAGGCTTCAGTAGTTTCGACGCCGGTACGGCCGATCTGGATGTGCTGAACGATCCTGATAAACCCTGCTACGGCCAATTCGGCGGCCAGTATAGCTTTATGGTGAACCTGGCCCTCATTCAAGCGGTGGCCAAACACATAGGCATCGTAGCGAGCACCATTGAAGCGCAGCGGGAGTTCGTCGGAAGCCGGCTGGGAACGAATGTCATGACCCTCATGGATCTCCTGGCGTGCCATCCGATGGTCGGCTCAAAAGCCCAGCCCTGGGAATTGGATCGTCTGACAGTGCAGACGATCCGTGTGTTGAATGAGACGTATGAAAGTCCCTATCAGCGTAAGATCGAGTTCCCGCTGCGCAGCGAGATGCCGACGGAGGAACGTGACGCCGCGCAGGGGACTCTGCTGTCGCTCAAGCCGAACGGCATTCCCGATACCATCGCCTACCTGACCGAGGAGGAATTGAATCAAGCGCAACAAGGCTTGGAGAATTTGGGCTATGAGCGTGAGGCCTGGTTGATGGCGCTCGGGGCGCCGCCGAGTCCCATCGAGTATTATCACTTCTCGTTCCGGCCGTAACGGTCATACAGTAAGATTGTGTTGCTTGCCTTGCAAATAATGGTCGACCGCGATATCCAGGAGAAAGAGCTTGACTAATTAACTCCATTTCTATAGCCTTTCCCGCGATTTACCAAACGGAGACCAGTATATTGTTCCTGCATCACGAGAACCCAACAAGACGCGGTCTTGCAGTCACGGTCATCTCAGACGTTTCTCTGTACGAAACTGATAGTCGGTACGCACGTACATGCACGTACGTCGTGCGAATAATCGCACAGCTGTAACAAGGAGCATACAGTACCATGTTTGGTTCGTTCGGCTGGATGGAGCTGCTGCTGATTCTCGTCATC
>JACCYV010000317.1 GCA_013696305.1 Nitrospira sp.
CGCCCGCTACAAAGGCCGACCAGTTGGAAGAGTCTTGTGTTTGCATCGCTAAACCTCCTTATTGTGCGTTCAATTTTAAATTTGAATTGCTGAGGCATGTCGTTGTGACATCCGGCAATCAGGTTGAACTCAGTGTAGCAGGATGCCGAAAATCTCTAACTAGGCAAGGCCCTAGTTAGCAGTCGCTCCACCCGGCAGAAAGTCATGTTCGTATCTTTTCTCATGCTCCTCGCTACTTGGGGTCACTTCCAATGGAGGGACGCAGTGGGCTGGTCATCCCCGGGCTGCGTGATGCAATAGATGCGGGAAGAACGGACGGGAATCGCCTGAATGTTCACGTGCCTGGCCGTCCGCTTGGAAGAATATGCGGAACACTTTATCGTGATCTTTGAGTTGATCCGCCCGGCCAACTATGGGAGGATTGCCCCCACTCCACCGAGGAGCTGATGATCCGGTGGAGGGGCGACTGAATGCGTTCTGTGGTCTGTCCCAATCCGCTCCCGGAGAAAATCTCATGACTGGAGGGCTCCAGGTCATCGTCAGTCATATCGGGAGTTGCAGAATGACTCAACGTGCACGGTGAACATCACACAGGCTGAATTGCTGACTCAGCAGAGGGAGAGGAGCCGATGCCGACAACGACTCAATTTGTGGTGAGCGGACAGAGCAAGCCCGGCGTGTTGGCCGAGGTCGCCGCCATACTCGGGGCTGCAGGAGTCAATATCAAGGCGTTTTCTGCGCCTGAGGTAACCGGAACGGGAAAGTTGCGATTGATCGTGGCAGACGTCGACGGAGCTCGCACGGCGCTCAGAAAATCCAAGATCAAGTTCCGCGAAGAGACAGCCCTGATTCTGAGTTTGGAGAATAAGCCGGGCGCGCTGAAGCAGGTTGCCGATTCTCTGACTCGTGCACGTATCAACGTGAAGTGCGGTTATTGCACCCCGTCCCGAGAAGGCAAGCGCGCCATTGTGGTCCTGACCGTGTCGAACACGACGAAGGCTCTCGGGGTCCTCCGCACCCAATCACTCGACGAGTTTTGATTCGTCTCACCGATGGGGGAGAGGAAGACAGAAACCAGAGGTCTTCTTCTCCTCCTGCTTTTCCTTATCGCCTATTCTGACGGCTGCTCCGGCTTGAGGCCCGGAACTCCCGCCTATCCGGTCGGTTACCCGGTGGGTTTCGTAGAACGGGGCAGCGCTTCCTGGTATGGCCCTGGATTTCAGGGAAATCGGACCGCCAATGGGGACCTGTACGATATGCGCCAGCTGACGGCAGCGCATCGGACATTGCCGTTTGGAACAGTGGCTGTCGTGCGATCCTTAAATACCGGCAGGCAGGTCACCGTGCGAATCAACGACCGAGGGCCGCTTGCCCGAGGCAGAATTCTGGATGTGTCGCATGCGGGGGCGGAGGCCCTGGGGATGCTCGGCCGCGGCACCGATGATATCGAACTCCACGTCATCAGTTATCGAGGGAATATAGGGGATTTAGGAACATTACTGGTGCAAGTGGGTTCGTTCGCCGATCCTGCCAACGCGCATGTCCTGCTTGATCGCCTGAAAGGCAGGTACCCCGGCTGCAAAGTGGTGAGCGTGGACTTGCCGGCTGGTCGCCGTTATCGGGTCTATGCCGGTCCATTTCAGACGGAACCGGCGGCGGAGCAGGCTGCGTCACAATTGAAAAGCGCCCTGGACACCGATCCATTCATCGTCCGTGATGACCACGCGGGACCGGGCCCGTGAAATCCCTCTGGGCGCGGCATCATAGCAACCGCAGCAGGGACTGGTTGTGCAGCGACTTCTCGGCCAGGTGTATTCATAGTAACCCTTGATGCGCCTGTCTGCCTGTGCTAATTGTATTGCTGATGGATGAGAGTGACCCGAGAGGACCGTATCCGGTCATCTTCCCGCGATTCAGGGCAAGTCTTGCAGGTCGGACCACGGGCTCCGAACTGATCCAAGAATCCACCATTCCCTTCAACAGCTTCGTCCGGTCCTTTTACCCTCGATAGGTTGTATGGACATTGTCGTATTGATCCTGCTCATTATGTTGTCCGCGGTGATTTCCGTCGTTGAAGTCGGATTCTATTCGGTCAACGATACGAAACTCCGGGCATTGGCCGCCACAGGAAGCAAACGGGCCGAGATGGCCCTGTATCTGAGGACCGATCCCCAACGATTACTGCTGACCATCCTGGTCGGCGATCGTCTGATCGACACGGCCACGGCGTCGCTTGCGACCATCATTGCGCTGAATCGATTTGGAGGACAGGGCTTGGAAGGGGTGCTGGGGGAAGCCTTTGCCGTGTTGGTCGGAATTCTGACCTTTGTTCTTCTCGTCTTTGCCGATCTCGTTCCCAAGACTCTGGCCGCCAAGTACTCCGTGCCCGTGGTGCTGAACATGGCCTATCCCGCCTATGCGGCGCAGCAGTTGCTCAAGCCGATCATGATGTTTGTCGTGCCGTTGATTTATAAGTTAACGGGCGGGAAGGGGCTCAATGTGCCCTTTGTCACTGAAGAAGAGCTGAAGATCATGCTGGACGAGAGCAGCAAGAGCGGCGCCATCGAGGCGCAGGAAGTGAAGATGATCAAGAACGTCTTCCAGCTCAAGGACATCACCGCGGAAGACTGTATGACCCCGCGTATTTATATGTTTTCGCTCGACTGCAATCAGCACCTGCGCGAGGCAAAAGAACTCTTATTCAAGTCAAAATACTCCCGCATCCCGCTGTACGAAGGCACCTTGGATAACATTATCGGGATTCTCTACAAAACCAAGGCTTTGACGTCGCTGGCTCAGGGCCATACCGAGATGAAGCTCCGCGACATCGCCCACCCGGCGTTGTTCATTCCTCACACGAAATCCGCGGACGACCTCATGAAACAATTTCAATTGGACAAGCGGCACATGGCCATCGTGGTGAACGAGTTCGGCGGTGTGATGGGGCTGGTCACGTTGGAGGATTTATTGGAAGAAGTGGTCGGCGAAATCGTCGATGAAACCGACATCACCGAAGAATTGATCAAACGAATCGGAAAAAATCAGATCCTCGTGCATGGACGCACCGAGGTGCGGAAGGTCAACGATTTCCTCAAAGTGGACCTGGGCGACGATGCCGTCACGATCAGCGGCCTCGTTCAACACGAGCTGGGCAGAATCCCGAAAGTCGGGGAGGAAGTGCATATCGCCAACTGCCGCCTCGTCATCCATGAGGCGGATCCGCGTGTGATCAAGAGCGTCCATATCTACAAGGAAGACAAACATCCTCTCACGCAGGAACCCATCGTCGAGGACCACGTGCCGGTTACTCAGTCTTCACTAGATCGGTAAACTCCGCTTCCGTCAGAATCGTTACTTTAAGGTTCCGCGCCTGGTTGAGTTTTGAGCCGGGTTCGGTGCCCGCCACCACATACGATGTTTTTTTACTGACGCTCGATGAGACCTGCCCGCCATGCTGCTCGACCAGCTGTTTCGCCTGGTCGCGGCTGTACGCAGCCAGCCCCCCCGTAAATACGAACGTCTTGCCGGCGAAAGTTTCGCTGCCTGCCCCCGCATCGACGGGCGGGGAAGCGATCATCAGACCTCGCTGGATGAGACGTGCCATGACCTGCCGGTTTCGTTCCTCACTGAAGAACGACGCGAGGCTCACGGAGATTTCAGGACCGATCTCGCGGACCTGGAGAAAATCTTCCCGGGTCGCTGCCATGATTCGCGACAGGGTCCCGAATTTTTTTGCCAGGACGCGGGCAATATGCTGTCCCACCTGACGGATACCGAGTCCCATCAGGAGTCGATCGAGCGTCACCGATTTGCTGCGTTCGATGGATTCGAGCAGTAATGTCGCCGCCCGATCCGCGAAGCCGTCCAAGTTCAGCAATTGGTCTTTCGTGAGGCGATAGAGATCGGCTAAATCGCGGACCAACCCCAGGTCGACCAGTTGGGCGACCGTTTTTTTGCCCATTCCATCGATATCCAACGCGTTCTTGGATGCGAAGTGTTCGATGGCCCCTCGTAATTGAGCCACGCAGACGGTTTGACCGGTACAGTAAAAATAGGCGCCCTCGCGGGCCACGGCCGACCCGCAGACCGGGCACTGGTCCGGCATAGCGAACGGCTCTTGCCGCTGTTCTCCAGGGACCGGAACCCGTTCGGCAATGGCGGGAATGACGTCGCCGGCCCGCTCAACCTTGACCGTATCGCCCACGCGAACGTCTTTGCGCGCGACCTCGTCCGCGTTATGCAGGGTTGCCCGGCTGATTGTCACGCCCCCGACCTCCACCGGTTTCAGCAAGGCCAACGGCGTCAGGGTGCCGGTGCGACCGACCGAGACGGCGATGTCTTGAATGATCGTGATTTCTTTGCGAGGGGCAAACTTGTAGGCGATGGCCCAGCGTGGACTGCGCGATTTGCTGCCGAGTTGATCCTGCCAGTCGCGTCGGTCCACCTTGACGACGATGCCGTCGATTTCAAAAGGCAAGGATTCCCGCATGGCATCAGTCGCTTCGTGGAACGCCAGGACGTCCTCGATCGAGTGGCAGCGCCGCCGGTGTTCTGGAACGGGAAGCCCCCAGGCTGTCAGTGCCTCCAATTCATCCCAATGTGTGGAGGGAACCGCCCCGGCCAGGGCCATGATGTCATAACACGCCACGGTCAAGGGCCGGGCCGCGGTTATGCGGCTGTCCAGCTGCCGCAGCGATCCCGCCGCGGCGTTTCGCGGATTCGCAAAGGCCTCTTCTCCCCGCTCTGTCATGCGTCGGTTCAAGGCTTGAAACTCATCCAAACGCATGTACACTTCTCCGCGCACGACGAGATGGGACGGCGGGGTCCGAGTATGGTGCAGCTGCAGGGGCAGGGCACGAATGGTCCTCAAATTGACCGTGACATCTTCTCCGATCTTCCCGTCTCCGCGCGTGGCACCGCGAACAAACGTGCCCCGGTCGTAGACCAATTCCACCGAGAGGCCGTCGAATTTGGGTTCCGCCGTGTAGATGATGTGGTCCTTTTCCAGTTCCCGCTTCATCCGGGTCGCGAAGGCGAAGACATCGTCCCGATCCGTCATCGAATCGAGGCTCAACATCGGTTTCTCGTGCGGGACCTTGGCGAGTTCGCCCATCGGAGACGCGCCGACGCGTTGTGTCGGCGAGTCGCTGACGATCAGGTCCGGATGGGCGGTTTCGAGTTCGACCAATTCTCGAAAGAGACGGTCATATTCCGCGTCGGAGATCTCCGGACGATCCTTGCCGTAGTACAGATGATCATGATGTCGGATGTCCCGGAGGAGGGCGGTGATCCGTTGTACGGCTTCGCGGCGGGTCATCGGCTGATTACTCGCGAATAAACTGCGCCGCAAAGCTGCGGATCTCGTGCCCGTTCAATACATGGAACCGCCGCAAACGGTCGATCATCTGGCCGGAAAACCGGCTCATGGGAATGGGAACCAGCTGCCGACCGAACTGATTGGCGATCTGCCGCCAGCGGGATTTCGGAGAAACCGGAGTGACGAGGGCAATATGGGTTTCACGGGAATGCCGCGCTCCGGCTCCGATCAAGCGCTCCTCGAGCGTCTTGGCGAATCCCAGTGCCTCATCGGTCCAAATGTCGGGAATCGGACGGGGAGGAAAGATAAACAGCGCCCCTCCATACCGCGATTGCCCGATGCCGGGAGCGATCATGTTGTTCAAGAACGGCGTGGCGTAGAAACAGAGCGTGGATTCCTGTGCGTGCTCTGCAAACCAGGTGGCCTGCCAACTGTAGCGTTCGGGATCAGCCGGCGTATCGAAGAGAAAAATCACCGTATCGACGTTTCCGCGCGCGGGTGGGATTTCTTTGACGTAAATCTCCAGGCGCTTCGGATGAGCCGGTTGGTGACGTTGATGCCAGTGCCGCAGGGTTTCCCGTAGATCGATACCGTCCTTCATCGAGGTCGTAAACTTCTCGCTCTTGGCCAGATCCGATCCGATGATCGCCTTCGCCTGCTCGCGGACATGGGTGTGGAAACTTTCGATCTTCGAATCTTCCGGTGGCCAGGAACATTGCCGGTTGGGGTTCCAGAGATAGGACCATCGCCGGCTCGTACGTCGCGGTGGGCGAGGCCGGAGTGAGAGGGAACGCCATACTACAGGTGTGCCTTGGAGCCGATTCGTGGCACGAACGACCTGCTCGTCAGGTAGGGCGAACTGGCCCAGTCCTGCCGAGATGTGAGGCAGGCGCGCATGTTCATGATCCTGATAAACATAACTCTTGGCCGTTTCAAGCAGGCAGATGGCAAAGTCATCACCGGCCATCTGTTTGGCGGCGAGGACCAGCGTATATAGATCCGGCGTGAGGCGTCGATCCAACAGGGCGTGATTTCGAACATATTGTAAATACAACTGCAACAATTGAGGCGTGACCCAGGTCGGGACTGCCTGGCCTTCCTCCTCGGAGACCGTTTGCGAGCGCGTGCGGGTTTCGAGTAACAGCTCTTTGAGGCCGTCGATAGAGACGTGGCGGTCCGAATACACAGTGGCCCGCCGCCGTTCATACAGTTCGGTCAAAAAGGGCAGTTCACCCAACACGAAATAGAGCGACGCCGGATCGACGAGGTACCGTTCGGGACGACCTGTCGTCGGCTCAGGGCTCCGGTAGCCGGTTCGTTGCTGATAGGCCAGGCGAAGCCAGGGCCAATCTGCGAAGTGGCACAGACATAGAATATGGTCGTACTCCATTTCGAGCTGATGGAGCTGGAACGCCATCCAGGCAATGCGCGCCTGCTGTTGCGCTCCCTCCTCCGGCGGCCTGAGCATGGGCACGATGGCGGCGGCGAAGGCTGCGTAGGAAAGGTTTTTGAGAACATAGGCATCGGGAGAGACGAAGGGCACCGGTTCGACGACCGCCGTTTGGAGATCGATGTAGGCGCGTGGAATGTCTTCTCCGATCGCGACCCGTACACCCATGATGACGGCCTGGCAGGGATCAACCGGCACGTAGTTGACCGAGGCGGCCCCTTCTGAGTGCGGTTCCTGTTGCACGATCACACTGATCGTCGGCAGGTCGGCGATGGCCTCTTCAAGGGGACCTTCGAATGAGGGCGGCAGGGGGACCGCCAGGCAGTCGCACCGGCGGCCGGTGAGACGGTCACGCACTTCTTGAGCCACATCGCCGCTTCCGTGCAGAATCGGAAACAGGTCGATGCGCGGTGAAAGGCGGAAGATGGCGTCAGTGGAAGATGGCGCTGCCATTATCGGCCGGGATGTAATGGATCGTCGCTCTCGAAGAAAAAATCACCGAGACCCTGCGGCAAAGCCTGATCTCCTAAGGCGCGCTTCCGCCGCCGTGACTGAGTCGGCAAATCGAGCGCTTCCTCACCGAGGACCTTGATCAGGGATTCGCGCCAGGCGGCATCCGCCGAGAGGGGGTCCGCCGGATCCTGTGCCCGACGTTTCAGAGCATATTGCAGCAGATGGATGCCGTCACGCACCGAATAGTCGAGGCTGAGTTGATGCGCTTCCTGAAGGAATTCGACGGTCATGGCCAGCATGTCTGACGGGGCGAAGGGCAGGTGGTAACGCAGAATCGCCAACTCGTCTTCGCGCGCAGGAAATCCCATGTTCAGCGTGGGCTGCAGGCGTGACAGGATATAGTCGGGTACCTCATAGGTCGAGGCATCTTCGTTCATCGTGACGCAGCAGCGAAAATCCGCATGGGCTTTGATCAGCATTCCCGCGATGATCGATTCGACGCACCGCCGGTGATCCAGTAACGGGGCCAGGGAGGCCCAGCTTTTTTCATTCATCCGGTTACCCTCATCCAATACGCAGATGCTGCCCGTAAGCACCGCGGTGATCAGCGGCGAGGCATGGTAACTGATGGTGCCGGATTCCGCCAATACGGGCGTGATCAAGAGGTCCTCGGGACGCGTGTCCGCCGTGCACTGGAAGACATACACGTTCTGCTTCCGCTCCCGCGCTCCCGCCATGGCCAGGGTGGTCTTGCCGATACCGGGTTGGCCGGTGATCCTCGGAGAGAGCGGCAGGTCGCGTTCGTCGATCACGAGCCAGCAAGCCAGGAGCTGTTTGAGAATTTCCCGGTTTCCGATCCACTCCTGACCCATGGTCATGTGCTGCGCCAGGTGGAGCGTGATGCCTTCGATAGCAAGGGTTCGAGAAGCGGTTTTTGGTGCGCTGGATGACATAGTCTTGCGTGGTGCCGTGTGGATAGAATGGGGTGAACCGAAAATCCGGTGCAAACCGTAGCACAGGGGCTGGGAACTGGTCAAACGAAGATGCGGCCCATTTCACTTTGACTTTCGCTGCCTTGGACCGTATTCTTACCACGTTCGCTGGCCGCGAAGGCGAAGCGGACGAGCCCGCGAGATCGTCGTCCCGATCACATTCGGAAGCGACCCATGTCTATCGGCAGCAACCAAGGAGCGACCAGATGAGCGAGCGTAACGGACGGATAAGATGCGCAACAGGAGTTCCCATCGGGTTGCTCGTCCTGGGCAGCCTGGCCTTGAGCGGATGTGTGATGTCGGAAAAATACGAAGCCGAAAAGGCGCGTAGTCTGAACTTTCAGCGTCTCCTGGCGCAGGAAGAAAAGAGGAGTTCGGAACTCGATAGTGAAGTCAAACGTACCAAGCGCGAAGTCGGCGAGTACGAAGCGCGTAATCGAGAACTCGGGGCTCAGGTGGAAGCGGTGCGTCAGCAGGCGGCTCAGATTCAGGAAGAGGCGCAGGCCATGAAGGAAGCGACCTCGCTTGAAAAGCGGGCGCACGAAGACATGAAGCGGCTGACCACGATTCCATCCAGGGCCAAAAAAGCCGCGACGGCATCGAAGAAAGATTTTTCATCGGCGGTCGATGAGGCGTTGAAAACCGAGATGGCATCGGAGTCGAAGATGGAGACATCCGGTGATGTGCCCGGCCGCGGCAAGACAGCGCTGGATGCGTTCGGCTCGGATCCCTCACCCGAGGCGGGCGATTCCCATACGGTCCGTGCCGGCGAAACCCTCTATCGCATCGGTCAAAAGTACCATGTCGGTCTCGACAAATTGCGCAAATGGAATCATGTGACGGGAGACAGCATCAGCGTAGGACAGAAGCTGATTGTCAGCCCACCCTAGCTCTTCGCTGCCTGTGACGGTATGAATAAACCTCAGTATTCGCTCACGCGGGATGAGTTTCGTGCCCTGGCAGCGGAAGGAAACCTGATTCCGTTGTATCGGGAGATTTTGGCGGATTATGAAACGCCGGTATCGGCGTTTGCCAAAATCGACCATGGTCCCACGGCCTATCTCCTGGAGAGCATCGCCGGTGGGGAGAATTGGGCTCGGTATTCTTTTCTAGGCAGCGGGTCTTCGGCGGTGATCCACGAAGAGACGGGCGATCTGCGAGTGACTCGCGGGAAGAAAAGCCTGCGGATTCAAAGTCGCGGCAACCCGCTGGATCGTCTGCACGAACTGATGGAGGACTATCGGCCGGTGACCGTGCCGGGACTGCCCAGGTTTGTCGGGGGCGCCGTCGGCTATTTCAGCTACGACATGGTGCGGACGTTCGAGGATCTCCCGACCCTCCGCAAGGACAGCCTCGGGATGCCGGACTTTGCGTTCCTCCTGACCGACACATTGCTGATTTTCGACAATGTGACGCAGAAGATCAAAGTCGTGGCGAACGCGTATGTGGAATCGACGAAAGAAGGCGATATAGGCGACGCCTATCGCCATGCCACTGCGCGAATCGAAAAGATGATCGCGCGCCTGAAACGCCCCATGCGGCAGCCCCGTCAGAAACGGCGCCGAAAGCCCATCACGTTCACCCCGAACATGAACCAGGCTGATTTCGAAAAAATGGTCACGCGGACCAAGGAGTATATCCGTGCCGGCGACATTGTGCAGGCCGTGCTCTCTCAACGATGGGAAACGCAAATCCATACCGATCCGTTTCAGCTCTATCGCGCGCTGCGGGTGATCAATCCCTCGCCCTACATGTATTATTTGCGCGTGGCCGGGGTGGAGCTGGTGGGGTCATCGCCTGAAACGTTGGTCCGTTGCGAAGACGGACACATTTCGTTGCGTCCCATAGCCGGCACGCGGCGTCGCGGTCAGACCTCGGAAGAAGACCAGGAACTCAGTCGACAATTGCTGGCCGACGACAAAGAGCGGGCGGAACATGTCATGCTGGTGGATCTGGGCCGGAATGACGTGGGACGGGTGGCGGCGCGTGGTTCGGTGAAGGTGGAATCGCTGATGCAGGTCGAACGCTACTCCCACGTCATGCATATCGTCTCCCAGGTGACGGGGGAACTGGAACAGGGCAAGTCGGTGTATGACGTGATGCGGGCCTGCTTTCCAGCCGGAACCGTGTCCGGCGCACCGAAGATTCGGGCCATGCAGATCATCGAAGAATTGGAATCGACACGACGGGGGCCCTATGCCGGCGCGGTGGGCTATGTCGGGTTTTCCGGCAATATGGATCTCTGCATCAACATTCGCACCATCGTGATCAAGGGACGACAGGCGTATATTCAGGCAGGGGCAGGCATCGTCGCCGATTCGATCCCTGAACACGAGTACGAGGAAACCTGCAATAAAGCACGGGCGATGATGAAGGCCATCGAGCTGGCCGAACACGGGCTGGAATAGAAGAAGAGCGTATGGCGAATAGCATATAGCTGATGGGAAGATTCGTTTTGTCCGTGCTATTAGCCATAAGCCATCTGCCATAAGCTCCGAGTATTTTTATGTTGTTGATGATCGACAATTACGATTCTTTTACCTACAACCTCGTGCAGTACTTTGGGGAGTTGGGAGAAGAGGTGCTCGTATATCGGAACGATAAGATTTCCCTGGCTGAGATCGAGGCCCTCAAGCCGCGTCGTCTGGTCATTTCGCCGGGGCCCTGCACGCCGAAGGAAGCGGGTATTTCCGTGGAGGCGATCCGGTACTTCGGCGGCAAATTGCCGTTGCTGGGGGTGTGTCTCGGCCACCAGGCCCTCGCGGTCGCCTTCGGCGGTGAAATCATCCGCGCCGAACGTCTCATGCACGGCAAAACCTCCATGGTCCGCCATGACGGACGGACGATCTTTCGCAATCTGCCCAACCCCTTCGAGGCCACCCGCTACCACTCGCTCATCGTGAACCGCAAGACGCTTCCCGATTGTTTTCAGGTCAGTGCTGAAACGGCCGAGGGCGAGATGATGGGAATGCGGCACAAGACGTTGGGCATCGAAGGCGTGCAATTCCATCCCGAGTCGATTCTCACCACTGCCGGCAAGGAGCTGCTGCGAAATTTTCTCAAGTTATAGCCCGCAATCATCCATCTGCCGCCGGCCTCGGTTTCTGGAATGATCAAAGACGCGCTTCATAAACTGGCCGACCGGGCCGATCTCACCGCACTGGAAGCGGAAACGGCCATGGGCGAAATCATGGACGGGACGGCGAGTTCTGCACAGATTGCGGGGTATCTCATGGGCCTGCGCATGAAGGGCGAAACCGTGGAGGAAATCGCCGGCTCCGTGCAGGCCCTGCGTGCCCGTGCCCTCAAAATCAGGGTCGGCGATTCCCAGGTGGTCGATACGTGCGGGACCGGCGGCGATCGGGCCCATACCTTCAACATTTCGACGACGGCGGCTTTGGTCGTGGCGGGGTCGGGCCTGACAGTCGCGAAGCACGGCAATCGGTCCGTATCATCCAAATGCGGCAGCGCCGATGTGCTGGCGGCGTTGGGTGTCTCGATTGATCTTCTGCCTGAACGGGTCGCCGATTGCGTGAACGAAGTGGGGATCGGCTTTCTCTTCGCGCCGTTGTACCACAGCGCCATGAAACATTGCGCCGCGCCGCGACAGGAACTGGGGATTCGCACGATCTTGAACATCCTCGGACCCCTCACGAATCCAGCGGGCGCTCGCCTGCAGGTCGTCGGAGTATTCGACGCGGGGTTGACGGAATTGTTGGCCCGAGTGCTGATGCACGTGGGCGCGCAACATTGCTTCGTGGTGCACGGGATGGATGGCCTGGATGAGATCACGCTGACGGATCGGACCAGGATTTCAGAGGGCAAGGCCGGAGTGGTCTCCACCTATCTCGTCGATCCCTCGGAATTCGGGCTCCGTCGGGTCAATCTGAAAGAGCTGGTCGGGGGCAATGCGCAGGACAATGCAGCGATCACGCGTGACATTCTTCGAGGGCGCAAGGGGCCGAAACGAGATATCGTCTGTCTCAACGCGGCGCCGGCATTAGTGGCCGGGCGTAAGGCGAAGACCCTGCAGGAAGGGTTTGAGGTGGCGCAACGAACGATCGAGACCGGTGCAGCCCTGGAGAAATTGGACCATCTCATCGCATTTTCGAACAAGGTTTAGCCTGATCGTGATTCTGGATCAAATTCTCGAACATAAAAAAGCCGGCCTCCGCCACAAGAACAGCCGCGGCTATCTCGCGGAGCTGAAGAACAAAATTCGTGACGCCGGGCCGACCATGGGATTCGCCGTGGCGCTCGATGCACAACGCACGTCGTCCAGGCCGGCGCTTATCGCGGAGGTCAAAAAGGCTTCTCCCAGCCTGGGGCTCCTGCGGCCCGAGTTCGCGCAGCGGTTCGAGCCCGTCAGGATCGCGAATGGCTATCGGACCCATGGGGCCGCCGCCGTTTCTGTGCTGACGGATCAGGATTTTTTTCAGGGCAGTTTGGATGATCTGGCCCAGGTGAAGTCACAGGTAGGGCTTCCGGCGCTGAATAAAGAATTCATGGTCGCGGACATCCAGTTTTACGAATCGCGCGCGTATGGTGCGGATGCCGTACTGTTGATCGTGGCCGGGTTGGAAAAACGGCAATTGATCGACTTCGCGGCCCTGGCCAAGGAGTTGTCCCTCGACGTGCTGGTGGAGACGCATCATGAGCGTGAGTTGGATAGAGTGCTGGAATGGTTGCCGGAGGTACGGTTGATCGGGATCAACAATCGGGACCTCAAGACCTTCTCGACGGACCTCGCCGTGACTTTTCGACTGGCGAAACGCATTCCCCGCGACAAACTGATCGTGAGTGAGAGCGGCATTCACAAGCGGGAGGATGTCGTCCGGCTTGTCGAAGCCGGGGTTCACGCGATGTTGATCGGAGAATCGCTGATCAGAGCTCAAGACGTCGGGGAGAAAATTCGTGACTTGCTGGGAGATGACACCATCAAGGAGACGCCGCAATGATGCGTATGTTCTCGATTGCACTCGTGGCTGGCTTGCTGGCGGTCGCGGGCTGCTTCAATCAGGAGATCCACGAGTATTCTCCCAAGTGGGATTCCTGGATGGGAAGCAGCAAGGACGAGCGCATCAAGGAAATGGGTATTCCCACCAGATGCCATGCCTTCAAGGACGGTGGAGAAGTGTGCGAGTGGGTGGTCCCTCAACAGGACGGGCGACAGGACCTGATCGGACTTCAATTCAACGGCAAAGGACAGGCCTGTCAGTGGTCTTATCGCGGATTTTACGGCATGCAGAAAAGCATCGCGAGTTGCTGAAGTCATGACGGTCAAGGTCAAGATTTGTGGGATCACGAATGCCGAGGATGCGGCGGTGGCGGTCGAGGCCGGTGCCGACGCGGTCGGGTTCGTGTTCTACAAGAAAAGCCCGCGTGGTGCTGAGGCTTCCGTCGTGCGGGCGATCGTGAAGACCCTGCCCCCGTTTGTCTTGCCTATCGGCGTATTCGTCAACGAGGAAACCGCCGTGGTGCGCGACCTCATGGACCGGTGCGGCCTGGCCCTGGCGCAGCTGCATGGTGATGAAACCGCAGCCTACTGTGAGGCGCTGGGACGGCCGGTGCTCAAGGCAATCCGCCTTCAGGATCGTCGATCGTTCCTGGCGCTGGCCGAATTCCAAGGGCGGGCAGGCGTGAGGGGATTGTTGATCGATGCCTATTCACCCGATGCCTATGGAGGCACGGGCCGGGTCGCCGATTGGACGTTGGCCGCTGAAGCGGCGTCAGCCACTCCCATTCTGCTGGCCGGGGGCCTGACGCCGGAGAACGTCTCACACGCGATCCGGCAGGTCCGGCCGTACGGCGTGGATGTCAGTAGCGGAGTCGAATCAAGTCCGGGCAGGAAACATCACGACAAGGTTCTGGCATTCGTGCAGGCTGTCAGGCTTGTTTCA
>JACCYV010000177.1 GCA_013696305.1 Nitrospira sp.
CTGAGCCTGGCCGAATTGAAGAACTTGGTCGAAGGGATCGTCGACGATCGGCTGCGAACCCTGCTGGGAGACCCCGATCTGGGCGTTCCCATCGGCGAGTCGGTCCGCGACCGTCTCAAGCAGTCCCTGGCCTCGACGGAACGTCTCACGGGCGACGAAGTGGCCGACAAGCTCGGCCTGCGGTGGTAACGATGCCCTGGTTTCGTTTAGCCTTCCGGCCTGATGTCGTTGTCGATTTGAGTGCTGCCGATCCCGCCATGGCGCAACGACTGTTCGACAAGACGAAATGGTTGGCTTCCAACGTGGAAAATCTGCGGCATGAATCGGTTGCTGCCGATTTGCCCGGTATCCATAAATACGCCGTGGGCAACTGGCGGATTTTTTATTCCATCGACCGGGCGGAGCAGCTCGTCGATATTCACCATATCCACCACATGGCGCCGGCCATCCGGCCCGTCCATGGGGAGCCATGCTGAACCTCACGTGGACCGCCATCGGACGCCTGCGGAAGCTGATCGAGGAACATCCTGAAGATCCGGTCGTGCGGATTACGCTACGCGACCTCGATGAGGAGCGCCTCTCCTTGTCGATTACCCTAGAGGCGGCGGCTCAAGAAGAGGATGAAGTGGAACATATCGAAGGATTGACGATTGCTCTGGAGCGCGCGAGCGTGCACCGCACCAATGGGATGACGGTGGATTACCAGGAGGCAAAAGGGTTCAGCTTCGTGCATCCTCCGCCGGGTCAGCTGGAGCTCATCATGCCCAGCAACAACTAGCCCACATTCTTCATGAACGTTTCTACTGCAATCGCGAATTCGCTGCTCCGACAAGCCTGCACAGGGTTCGGGGACGTGCAGGTGGGCGGGCTCGCCGCTCCGTCCCTCAACATACTGTTTCAAGTATGCTTCGGGTCCTCGCGACTCCGCGCGCCCGTCTCGCACCGCGACTTCACGATTTCGTAACGATCCGTCATGAAGAACGTGGGCTGCCAGGATGCTGAAGACCGCCGGCTGGGGGAAGACACTGGGCGCGCACCGACTTGCGCCCGTGCGCAAACGTGACGCTGTATTCAGCGCGTCGTGAACCTCCGAGACTCAACGTACCGCACAAGGGAAAAGAGCCTGTCCCGGCGGGCTCGGGGCGGGCGGGTAAGAACGTGACGCCTCGCCCCCTCCCATTGCTGCGGCCGCGCCGGACGGCCTTTTTGAGCATCCTGTGGGATACCCTCCGACATGTCTGCAGCGGGTACACATTGAATGCGGGTTATAATTTCATCCGGGGAAAGACCGTGCCGAAGTGCATGGGGAATGTCCCGCGTGCCACATCCGCAACGTAGCGTTCGAGGGCTTCATGAATCACGGGAAAAGCCAGGTCATCCCACGGAATGTCGCCGAGGGCAAACAGCTGCACGTCGAGACTCTCCGTGCCAGGTTTGAAATCCGCGGTGCGCATCGTCCCGCGGAACACCATGTGCACCTGACTGATGCGCGGCAGACTGAGCACCGCATACAGGGACGTGATCTCCACGTCGGCACAGGCTTCTTCCATGGTTTCGCGGATCGCCGCCTGTTCGGTGCTTTCACCGATTTCCATGAAGCCTGCCGGAAACGTCCAATGGCCGGAACGGGGTTCAATCGCCCGCCGGCAGAGCAGGATTTTGTCTTCCCATTCGGGGATGCAGCCGGCGACGATTTTGGGATTGATGTAATGGATGGCCTGGCAGATGTCGCACACAAACCGCGGCAGATTATCGCCGGGCGGGATTTTTGACGACAGCCCAGCCCCACATTCAGAACAAAACTTCATGACCACTCCAGATCAGATCGCGTACAGAATGGATAGCATAAACCTCGGGTTCTTTGCACCCTGCCCCCGCGGGCTTGAAGCCGTCCTCGCCGATGAACTCAAGGACCTGGGGGCCTCGGATATCGAGGCGACGGCCGGAGGCGTCACCTTCACGGGCACGCTCGCTCTCTGCTATCGCGTGAATCTGCAGAGCCGCATCGCCAGCCGCATTCTTCTGCGTATTACCGAAGCCTCCTATCGCGACGAGCACGATGTCTATGACGCGGCGAAGGCGGTCCGCTGGCAGGATTGGTTTACCCCGCAACAGACCATCAAGGTCAAAGTAAGCGCTCACCATTGCCCGCTGAAGAGTTTGGAGTTTGTTACCCTGCGAGTGAAGGACGCCGTCTGCGATCGTTTTCAATATGCCCGGAACACACGTCCGGTGGTCGATACCCATGCGCCGGACATCCTCATCGCCGTTTTTTTAGATGGCACAACCTGCACCCTATATTTGGATACGTCCGGCGATCCACTCTTCAAACGCGGCTGGCGGAAGTCGGCCGGCGAAGCCCCGATTCGGGAAAACCTCGCGGCGGGCATCTTGCGTCTCGCAAAGTGGGTGCCGGAGACGGTGCTGTTCGATCCCATGTGCGGCAGCGGAACCTTCGTCATCGAGGCTGCCTTGATGGCCCGTCGGGTGGCGCCAGGGATCGGCCGCCGGTTTGCCTTTGAAAAGCTGCTCTCGTTTGAAGCGCGCACGTTGAGCGACTTGCGCACAGAGTTGAAGGCCGTGGAAATCCCGGCCAAGCCGGGCTTGATTCATGCGGCCGATCGAAGCCCGCAGGCCCTCACATCGATCAGGGCGAATCTCTCCATCGCCGGCAGCGTCGACGCCGTTACCCTCCATCAGGGAGACGTGTTGGACCTTCTCGCACCGGCCGAGTCCGGGCTACTCGTCATGAATCCTCCTTACGGCCATCGCATGGGAAACCCCGACACGCTCCAAGCGTTCTATCCGCGATTCGGCGATCAATTAAAGCAGCACTATTGCGGCTGGACGGCGCACATCTTCACCGCCGACCTGAAACTTCCCGGTCTGTTGCGCTTAGCCCCTTCCCGCCGTGTGCCGCTGTTCAATGGTGCGATCGAATGCCGCCTCTTCGAATTCCGCATGGTCGCCGGCAGCCCTCGAAAACCTCGCCCTCAAGACCAGCCACCTCGCGACCACTGAACCCTTTTCGTCATCGTTCGTGAGGCGTCGTTCGTCTTGTCATGTGTGAAGGACGATCCACGGGACACGATGTGGCACAATACATTTCCGGCTGCACGGCGACCGAACAGGGCGCTTGACAGAGGAGTGAAAGGCTCCTATTTTGAGTCACCGTCTGACGCCCATCCCACCATTTACCACAGAGGAATCTGGAACGTATGCACGCGTCTCACGCTCCCGTAGAACAACTCCAGTCGCAGGGTGAGCTGTCTCTGTCCCGTCTTATCGTCGTCTCTAATCGCGAACCCTACGAACACCGCCTCATCAAAAATCACCTGATCTGGGAAAAGACATCCGGCGGCCTGATCTCGGTGCTCGATCCGGTGATGCGGCGTCTTGGCGGCACATGGATCGCGTGGGGTAGCGGCAAGGCAGATCGCGACGTGGTGGATCAGACCATGACCGTCGAGGTGCCACCCGACGCCCCGACCTACCGCCTGCGCCGGGTGTGGTTGGATGCTAAAGAGGTCAAGGGCGGCTCTCAAGGGTATGCTAATCAAGTGCTCTGGCCGTTGTGCCACCTCACCTTGGATCGGGTCGCCTATCGAAAAATTTTCTGGCACGCCTACCAGGCCATGAACGCGCGCTTCGCGGAGGTCGTGCTCGACGAGTTGCGTGAGAAACCCGGCTTCGTCTGGATTCATGACTTTCACTTGGCCCTTCTGCCTGGCCTCCTCAAGGCCTC
>JACCYV010000347.1 GCA_013696305.1 Nitrospira sp.
GCGACTCGCACCCCCAGCCGGAGCGCCGTGTGCATGGGCACCGAGATGCCTACGAACCGTGCCAGGCGCAGGGCTGACTCATCGATGTGTTCTCTCAGAAGAACCCGAGAATTCCACCTGACGGAGACGACGAAATTCACTCAGGTCCCGGAGGATGAGCCCTGTGTGGCCTGGAAAGAGTTCTGCTTCGTGCAAAGGACAGCGTGCGGCGGGACAGAATCATCATGTTCTCAGGAAAATATGGCGGAGGGGGCAAGGTTTGAACTCGCGGATAGGTTACCCCATCTCCGGTTTTCAAGACCAAAGGCGCAACAATCCGTGGATGGGCAAGACCCTCAATCTTCACGTGATTAGGCCATGGGAGCGGTTTCCCCTGTAGTGGGTAGGTTGCATTGAGTCGCTAGGAGTCGCACCGAAGGAGGGTAGGAAGGTTACAGTTACGGTTACACTCAACGAAAGATTCCTCACTGAGAGGTTGCCCCGCGTAGCCCACCTCCCTCTCATCGGCACACCCCCTGCCGCCATTGGGTCTGAGACTCATTGGGAAATGCCCGGTTAAAACAAAAGCGGGTCAGGACATTTATGCAAGCGTCGTATTTGTTTGTCTCCGGCCTTGCCACATGACGGAGCCTAGGTAAGGAGCGATGTGTGCGTCCGTCGCGCCAGATAGAATCGATCATTGCGCGCGCGGCAGCGGTAGGGGTATCGTCCTATGGACTTGGCGAGGAAATCTCGCCAACCAGACCGACGAGATCGGTACACCATATGGTCACATTGGATACATACCAGGGACGAGGGCCGCGCTCTGAACCTGCGAAGGCGTAGCCACCTGGTCAGACCGCTGGGAGAATCTCTTTCCTCTCCACCTGGAACCGTCCAGGGGGACACCAGCCCTGCAGATAACCCTCTCCCAGTGAGACGATAACATAAGCCGCCAATTCAGAGGGGCGACCCTGACATACCCTCCGAGGCGTCGGCTGATTGAGGAAGCTTGAACAGGTTCAACTTAGGAAATCACAAGGTGCTTGGAACCCCGACTGGTGAGGGTGGAAGTCTCGTCTCCCACCTCCGGAATGCTCCCCCGCAATAGGTCGTGGATTTGTGCACCAATCCGAATCGGGCGGAGATAGTGGTCAAAGTACTCGGCACTGTGCCTCCTGATGTCTTCCTGCAACTCACGCTGAGCAAGAAGTTCTTCCACCATTTCAGGAATCATGGCGTAGTAGGAGTCGGGCGCGACCGGCTCCTCATTGGAGGTCGTCGCGTTCAGCGAGTAGTAGTGTTGATGTGCCACAAAAGGAGCGGGCCAGAGCGTCTTCGGATGTTGGTCGAGCACCGTGCAGGCTCCCAAGGCAAGAAGGTCAGTCATGCGCCAGGACATGCAGTGGTGATTGCCGAGACGAGTGACGTTGAGCCGAGATTGGGCCGTCACCTGCCAAAGTTGCTTGAGGCCGAAGCGCCTCGTCGTGGTGGGAATGCCACTCATGCCGAGACGGCGTGCTTGTGCGTCAGTGTCTCCGATCAGCAGCTCCGCCAACAAAAACTTTTTGGCACGCACCTTCGCGACCGCTTCGAGAAGGCGCATGCAATGTTCAATCCCCTCCATGCCCGTTTGTCCTCCCCACACCCGCACAAGGAAACAGAGATCGAAGACGGGAGGTTGACGCCTCATCGCCTTGAGTTCGTCGATATGAGGAAGCACCACCGGGTTGCACACGTAAAATGGACGCACACGGGGATCGTAGTCGTACCCCTTCCAATAGTTCGTCTTCAGGTAGATATCACACCCTTCCAATAACGACGGGCTATTAATGGTGCCCGAATCATGAGTATCGATGCAGACTTTCGCACTGCGGAGCGCATCCAGCCAAAATAGATATTCGCCCACGAGGGAGGCGGATGGAGTGTGTTGCGCGCCGATATGTCGAGCGACCCAATCGAGGTACTCCCCCATGGTTCCGGAATGACTCCTCAGCACCTGCCGAAGGGTTGAAGCATCCCGGACCCGTCGTAGTACTTTGAGAAAGGTGGGGAAATGTGTGCGGGACAGGAATCGGAGGTCCACTCCCTGGGAATGGAGATATTGCTTGAGCCCGGTCTGATAATACTCTTGATACCGGTCATGCCACTGGTCATAGGGAAAGGTGTTCGCTACCACCGCACTCGGCGCGTGATCAACGGCGACGGTCATCATGCGAAGGCCTCCTTTTCGAACTGCCCCGTGTTGAGGTTCCTAACTGCGCTGCTCATACGCTGATGAACATAGGTTTTACGTTGTATGGTTTTTCCTACACTAAGTGGTTGGGCTTAGTCTGTCAAGATGCTTTCTCGCACGGGGGTAAAAAAACAATACACGTATTAGGTCCTCCGTGAGTCGCAGCGCAACTGATGGGTGGTAGAGTCCGTGCCGACAGGACCATCCTTCACTAAGGCTATGCCCAACGCCCCGATGATGTAGAGACACAATGCGGCGAATCCCATTGCAGCGGCATAGTCTGCGCTCTTTCAAGGACAGACTCTGTTGCAGGGAGGTGCAAACCGAATGCCCCGCCAAGGGAAACGAGTTGGCAGTTCAATCTGCGTAGGAAATAAGGGCTTGCGAATGGCTAGACTGAAAAGCAAGGCGCGCCGTATAGTCCAATCGGATACAGAGTGTATCTCGCTGGGTACGAACCAGGGTGCAATGCCGGTCGTCTGTGCCGCTCACGTGGTACTCCGCTCCGCTGCAGACTGGAGGTGAAGCAAGGAGGAAGGTTCACTCATTCGCCCGCAATGTCGGCAGCGGTCACCCTCCCCAATCAGCGCAGCAGGAAAGGACTTCCACGTGTCGCTCTCCCTCCTCTCAGTAACACCGGTCACGCCCACTGAGCGCAACCCCCCACCGCCCTCAGGTGTGTGGGACTCGTATGGAAGGGTGCGGTAAAAGCAAAAGAAGGCCAGCCGGTTCTACTAGGATCGTTAATTGCTTTCCCCTAGGAGGCCGTACGTGCACAAGACAGGTGATATCCGTGCCTGTAGCGTCGTGCCTCCGCTGTTTCAGATGGCCTAGTACCATACGCGTTACATAATTAACGGCCGCTTTTGGGGTCAGGAACTCCGTGCAGGAGGTGAGGCCATGCTCAGGGGGTGGCTACCGCCTGCGAAGTCAGCTTAGTAGCCACTACATGCTAGGCTTGGTGCGTATGCTGGAGGGTGATGGTAACTTTGACCATCGGGATAAAAAAGTTAAGACAGTCCGTGCGTGAACTGCAACCTGTTGAAATATGGCGGAGGGGGCGAGATTTGAACTCGCGGATAGGTTACCCCATCTCCGGTTTTCAAGACCGGCACGTTCGGCCACTCCGTCACCCCTCCAGTAGCCATTTCGGTTAAGTAGTCAGTAGGTTGCGCAGATCCCCGTATGGGCCGCGTTTCGTGAGGTTGCGGCTGGGTTGCGTTTTGGGCGGATTCTTCTCCTGTTTTCTCTGTCCGTACTTGCGGGTCATCGAGCTGATGGACGTGATGTCGATCGATGGTCCCCGTGGAAGAGGTGGGAGTATATATCGAGCGTGATGCTAATGCTACCGTGTCCAAGTTGCTGTTGGATATATTTGGGATTCGCCCCCTGCTGAATCAAGAGACTGGCAAAGGTATGCCGTAGATCATGGAAGCGGACATGCCACAGTCCCGCTGCCGTGAGACATGCTTGAAAGGCGTTCCGCACGAGTTCATTGCTCATCCGCTGGTATGTGGGTCCGATGAAGATCCATGCCGCCAGTGACTCTCCCTTCATGGCTGCGTCGAGCGTGCGCGTCTCTTTCAAGGTCTTGAGGACCTGAGCCAATTGCGGCGACATATCCACGCGCCGGATCTTGTGCGTCTTGGTCGTGGTGATTTGCCGGCGGACGATCGCTCGCCGCACTTCAATGAATTGGCTGCGGAAGTCGAGGTCACCCCATTGCAGGCCGAGCAATTCGCCCTGACGCATCCCCGTGCGCACCGCACAGAGGAAGAGGGGATAGACCAGGGGCGCCGTCTGTTGCGCCTGCTGGAGGACCGTCCGCACGTCCTCGGACGTGAGAAGGGTCAATATGTGCGTCGGTGGACTCACGGGACCGGAGGGATCGGCCCATGTTCGACACAGGGTTGGCTGTCACGAGGCCATCATCAATGGCGTGCTGGTAGGCTTCTTTGAGCGGAGTCAGGATGTTATGAATCGTCCGCTTCTTCTTCCCCTGGCGAGCCACTCGGCAATGAGTCGCTTGATATCGATTCGACTGACTTCATGGAGACGCCGGGTGCCGAGCTCGGGGATTACGTGATGCTCAAGGACAATCCGATATCCTGAGGCCGTGGAAGGTTTGCAGTGCGCCTCGGCATAGACCTTCAGCCAGTCTCTGAGATACCCTGCGACCGTAGGAATTGTGCCATCCTTCGTGGCTAGCGTGACCGCTTCTCCGCTCTGTTCGGCCCATTTCAGTTTGGCCGCCAGCTTGGCCGCGAAGGCCTTGGCGAGCGCCTTATCCTTGCCAAAGAATTTCGCCTTACGCTGGCCATTCCAGTCTGTCAGCACATACCATCCTTTGCCTGCTCGTTCCCGTAATTTCACACCCATGATGGTCAGTCTCCTCTCCCGCCCGAGAGCGTCGTCCGTTCGTCTCTCACGAGATCACAGACGGTTACGCCCAAAGCAGCCGCCAATCGTTTCAGCGTCGACAACGAGGGATCAGCCTTGCCTCTTTCGACGTGAGAGAGAAAGGTCTGCGACATCTTGGCCTTCTGTGCCAGGGCGTCTTGCGAGAAGCCCTTTTTGACTCGGATCGCTTTCAGCATCATACTGTAAAGAGTATGACTGTATTGGGGGATGAAGTCAAAGGGAGAGTTCAGCCACGACAGAGTCTACGAGCCGATCCAATACGCCCGGTTGGGCCGCAATGCGAAAGCGGGTCATCCAGGCGTCGAACTCATCTCTCTTCACCAAGATTTTGCCGTCGATCCGATAGAAGGGGAGTGCGCAGTTCCCGTCCGTTTAGCCGATCACGCAGCCACCTGACCGAACAGGAGGAGTAGACCGCAAGGGTCTTCAGGTCAAGGTAGGCTGGGTGTGGAAGGACTGGATCCATGCTAATCAGAACCCGTTTGCATCCTCATCGTGCTGGCGATGCTCGATCGCCGGCAGCGCATCAATGACGGTGCCCGGCGGCGTGCCGTCTCTTCGAATAATGACGGTGATCGTTTTATCGCTGGTACCTCGAATCTCGATTGGAATGAGGGGGAAGGCAAGGCGGTAAAATTCGGTGGGATTTTCCTGTGCCCACTTCGTGAACGCCTCCTGCTCGCGAATGCCACTGTAGGCCATCTGCACAGCCTGTCGAAAGGTTCCGGTAAACCGGTTGGCGGCGCCGGCTCATTAACCCCTTGTTTTCGCTCTGCCTGGTTCAAACGGCATTCTAATTCCCTCTTTTTCAGGAGGTCCGAACCGCTGTCACATACTTGGCATTCACAGCGGACTGCCAGCCTGGCCAGCTCACATAAATCCACGTGGTGCCGTCCTCGTCGGTATCGATGAATTCCACCTGCGCGGGACCCCCCTGGTCCCAGGTGATCCACTCCCCCATTTGAATTTCGGCTGAAGCCTTATAGTCATGACCCGACAAAGCCGACACATTGGGCAGACTGTCGGGATTGTCAGTCCCTAATTCAGAGATAGCAGCCGAAAATTTCGCCAGCCATCGGCCCATTAGCCTTTCACCTTTGGGTTAAGGAGGTACTCGGTTTTCCCCTTTTGTCCCTGCGCGGGAGGGATGACTTGTTCCCGTAGCCAGCCAAGGCTCACCAGCTCCTCACACGCCCCCCTCGCCGCCTCTTCATCACCCAAGAGCCGCCATTCCTTCCGATATATATCCCGAACAGTGAACGGTGAGGGAAGCTCGCCCTGTTGCAACTTTGCCGCGAGTCGCGCGGCGGCCTCGGCCGTAATGTTCGTCACCAGGCCATAGACCCGCCGTGCATGGGTTTCCAGGTAGTCGCACCAAGCAGCAGCTTGCTCAGCACAGTCCCTCGTCACTTGGCTGGGCGTCGGAGTGTGCGCGAGGTTCAAGACATGGAATTGAAGTGCGAGGGAGGGCATCAGGCTTCGATATTTACCGAGATGCTCCTGAACTACCGGTTCCTCGCTTGTCCGCAGTTTTCCTTCGAGCTCCGTCAGCCAGTCGTTGAAGACGCATTGAGCATCGTCCGTGAATCGAAAGTAGGGCGTCAGCTGTCCTTCTTCGGAGAAGGCCCCGTACTGTCGGAAGTCCATGGTAGTCAGACGGTCGACCGCCTGAAACGCGGCCCGCCTCGCCTCCGCATCAATGGGGCGGTCAATCAGTGTCCAGGTTGGCGGGTCATCGGGATAAACCAGCACTTGCAGCCGTTGTACGAGGCCATCATTGTTCAGGCCGCGCATGGCGGCATGAAGATAAGTGGTCAACTTGGCCGGCTGAATCCCACCGAACAGCGACACACAGAGATTGGCGACATACGTGGTCCCCCGTCCGATTCGATCAGACGTGTGGGATCGATCCCCATTCCAGCCTTCCAGGTAAAATGCCCGGTCGGCTATGGAATGAAAGTTTACGATGAGCTGGGGGAAAATGGTTGATACGGCGGCAAGCCGCGTCGCCAGAGACGAAACGAAGCACAGGCTCGTGCATTTGAAAAAGGGGGCGGTCGAATTACCTAGGCAAATTCCTACGAGCCGAACATCCCTTTCTCATTTCCTAGTCGGAGGTTTCAGGATTCGGTGGTTGATATGTGTGGTCGCATGCCTAGTTGTCGGCAGTCTGCCAGGGGTTCTGGTACGGGCCTCTGAGCCGCCCGAGTCGGGAAGAGCCACGGGGACAGGGTTTTTTGTAGGGAATAGTGGACACGTTCTCACAAACCATCATGTGGTGGAGGGTTGCTCTCGGGTCGAGGGGGACGTAGCTGGAAGCAAGCAGGTGCTCAACATTGTTGCTTCTGACCAGTTAAACGACTTGGCAGTCTTATCTGGAGCGGAGAGCATTACAGATGGAGCGGTCTTTAGAGATGGTCGATCGATTCGCCCTGGGGATGAGGTTTTCATCGTGGGCTATCCGATGCAGAGCATTCTGAGTGGGGTTAGCATCACGACCGGTATTGTTAGTTCTTTAACGGGACTTTCAAGTAATACGAGTCAGATGCAGATTTCTGCTCCGGTACAACCCGGCAATAGCGGCAGTCCTGCATTAGATAAATACGGCAATGTGGTGGGAGTGGTGGTGGCGAAACTTGATGCCGTGAAAGTCGCTACCAGGACAGGTGACATACCGCAAAATATCAATTTTGCCATTAATGGGACGATTGTGAAGACGTTTCTTGATGCACACAATATTTCCTATGAAATGAGGCGGACTTCTAAAGTTCTCACTGGGGCAGAAATTGCGGCGCAGGCCAATGGGTACACGCTCCCCATCCGGTGTTTGCGAGGAACTTTGTCCGATAAAGTTGACAGCGAACTGGTTATGGAAAAACTGCACCACGTCGCAGCGATCAAAGTGATGGATGACCTGTATCCAACGTGGCGAACGATTATAAACCACCCTGCATATCAGAAGTGGTTAGCAAATCAGCGCGAGGACTACCAGAAGCTGATGGCTACGACGTGGAACCCTCGTGTGGTGTATGACTCGATTACGTCCTTCGACAAGGACATTCGGAGATACGTCGAAGAAAGTAAGAATAAGTCAGCCCAGTCAAAACTTGATGAAATGCTCAAGCGCTTAAAAATACCTCCGATGGAGAGGCCACCCAGCCCCTAGTCTGTGACGGGAGGATCGGTGATGGCATATGGACACGGCGGCCATTTGCCGATTGATGTAACATGAAACCTGATTTAATGAACAAGGTAACTGAACTGCGTTGCCTGTCACCAGGGGACAGAAATATGGGTAAACTTATACTAATCATTATCCTCTTTTTTCCTACGGTGATCGCTTCTACTATTGCCCTGGCCGATGGTGACAATAAGGGAAAGTTAATCACGGAATACAAGAATTCCAAGGACGTCGTTGTAGGACTCGTAAATATGGACGTTGTCTTTGATTCACCCGGTGATAATAGTAACCAAGTGACCGGCCCA
>JACCYV010000182.1 GCA_013696305.1 Nitrospira sp.
CTTCCAAAGTGAGTAGAGTTTCCCGTCCGGAGTTGTTTTGAATGCCGCGAATGAGATTGGCATCGGCATAGTGGGCGGTATCAGGTGTGGGTCCCCCCGCGGTGGTTTGAGACAGTGATCCGGTCCAGGCTCGCGGGTCACGGCTGCCTTCTTTCCGTTCCCAGGCGGCGAGGCACGCCTTCGCAATGATCTTGTTGAGCGGCGCAGGATTGTAGAGTAGTTTGCGAATGCTCGTCGGTGTCAGCATGAGCGGATTGTATCCCGCCGAGAGATAGCCTTCCTCCAGTAACCGATGTTCGAGATCCGTATTGGGTTGAATCCCGAGGAAGAACATCAAGGGGAACACCCGGTCTTCTCCCAAAATCGCGGCCACTTTCTTATACGACTCAACGCTCTGGAGGAGACTTTCTTCCGTTTCCTTCGGGGAGTTGAGCGAATAGTTGAGGATCACCTTGCCCTTGAAGCCGGCCTCGGCCAGATACCGGCATCCGTCATACAGCCGTTCCAGTTTAAAGCCCATGTGCAGATTGTTCAGCACCTCTTGTGACCCTGAGGTGATGGCGACCTCCAAATCCCCGACACCCGAACGCACCATGAGCTTGGCCAACTCAGGAGTGATCAGCGAGGTTCGGATGTAGCCCGACCATTCGATCTCCAGCTTTTCGCTCAGAATGCGTTCGAGGATTTCCGTGCACTGCGGATAGGCTTCCTTGCCTGTGATGAACTGGGCATCCGTAAACCAGAACCGACGGGCGCCCCACTGGTGATAGTGCTGGGAGATGTCGCGCACGACCATTTCAGGAGGACGATACCGCACGCGCTTCCCTTCAATATAAGGATAGAGGCAGAAGGCGCAGTCGTAGGGGCAGCCGCGTTTGGTTTGCACACCGATGGATTCATCCATGTAGGCGCCGTGTTGCGGGAAAATGGAGGTGAGATAGGGGAGATCGACGGTTAAGGCGTCGAGGAGCGCCGGCGCCCCCTGATTGCCCTTCCGCGTCTGCTTTCCTTCACGAATGATGTAGCGTTCATTGGCGAGCGATTCACCGCTGATGACTTTCAAGATCGCGTCTTCCCCTTCGCCGAGAATGCCGATGGTTCCCTCCGGCAGTTTCTCAATCAACTGATCGGCAAAGGCCGTAAATGCCCCGCCGCCGATCATGATCTGGCACTTGGGGAACTTCTTGCGGATCAACCAGGGATACGACAGGTTCGCGCGAATATGGCTGTAGTACCGATACAGCTGTTTCAGGCCCGCGAACGACGCCACCACACGCTTGATCGGATTACCGGCGAAGTAGAAGTTGAACGCATGCTCCAGCGAAGCATCGCCTTCGTGGGGGGAAAAAATTTGAATGTCCCGCCACGAAAAACAGACGAGGTCCGGTTTGAACTCGATGGCCGCATCGCGGATCGCCTGCGTGCGCTGCGATTCGGGGAATAACGACAGGTCCAGGATGCGTTGCCGCACCTCCGGCTTCCGGCGATGGATGAAATCTGCCAGGTAGGTCACGCCGATCGGGTAGACCTTCTTACAGGGGAGGAAAATGTAGAGAATGGAATTCATAGAGCCAAGAGCTTATAGCTTATGGCAAATAGCTGATGGCATTCAATCGTGGGTTGCTCAGAACCATACGCTATACGCCATTAGCTGCCTTCTATTTGGTCGCGACGTGTATCGCCACGATCCCACCCGTCAGGTTCCGGTATTCCACCTGGCGAAATCCGGCTTCGCGTAACAGCGTCGCCAGTCGCTCCTGATCGGGAAAGGCGCGGATCGAGGCCGGCAGGTATTCGTAGACCCCCGTCCGGTCGCGCGCGACCTTCGTGCCGATCCAGGGCAACAGGCGAAATGAATACCAATCATAGAGTGCCCGAAGCCAGGCATAGGGCGGATGTGAGAATTCCAGACAGACAAATCGCCCGCCCGGTCGCAAGACCCGCCGGATTTCCATGAACGCCTGTATCAGATTGCCCACATTGCGCATGCAAAAGCCGGTGGTCACGGCATGGAAGGTGTCGTCGGGAAAGCCCAGCTGCTCGGCGTTCGCCTGCAGGCAGGTGATGCGCTCGCGAAGTCCGCGTCCAGTGACCTTTCGTAAGCCCTCCGCCAGCATGGCATGGTTGAGATCAGACGCCACGACATGGCCGTGGTTTCCCATCTTCGGTTCGATCAGCAACGCGAGATCCGCTGTTCCGGCGCCGATATCGAGCGCCCGCCCGTTCGTCACGGAGGGCACGTAGGAGGCGGTGATTCGTTTCCAACGGTAGTGGAGGCCGAAACTCAGCAGAGTGTTGTTGAGATCGTAGACGCCTGCGATGGCGGTGAACATCCGCTGGACGGCCTGCTCGCGCGCTTGCCCGGACCAGGTCGACACGGCTTGCGCCTGGGGCGAAGCCTGATTTTCCGCGCGTGAAGGCGGTGCTTGGATCTTCAGCATAGGAGCGTGGTAGCACTCGCTTTCAAGCTTTGTCAAGGCAAGTAGCAAGGCAGTGATGACTTCGACAGGTGAGTGCCGGGCATACATTTCTCGCAGGTTTTGCGATCTTGATGAGAAAGAAAGAAATAGCGACAAGCATGAGGAAAGGAGGAACTCAGCGCGCACCCACATTATGCGGCGAGATCTGGAACAACAGAATGGTATAATCCGCCTCTTATGAGCAATTCCATCATCATCAAAGGGGCGCGTGAGCACAATCTGAAGAATCTCGATGTCGAGATTCCGCGAGACAAGTTGATCGTCATGACGGGCCTGAGCGGCTCGGGAAAGTCTTCCCTGGCCTTCGATACGATCTACGCGGAGGGCCAGCGGCGCTATGTGGAGTCGCTCTCCGCCTATGCCCGGCAGTTTTTGGAACAGATGGGCAAGCCCGACGTGGATTCCATCGAAGGCTTGTCGCCCGCCATTTCCATCGAACAGAAGAGCACCAGTCACAATCCCCGTTCCACGGTCGGAACAGTCACCGAAATCTACGATTACCTGCGCCTGCTCTTTGCACGAGTCGGCCGGCCGTACTGTTTTCAGTGCGGACAGGAGATCACGGCGCAGACCGTGCAGCAAATGGTGGATGCGATCTGCGAGTTGCCGGAGGGGTCGAAATTCCAAATCCTGTCGCCCATCGTGCGTGGGCGAAAGGGAGAATACCGGAAAGAACTGTTAGAGATGCGAAAGGCCGGCTATGTGCGGGCGCGGATCGATGGGGCGTTGATCGATCTCGATGACGACATTACGCTCGACAAGCAGAAGAAACACAACATCGAGATCGTGGTCGATCGGTTAGTGATGAAGCCGGGTGACGCACTCATACGGCGGGTGGCCGATTCCGTTGAAACGTCGGTCAAATTGGCCGGTGGCTTGGTAGGCGTTCTGTCGGAGACCGGCAAACTTCATCTGTATAGTGAAAAGCTGGCTTGCATTAAGTGCGGCGTGAGTTATCCCGAGATCACCCCCCGCGTCTTCTCCTTCAATAGTCCGCACGGGGCCTGTCCGGCCTGCGATGGCATCGGCTATGCCCTGACACCGGACGCTTCGGAAGACGAAGACTTTACCTTGCTCGAGTTGTGCCCCACCTGTCAGGGAGCGCGACTCAGACCGGAAAGCCTAGCCGTCAAAATCGCAAAGCAATCGATTGCCGAAGTGACGAAGCTCTCCGTGCGAGCCGCGGCGGATTTTTTCACGACCCTCAAGTTCACCGAGCGCGAACTCGTGATTGCCCATCGCATCCTCAAAGAGATTCGCGAGCGGCTGGGGTTTCTGGTCAATGTCGGGCTGGATTATCTGACCATCGATCGCCCGGCGGCCACGCTCTCAGGCGGTGAAGGTCAGCGTATTCGCCTGGCGACGCAGATCGGCTCCGGACTGGTCGGCGTGCTGTATATCCTGGATGAGCCGTCGATCGGCTTGCATCAACGGGACAACCGTCGGCTACTCACGACGTTGCTTCGCCTGCGTGATCTCGGCAACACGGTTATCGTGGTGGAGCATGATGCAGAGACGATGCAGGCAGCCGATTACATTCTCGACTTGGGGCCGGGCGCCGGCACCCACGGCGGTAGAATCATCGCCCAGGGCACTCCCAAGCAGGTCATGGCGAATCCCGATTCCCTCACCGGGAAGTATTTGCGCGGCGAACAGATGGTGGCGCTCCCGCAGCGAACACGCAAGGCGAAGGGGTTTGTGACGATCGTGGGGGCGAAGAAGCACAACCTCAAGGGCGTCACCGTCAACATTCCGCTGGGCTTCTTGACGTGCGTGACTGGCGTCTCGGGATCGGGCAAGAGTACCCTCGTGCTCGAAGTGCTGTTCCATTCGCTCTCGCAGCTGCTCTATCACAAAAAGCCGAAGATCGACGGGTGCAAAGAATTGAAGGGCGTCGAGGCGCTGGATAAAATCATCGACATCGACCAGTCGCCGATCGGGCGCACCCCTCGGTCGAATCCGGCCACCTATACCGGCCTCTTCACCTTCATCCGCGACCTGTTTTCAAATCTGCCGGAATCCCGTGTCCGCGGCTACAAGCCGGGCCGCTACAGCTTCAATGTCAAAGGCGGACGCTGCGAAGCCTGTCAGGGCGACGGGCTCATCAAAATCGAGATGCATTTTCTGCCCGATGTCTACGTCACCTGCGAAGTCTGCAAAGGCCAGCGCTATAACCGTGAAACGTTGGAGATTCAATATAAGGGCCGCAGCATTGCCGATATTCTGAACATGACGGTCGATGAGGCATTGGAATTTTTCGAGAACATTCCCTACATCAAGACGAAATTGCAGACGCTCCACGATGTGGGGCTGCATTACGTCAAGCTGGGGCAGTCGGCCACGACGCTGTCAGGCGGCGAAGCCCAGCGTGTGAAGCTGTCACGCGAACTCTCCAAACGGCCCACCGGTCGCACCATGTACATTCTAGACGAGCCCACTACCGGCCTGCATTTTGCCGACATTCAACGGTTGCTGGATGTGCTCGATCGTCTGGTGGAAACCGGCAATACCGTCCTAGTGATCGAACACAATCTGGACGTCATTCGCAATGCGGATTGGGTCATCGACTTGGGGCCGGAAGGCGGCGACCGGGGCGGTGAGATTGTAGCGGAAGGCCCGCCGCGCGAGATCGCCAAAGCGAAACGATCCTACACGGGGCAGGTGCTGAAAGAAGCGGGAGTGTGAGCGGGATGGCTGCCCGTCCTTCGAGGACACGGCCGCCTCACCGTCTCGGCGACGTCCACAGGCCTGGCGCTCGTTATTCTTCGCGCCGTGGACCTCGCGCAACGCGCACATCTGCTCATCAGATGTCACTGGTGGTGAACGATATGCTCGTTGGACGCGCGCAGTGAAGGGGTACCCAGCCGTCCCGCTCTGAAGGATGGTGTTGGAGACGAGAAGTAGTCATTGAAATGGGACTATCTAATCGGGTTCAGGAGTTGTCGGCGCAGTGGTGACTAATTTCAGGGAAAGGACCTATACACACCAGGACACTTTTTGGCGGAGGGACGGAGAACGTTACTGAATGACAAATTTTTTGCCGCCGTTCAACAGCACTTCTGAGTGCTTGCGCTCATCCTCCTTCTTGAGCATGCCTGGCGAGTTGCGGATAGGAATAAACGGATAAGAATAATAGGCCATACGTCTTCGATCCGTCCGGCGGATAAGAACCCGATCCACGCAACCCGTCTCTCCCTTCGATGTTAACTAGGCTTTCTCAGCCGACTTCCAGGGGTTATCCCCAGTACGCGAGGCGTAAGTAAAGAGTATCCTTCAATAAGAGATGAATGCCCGGGGTTTTCAAGGGCGATTGATCATGGGTCAGTGTGGGGTAGCGTATTAACGGGATGTCATTCCTCACAGGAGTGTCACGAGTCACAAGGAGGTTTGTATGAAGGTATCCGTATCAACGCAGCGTCAAGGATTAGGTCTGTGCCTTGTTGCGATGAGTCTGCTTATCGGGGCATGTAATACTACTAAGGCTACGCTGGACACGACGGTAAATTTTTTCTCAAGCACGAGCCCAAATGAACTCTTTTCTGCCGACGGGATGGTGCTGAAAGAGCAGAAGATCAACCTGTTCGCCGGGGTGGCGTATGAGACCCTGCGGCAGGAAGCTGCGGCGGGAGGCGGACAATATGTGGCTTCCCTGGCGGATCTGTATCAGATTCCAGTGGACAAACATCAGCAGTTCGCACAGGTCCTCCAGAGCCGGTATTCTGACCTATTCGTGACGGAGTTGAATGAGGATCGGACTGCTCACCTGAAAATGGTCAAAGCGTTGAATCGAGAGCTGACGGCTGCCTCGTTGGTACCGTAAGCCCCGGGAATAGTCCGTGCTTTGACAAGGAGGAGCATATGGGCACCATGGGCAAGGGATTCATACTTTGGCTTTTAGGCGTGCCGGCCAGCATTCTGTTGTTGTTATGGTTCATCGGCATTCTCAAATAGGCGCCGTAAAAAGGCCAACCCGCAAGCAAGACTGCGACGTGCCGGCGGGAAACTTATTCACTGGAGGTACATCATGGCAATGTGGAAGCTCTTAGTATCGCTAACGGCGGTTGTGGCTATTGCGCCAGCCGCCTATGCCGCAGATATGGAAACGCAGGTTATGGATAAGAACTGCTGGATCGAAATTTTCGAGGACGATAATTTTGATGCGGGCGATCCGCATGTCGTGTTGCAAGGCCCGAAAGAATATGCCTCGCTGAAGAGCATAGCAGGCAAGGATTGGAGTAATGATATCGAAAGCGTCATCGTCGGTTCCAATGCTACCGTGCGCGCGTATGAAGATAAAGATTTTAAGAGCACGGAAATCGCGTTTCTCCCGGGGCAACGCGTGGCCAATCTCGGAAAGCTGGACATGGCGAACGACATTGAATCGCTGAAAATCGCCTGCGGTAAGTAAGGTCGACTCGACTGCCGAGGAAGTGTCCGTGGGTTAGCCATAACGGCCGCTGGTGGTGTTTTTTAACCCGGACAATTCATGAATAGCTGGTGGGATGTCGACTCTTCTCTCACCAGGATGAAGCGCGCGCCGGCCTTCTCAATTGAGAAACGCCGACGCGCTCCGTTCGAACGTCTCTCACAACGATATTCACGAAAATTCGGATCAGTGAAACCAGCGCTCGTACGCATATAGCAAGTCCAGGGACAGGCGCGCGCCGAAGGTCGGACCATAGTCTTTTTGGTTGATCAGATCGTTCCAGGTTTCGAACGTGAACGCCGAGTAGCGCAGGGCGACCGACACGAATCGTTCTTCCAGCGAATCCCCGCGATGATCCACAAAGAGCCCCGAATCGAACGTCATGGCGGCCTCGAGTTCCCACGGAGTGCTCTCTTCCCAGCAGCGATAGTTTCCCAGGCCGATTGAAGCCTGCGCCAGGTACGATTGAGGAGCTACGTGACCGAACGCCGCTCCGCTGTAGGGGCGGCCATATCGGCCCATAGCCGACACCCGGACGTGGTCGCCGATCCACGGAATCGGTTCCAGAAGTGCCAGCCGTCTAAATCCGACCTGCGCGTAGGGTTCATAATATAACGACCCTCCGGCCCCGCCTATGTCCGGCGAAGAAGGCATTGTTCGACCCGAAGAGGCCGAACCAGCGGGTCAGCGTGCTGCTCAGCATGAAATCATTGGCTTCGCGTTTCTGGCCGACGGGCACCTCCGTCAAACCGCGGAATTTATGCACGACATCGTTTTGCAAAAACCTGCTTGGGCCGTCACGCGTGGGGCCGCCGCCTGCGGTGAAATTGACATTCCAACCGGGAAATCGCGCGAGCGGCTGCGTCCAGCTCACCGTAAAGAAGTTGAACCCCATCGTTTCGCGAATATCGTTGTACCGTTTCCCTTCCCCGTCGAATTCTGTGAACCGGTCCACCACCGTCATCCCGAGCGTGAGCGTCTGATCATGATCCGGAAATGCGATCGAGCCCCAGTGCACCCCCTGGGCGGGGGGTTCCGCCTGTCCCTCCACGGCGATGCCGAAAACCAGTGTGCAGAGGATGACCAGGCCCGAGCGAAAGGGAGACGCAAGCATCCTGACATGCTGCCTGCATTCCCCTCGAACTCGCAACCCGATCCGGGATTTTCTGCGCAATAATGTTGTCGTGCCGGTCGGCGTTTCTGTGAAAAGACATTGTGCTGAGATGACGGGGTGAAACTACTTGCTCAGAAATTCCGATCGACTTGAGCCGTTCGAGGCGAGTATACACAATTTGAATGCAGCCTTGAGGGGGACGGCCGGCAAGGTGCCGCCGATTTCAGTTCCAGCTTCATACCCTCAGGCCGAGGAGCAGCACGACCGGGTTGATTGTCCATCGTCGCCCTGGGATCATCGGTGGCGAACGGCATGGAATCGCTGAAAATTGTCTGTGGCAAATAGCAGCTATCGGATCACCGGAGGCAACAACCGGTCAGCATCGTACGAGCCTGCCACGGAAGTGGCAGGCTCGTCTTCGTTCAGGGCAAGGTCATTCCGGCAAACTTCACACATGCCGACGATTCAACACGGATATACAGCCGGCTCGCTCGCTAGCCGGCGCGGGCAAGCGTGGCACGGTTGATCGCACGCGACGCAGAACTATGGCAGGAGCGCATCTCCCGCGACGTTCGTTGCCACAGGGGTAAAAATGAACCCTAGGACTGGGACGAGATACCACATGGTGGCCTCATCCGATTGTACGATTCTCACCTTCGTTGCCCCGTGTTTCTTGGCCTCATCGGCAAAACTCTGGACTGTTTGGCTCAGTGTGGCGTCTCCCCAGATCGGTTTGGTCATGAACAGATGCACGGCATAGTTTCTCGTGTTGATATGTGTCAGATGGTCGCCGTCCACCCCTTTGACTCCTCGGGGGTCAGAAGCCACGCTGGAGATCGAGCAGCCGGTCCCCACTCCCAGAACAAGCATAAGCATCACTAAAGTTATATGTCTCATAGACTCCTCTTCTGGACCTAAGTCCGTTATGGTTTAATTAGCGCGAACTATAGCACCTCTGGTACTGAGTTGGAAAATTGGTCAGTCTTCCCATTTAAAGCCGCCCGGTCAGCACCAGAATCACCAGGATCAAGACGACCAAACCCAGTCCGCCGCTTGGCGCATACCCCCAGTTCGCGCTATGAGGCCAGGTTGGGAGCGCGCCGACAAGAAGCAGAATCACAACGATTAACAGTATGGTGCCCATCTATTACCTCCATTATAAAACGCCTGTGGACTTAGTACCCTGCCTACGACGATCTACCCATACCCCTACGCTGATCTCCCATCTGCGACCGGTGGGCAGTGACGGATTGATGTAAGACATGACCCGGTCACCGTTAGGCGTTGTCTTTTGCCATTGAGGCAATGAATGAATCGGCTTCTTTAATGGATGCGTTCAGTTCCTTAATGAGTGAATCGACATTCCCCTCCACCGAGCTCAATTCGCCTTTTAACGACGCGATCGTTTGTGCGTTCAGGTTATGCTTCAGAAAAAGAACCTGGTCTTTGAACTTCGCCAACACCGGATCCATTTTCGTTTCCGCCCGTTTCATGGCTTTGATCAGTTGAGCATAGTGCGTGCGCGTCTGTGTAAGTTGTCTTTGGCTGTTCTTGCGCAAGGCGTCACTGGAATACTCCTTCAACTCGGCATTCCATTCTTTGAACAAGGCTTCAGAAACATCTTCCACCGACGCGATTCGATCTCGAACCGATTGCGCTTTGGCTTCGCTTTGCTCGTATTCGGTGTTCAGGACATCGTACTTCTCTTGTAACTGTCCGCTCGGGATATTCAGGGTTTTGGTGAAGCGGTCGAGCGCCGATTTGAATTGTTCTTTCGCTTCCTGTTGGGCGTCACGGGCTTTTTTCACGTCGCTCACCATCAGGTCGCGTTTGTGATAGCCTAATTTTTCCATCGTTTCATAATAGGCTGTCTGACAACCCCATGCGGTAAGACTGAAGAGGACGATCCCACATGTCAGGAGAGAACACAGTCTGCGAGAACATAAAAGAGCATATTGAAGGGGCATCATGTCATCCTTGTGCAAAAGCTTCGGTTTCTTCATCGCGTCGTTCGCGGATGAGCTGTTGTAATCGAAGGCGGAAATCCCCTTTTGATTCATGCGGTCTGCGGTCATTCCTAACGAGGCACCCCGAGCGTAGCTGGCCTGTGTGTCCGGTATACCCATTCTCAAAATATTTTTCCATCCTCTATAGGATTCAGCCTGAGACGTATGCGAATGACCTGGGAACCATGCGCACTGCGGTGCCCGTTCAACACATCGTGGCATCCACCGCATTGTCCTCAAGGATGGGTCGCTTCATTTGCCGAGAAAAT
>JACCYV010000358.1 GCA_013696305.1 Nitrospira sp.
GAGCGGAACGAGGAACCCTACAATTCTTCTTCTGACCTGTCAAGGTGGTCTTCTCTTTGGAAGAGCTGTAGAAGGTCGTCTCTCTGAAGCAGTGCTCAGGCCGATCTTAGTTTTACTTGAATAAAATTTGGATTACCAATAAGGTGAATCCCTGTCGAAGCTTCCATCCATTCAGTGTTTACTACCGTGATCTTTGGTCAGTCTTGTTCGGTCGAGATAGCTTTCCTCCGGTCTTAAAGAGGGGTGCCATTTATGAGTCAGTCACACATTCTCGTGATCGATGATGACCCTGCTGTGCGCCAGGTGTTATCGGAAACCCTGGCCAATGAAGGCCATCAGGTCACGCTGGTTTCCAGCGGTCTGGAGGGTGTGGAAGCTGTCAAAGACCAACCGGTGCATGTGGTGTTGACCGATCTGCAGATGCCGGGCATCGACGGCTTAGAAACCATCGATCGGATCTCCAAGGTCGATTCCAAAATAATTGCGATCGTGATGACGGGGTATGGAACGATCGACTATGCCGTACGTGCCATGAAGGCGGGCGCCTTTGATTTCATCACCAAGCCATTTGAGCCGGATACAGTGGCGGTGGTTGTAAAAAAGGCGCTGGACATTCACAAGTTGAAACAGGAGAACCACCTGCTTCGAAAGGCCGTGCGGGATCAATATCGTCTGGAGCATTTGGTGGGTACGAGTGCGCCGATGCGAATGGTACTGGATTTCGTCGAAAAGGTGGCCGACAGCGATAGCACGGTGCTGATCGAAGGGGAGAGCGGAACCGGCAAGGAGTTGATCGCGAGGATGTTGCATTTCAACAGCATGCGTCGAGATCGCCCTCTGGTGCCGGTCAACTGCGGCGCGATCCCCGAAACGCTGTTGGAGTCGGAACTCTTCGGGCATGAAAAAGGGGCCTTTACCGGCGCGGCTCACACGAGACTCGGACGGTTTGAACTGGCTCATGGCGGCACCATCTTTCTGGATGAAGTCGGTGAAATGAGTTTGCCGTTACAGGTGAAACTGCTGCGGGTATTACAAGAGCGATGTTTTGAGCGGGTCGGGGGAACGCGAACGATCAATGTCGATGTCCGCATCATCGCGGCCACAAATCAAGATTTGGCGCTCGCTGTGCAAGAACGGCGGTTTCGGCAGGACTTGTACTATCGGCTGCACGTCATTCCCATTCACATTCCCCCATTGCGAGAGCGACGCAGCGATATCCCTCTCCTGGTCAATCATTTCATCGCTCAGTTCAATCAGTTGCGCCGGACGGAGATTCTGGGTATGGAGCCGGAGGCGTTGGTCCGCATGTCAGAAGAAGACTGGCCGGGGAATATCCGTGAGCTGGAGAACATGATTGAACGTTTGGCCGTCTTGAAAAAGAAGGGCTGGGTCACTGTGAGCGATTTGCCCGAGAGCCCCCTCAAGATGACTGCCGGCAAGACAACCGAGACGCCGGAGCACTTTATTCGCTTCTCGGAAGATGGGATTAATCTGACCAAAGAGCTTGAGCATTACGAGAATCGGCTCATCGGCGAAGCCCTGCGCAAGGCCAACGGGATTACGAGCCGAGCCGCCCAGCTGCTGCAGGTGAATCGTACGACCTTGGTCGAGAAGCTGAAACGAAAAGGTTTTGATCCCAAGAGTCACGGGTATTCGATTCAGAACTAGCCGCATCGAATCATCTCCCTGCCATATGTCAAATTCTTGACCGGCTTCAGTGTTGCCCTGTCTGAATTTCTGACAGCCCCCGAAGGACGATATCTCCAATCTGTCCATTTCGCGAGAGATGGCGCGATATAGCCGATTCCTAAAGGGGCATGACACTTGCTGATTTGCCCCCCTGTGCAAACCTCATTTCCGACCTTACGACGATCATGGAGCAATACCCTGTCAGGGCTCTTGCTGAGCGGGCTGATGCACGTGAGCATCGCCTCTGCGCTGGCCGCCGACGGGGTAGCAACTGCACGTCTGGCCTTGCCGGCAACCTTGCCTGAACCTCCTGAGCTGGTGCGGGGTGCACTGCCCGATCCAGGTCCACGTTTCGAGCGGATCACTGACAGCCCCGCATGGAGCCAGTTTGAGCAAGGAGTGGCCTTGTACTTCCGGAGCCACCATGTCGAGGCGCGGCTCCACTTCGCCAACATGCTCCGAGAACGCCGAGAACCGGCATTGACTTCGTCGATCCAAGCATTTCTGGCAGAAAGCTCGCTTAAGAGTGAGAGCCTGGATGTCCGACCGATGGAAATCATCGAGCAGTATCGGGCGTTGCTGCGGGAGAATCCACACTCGACCACTGCCAAACGGGCGGCGTGGAGAATCGGCGATATGTATCGAACGGAAGGGTGGTTTCAGGAGGCGCAAATAGCCTATCAGCATGCGCTCAGCCTTTCCGATCACGATTCCTACGATGCCAATCGAGCCTTGCTCGGGTTGGGGTATGCTTTGCGTGGTGTCAGCAAGTGGAAGGACAGCGTGCAGGCTTTCGACAATGTGTTGAAGCGTACCACGGACCCAAGCTTGCTGGTGTCCGCCTCAATGGGGCAAGCCCATAGCCTTTATCGGTTGGGGCGCATCAAGGACGCGGATACATTGTACGAAAGCCTTGTCATTCGATGGCCTGCCGTATTTCGGAAAGATCCTTATGCCCTGCTACGGTATGCCGACACCGCCGGTGAAGGGCACCGCCTTGCGGTCATGCGGGAACAACTCCTCCGTTTCTACAATCTCTATCCGGCCAGACCGGAGAATCCATTCGTATTGGCCCACGTCGCTGACAGCTATAAGGAGGCCGGCCGATGGGAAGAAGCGAGCCTGTTCTATGCCGCCCTCGTAAGGCAATACCGGGACACGCCGATTGCGGCGATGGCGAAGCTTCGGTATGCGGATGTACAGGAACACCGGGATCCGGAAGATGGTCTGGTCAACCTCCGGCAAACAGTCACGGGCCAGATCTCAAACATCCCCTTGGCTTTCGGCGAAACACTCAGTCCGCGTCGCCTGTTTGAACAGGCCGCACATCAGTATAAGGATTCGCCGGTCGGCAGCGAGGCCCTCTTTCATCTCGGGGAGGCTTTTGAGCGGGCGGGGAAACTGGAAGAGGCGCTCGCGGCCTACGAACGCGTGGTGTTGCGCGCCGGCAGAATTGAGAACGATCCTTGGCCGGATAAGAGTGGAGCTCAGCTGATGACGTTTCTGCGTCCGCGTCTCGAGGCTGCCGTGAAGGCGCAAGATGATTATGAGCTCGTGAGTCTGTTTCATCGGCACGGACCGTTAGCTGATCGGCTGTATGCCGGCACTGCTGTGCTTCGCACGATCGCCGACGCCCACCAACGGCTCGGCTTTCCTGTAGAGGCCGCACGACTCTACCAGTCATTGATCCGAGATCCCAAAGCCGAACCGTTTCACGAAGAGGCCTTAATGGGACTGGGCCGCAGTTACCTCGAGCAGAAAGACACACGAGCGGCCCGTTCCGTCTTCGAACGGTATCGCCTGCAATTCCCTATCGGCCGGTTCGGGGGTGAGGCGGTGCGGGGAATTCTGACGTGCTTCGAGAGGGATGGAAATGTCCCCGGGCTGATTAAGCTGGGGCGACAATGGCTACAGCATCACCCGCGCCATGCCGATCGCATGCTCGTTCACTTGAAGGTGGCGGATGCATTGGAAATGGCCAAGCAGTATGGCGACGCAGCAGCTGCATACGACGACATCCTCAAGAGTGGAATGGAGTTGCCCGCGGCAGACGCGATGCGGTACGCCGACGCCTTGGTTTACTTGAACCGGCACGCATCGGCACTGACTTTCTATAAACAGGCGCTGGTCGCGGGGCTAAGTTCGGAACAAGAGGCCTGGACGCAGTTTCAGATTGTCAGGCTGGCTCATAGCACCAGGCGCCAAGATCTTGCCCAGGGCGGGCTACGCTCGCTCAGTGAGAACAATGACAGCCTGGTCCGACGCATGGCCGCAGTCTTGCGGACTGGCCTGGCGCAATCCGTCTCACCACAAGGAGGCCGGTAGCGTGATCCTGGATAGTCCCGATCAATCGAAGAACGATCTGTTGACTCGAGCCTTCCAGGATTTTGACCAGGCCGCGACCGTCCTTCAGCAATCGTATGAAGCGTTGACCATGCGGCTGCAGCAAATGGATCTCGAACTCGCGCAGACCAACGCCACCC
>JACCYV010000374.1 GCA_013696305.1 Nitrospira sp.
GACTGGGACCCGGGTGATTTCCCCCGGGACCTATGGACAGGGGGATGAGTCATGGCGACCCCGTTTTCTACAATATACCCAATGGTCCCTCGCCGACTCCTTCTTTTTGTGGGCCACCTGGGGCTTGCCGCCCTATCCAACTGGCTGGCGTTCCTCCTTCGCTTTGACGAGAATATCCCTTCTCAGCAGTGGGACCTGTTCGCCGCCATGCTTCCTTTGCTGCTTACCGTCCGGGCGCTCACCTTCTATCCGTTCCGACTCTTTGACAGTCTGTGGCGGTACACCAGCCTCCGGGATGTCCGCGATCTGGCTTTGAGTATCGCGGTGAGCACGATCCTGTTTGCCGGGGCGGTTCGATTCGGAATGGGACTCTGGTCCTATCCATCGTCCGTCTTTGTGATCGATGCCCTCCTGCTCTTCTGTTTGTTGACCGGCCTGCGGACGGCGCCCCGGCTGATTCGGGAAACGAGTTGGATCGGGACCAGCCGGAAGCGGGTGCTGATTGTCGGCGCGGGTGATGCCGGGGCGATGATCGTTCGGGAAATGCGGAACAATCCCTTCTATCATTATCGTCCAATCGGCTTCATCGACGACAATCCGAGTAAAATCGGTCACCGCATAAACGGCGTGAGGGTGATGGGAAGCAGAGACAGTCTGCCTCGAATCATCGCCGAGCAAAGCCCCGATGCTGTGCTCGTCGCCATGCCGAGTGCCCATCCCTCCACGATTCGGGCAGTGGTGAAGGCCCTGGAGCCGTATGATATTCCCATTCAAACCCTGCCGAACTTGCGGGATTTGTTGCAGTGTCGGGTCGAGGTGGCCCAGATTCGCGATCTTTCCATCGAGGATTTGCTCGATCGTATTCCCGTCGACCTCGATCCCGAGCCGCTTCGAAAACTGGTGCAGGGCGAACGCGTGCTGGTCACCGGGGCCGGAGGATCGATCGGCGGAGAGTTGTGCCGGCAAGTAGCCAGACTGTCTCCCGCGGCCTTGGTGCTCCTTGATCGCTATGAAAACGGACTGTTTGCCGTCACGAACGAATTGACGGCAGCCGGCTATGCTTTCGTGTCCCCGCTGATCGGAGACATCACGGATGTCGGACGGATGAATCGGTTGTTTGCCGAATACCGTCCGACCTTGGTGCTTCATGCGGCCGCGCATAAACATGTCCCGTTGATGGAGGGGAATCCCTGTGAGGCGGTGCTGAACAATGTCATGGGAACCAGAATTGTCGCGGAGGCGGCCCATCGTCATGATGTCGGCCGGTTTATATTGATCTCCACCGACAAGGCCGTGAATCCTGTGAGTGTGATGGGGGCCACCAAAGCGGTGGCGGAACTGCTCTTACAATATTTGTGCCGATCGTCCAGAACGATTTTTACGACGGTGCGGTTCGGCAATGTTCTGGGGAGCAACGGCAGCGTCATTCCTGTGTTTCTGCAACAAATCAGGGCGGGTGGTCCCGTGACGATTACGGATTCAGGCATGCGACGTTATTTCATGCTCATCAGCGAGGCGGTGCATCTTGTGCTTCACGCCGCGCGCCTGGCCCTCGGGGGGGAACTCTTTGTGCTGGAGATGGGTGAGCAGATCAGCGTGGTCGACATGGCGCGGAACCTGATTCGTCTGTCCGGGCTGGTGCCAGGCAAGGACATTGCGCTTACCTATCTTGGCCCCCGCCCAGGGGAGAAGTTGGTCGAGGAGTTGGTGGCCGGTCAGGAAGCGGTGGAAGCCACATCTGTCCAGAAAATCCTCTGCGTCCGACACGATCCTGCGCGCGATTTGTCTCATCTGCCTGGTCTTATTATGCGGCTGGAGCAGTCGGCCGCTGAGGGAAGTGTGTCAAAGGTGTTGGCCATCCTCTGTGATATTCTCCCCACGTACCGACCGTCGGACATGTTTCCGGTTCACGAGAGCGTCGGCGATTCCGATGTCATGACCGTTCAAGATTCTCTCCCGTCTGCTGCGAATGCGGTGACCATCGCCGGGCTCTCACAGGCCGATTCGCCCGGGCGAAAATAACGTGCCTTGGTGCGGTTCAGATGTGTGGTCTTCACGCAGCCTCCTGAATCACCACCTCATTCCTCTCGTCCGTAGCCGGCCTGCCTTGTGAAAATCTCTCGCATCTCATTGGGTGTTAGCCTAGGCCTCGCGCTGTGGCTTGTTGTGAGCGGGGTCGCCCTGGCATCCAGCAACCTGCCGCTGCACCATTGGGGCTATGACGCCATTGAGCGCTTGATCGCCATGGGAGTCATCGATCGTGCCTTAATCGGTGCCAAACCGTACAGCCGTATGCAGGCGGCTCAGTATGTGGCCCGCGCGATCGAACGCGTTCGCGCCGATGAGGTCGCACTCGATGGCCGTGAGGCGATCGCCGAACCGTTACTGGAACGATTGCTCTCGGAGTTTCGCCCAGAGCTCATCCGTCTTGGAACCGTCCGCGCGCGGACTGGAGATAAAATCGGTCTGCTGCGTGCTGGCGCCCGCGTCACCAGCGAGTTCGATGCGTCCTCCATCGGCGGCGGCCAAACCGTCCGGTTTCGCGAGAATCGCGGAGGCGAATATTATGTGAATGGTATCCAGAATCAAACCGATGCGCGCGGGTGGGTCGAATTCAGCGATTGGGCCGCGCTGATGGTGCAGCCCAAATTCATCAGCAACCGCCATCTCCTGGGCATCGGCGCCACCAACAATAGCGACAATTTCTACCTGCGAGAGTTCAGCCTCAAACTGATCTATGCGAACATCGCGCTGGAAGCCGGGCGGGGGACGCAATGGTGGGGGCCGGGGTATCACGGGTCTTTGCTGCTGACCGACCATGCCTTTCCCATGGACATGATCAAGCTGGGAACGGAGCGCCCGTTTCAATTGCCAGGTTTTCTGAGAGGGTTGGGCGACTGGAAAGTCAACGCATTTCTCGCTCAATTGGAGCGCAATCGCGACTTTTCACGAGCCAAAGTGTTTGGGCTGCGCATCAGCTACCTGCCCACCTCGTGGTTGGAATTTGGATTGACGCGGCTCACCCAATTTGGAGGGCGCGGGCAGGATCAGTCGTTCCCCGGTGTGGTGGTCGATACCTATATCTCGGCGCCGAACCAAAGCGGCAATCGGCAAGTCAATGAACAGGCCATGGCTGACTTCCGCCTCCGCATTCCCTCGGTGCCCTATTTGATTCCGTTCCCTGCCGGCCTTCAGCTCTACGGAGAAATCGGAACGGAGGATAAATGGTCGCAACTTCCCATCCCGAGCCGGGCGGCGTTCCTGGGAGGCATGTATATTCCGCAGGTGTTCGAGGGCGATACCATGGACCTGCGCATTGAATATGCCGACACGGATTACGGCCGGCGCCGGCATCCCGAATTGAGTCAGGTATGGTACAACAACACGCCATATGTCAGCGGCATGCGCTACCGGGGATTTCCGCTCGGGCATCATATGGGAACCGATGGGATCGACTTTTTTGTACGAACGACCCGGTACCTGACTGACACAGTGCAACTCGGTGCCAATTTTAACATCCAGGAACGTGATCGCGGACAGCTCATCCATGAGAGGAAGCGGGAAACGGCCCTCGACTTGACCTGGTGGTGGTCGAATCAGACCCAATTTACCGTCGGCTACACATTCCAGCGCATCAAGAATCCCGGGCAAGTGTCAGCTATCACCCCCTTTGCTGAAACGTTCGCCGCCGGGGTCGAAGCCCAGAACCATTTGTTCTGGACTTCTCTGGCCGTGCAGTTTTAGGCTACCGGCCTGATGGATGCACCTTTCGCCGATCGGAGAGGGCCCTGACTGTCTTTCCAGATGAACGGCAACGCACGCGGAGCGGGACCTCGCGCAGGAGGGCTTGAGAAGCCATGGTATTGAGTATTGCCTACCGTGACCGTGCTAACCGCTGCTCGCGTCTGGTTGCGTGGAACCGCGCAGTGATCTGGGCCCTGGTTCTCACCTTCGTCGTTCCTCCGTCGCTGTTGGCGCAGAATCTTTCGCAACAGTCGGTTCCGCCGGGAGCGATGCAACAAATGGGACCTGGTGCAACCGGCGGGCTGTTCACCCCCGGAGGCTTCAACGCCCCCGGGATGGGGGGATCTCCAGGTCAGGTTATTCTGACCAATCCCACTGCGTTGCAGCCGATCGTACCGACCCAAACGCCCTGTCCGATCCCTTTTCCCTCTGATCTCAACTCGAAGGGAACGGTTCCTAATTTGAACGACTATTGGCCTGTCGAACCGAGCAGCCTCTTGCCCAGTTCGATTGAACAACGAATGAAGCAGGAGCAGGAAGAGCGCGATCGCCGGCAGGAAAAGCTTCAGGCCGACAAAGAAAAATCGAGCATCGAGTATCAGGTTCAAGCGGAACGTGAAAAGAAACGCGTGGGTCAATTACAATTCGGGCAGGGTCCCGCCCAGGGTTTCCAATCGTCCGCCGGTCAATCTCCCGTTCAGCCGGGGAACCAACCCGGCGTCCAACCGGGAATGACGCGTCCCTTGCCTGAAAAGAAGGCGTTCACGGCCGAACTCCTGCGCCAGCAGGATTTTAATATCGAGGAGGCGTTCGCCGAATTTTCGGTGCTGCACGGGGTGAAGAGCCATTTGCGCCAATTCGGTTACGATTTTTTCGATGCCCAGGCCAATACGTTTTCACCGATTCAGGACATTCCGGTCGGACCGGATTTCATCGTCGGGCCGCAAGACTCGCTGGCCGTGCACATTTGGAATGTACCCGATCCGAACTTCAATCGCAGCTTCATCGCGCCGGTGGAACGCGATGGTATGATCGTGATCCCGCAGGTAGGGGCGATCCCCGTGGGGGGGCAAACGTTTTCTCAGGTCGAGCACACGGTGCGGGCCAGGCTGAGCAATCTCCTGAAGCGGTTCGAATTGCATGTGTCGATGGCCCGGATCCGGACGATCAAGGTGTTTGTTGTGGGAGAAGTGATTCGGCCGGGCGCCTATGAAATCAGCGCGCTGGCGACGACTTCCAACGCGCTCTATGCCGCCTGCGGTCCGACCCGTTCCGGGTCATTGCGCCAGGTCAAGGTGATGCGTGAAGGCAAGAGCGTAGCTGAACTGGATCTCTATGATTTCCTGTTGCGGGGAGATCGACGATTCGACCAACGATTGCAGTCCGGCGACGTGGTGTTGATTCCTCCTGTCGGCCCGGTTGTCGCGATCAGCGGATCCATCAAGAGACCCGCCATTTATGAAGTGAAGACAGGGGCACGATTGACGGAACTGCTCGGGTTGGCGGGCGGCCTCACTCCGCTTTCCGACCGACAGCGATGCCACCTTTTCCGGCTCGACCCGGAGAGAGGCCGCATCATGCTTGACGTGGATCTTGTCGGCGCCCTGGCCTCTCAGGGACAAGAAAAAAACCGGGCGGGCGTCGCCGGAGGCGATCCGCTCCTGCTGGATGGGGATTACGTGCGGATCGGGATTCTCCCCACGCAAATTTCCAATGTCGTGAGTCTCGTGGGGGCGGTGAAAAGCCCGGGGCCCTATGAATATCGTCCCGGCATGAAGGTAAAAGACCTCCTCATGCATGAGCAGCTGACGGTGGATGCCTATGCCGACCGTGCCGAGATCGTACGGACAGACCCCGTCTCCTATCAAACACGGGTGATTCAATTCAGCCCCAAGGCATTGCTTGAAGGGAACGCCGGTGAAAATCATGAGCTCCAACGACTGGACCAAGTGGTGGTCGCCAGCCAGCACCGGCCGCCCAACCTGGTGTTGGTGGAAGGTGAACTCAAGAGGCCGGGTTACTTCACCATTGAGATGGGGGAACGGTTAAGCTCGGTGCTGAAGCGGGCGGGCGGCGTCACGCCGAACGCCTTTCCCGCCGGGTTGGTGCTTTCGCGCGAGTCCGTCAAACTGCGACAACAGGCAGAGTTGGAGCGATTTGTGGCTTCAGAGCGTCAGCGTTTGACGGCACAGTCTGCCGGAATGGCGGCAGGTTCTACCGGACTCAGCACCGCTGCAGTGTTGACCGCCGGCGGAGGGCTGGCAGAACAACAGGTGCTGTCTTTGCGTCTTCAGCAGTTGGAAGCGATTACCGCGCGACTGGAGCTGGGGCGTGTCGTGATCCGTATGGAGTCAATTGATCAGCTTGAAGGAACGGAAGACGACATCATCTTGGAAGGGCGGGATCGAATTCTCATTCCGACGCCGCCGCAAACGGTCAGCATCATCGGATCGGTGAAGAATCCCAGCACGGTCGTCTATCGGCCGAGCCTGGGCCTCGATGAGTATTTGCGGCAAGCAGGCGGGTTGACGGAGGATGCGAATAAGAAAGAAATGTATGTGATGCGGGCTAACGGCACCACCGATTCGGCCTATCTCGCCGTGAAAGAGGTGCGTTCCGGGGATACGGTCGTGGTGCCTCAGAAAATCGAAGCGCGCACGCCGCAACTAGCCCTGTGGCAGACGGTGGCCAGCATTATCGGCAGTGTGGCGCTCACCGCCGCGGGTATTGCCGTCGTCGGTCGATAAGCGGAACATCCATCATGAGCCGGTTATTGGATTCCCCACAGGTCGTCATGCCTTCCTCTCTCGGTCATGGGTCGAATCCGGCACCCCGTGACACGCAGGAACAACTCGACCTCTGGTCGGTGGTGTCACGCCGGCGTGGTGTGATTGCGACGGTCCTGCTGGCGTCGCTCCTCGGGGCGTTCGGCGTCAGCGTCTTTTTCCTTCCCAAAGCCTATGAATCGACGGCGACCCTGCTTCCGCAGCTGGACTCCAAAGAAGGCGGAAGTCTTGCTGCTCTATTAACGGCCACAGGAGCCGGCGGGATGGCGCCGAATCTCGGCGTCGGGCTTCCTGCCATGCCGACCACCCCCACCGATGTATTCGTGGCGATTCTGAGATCGCGTGTGATGGCCGACGAGGTGATCGCGAAGTTCAATCTCACGGCCACGTATGACGAGCGGACGATGCACGATACGCGTGCCGAATTGGCGGAACGTGTCCGTATTACCTTATCGAAAGAAAAGGTCATCAAGGTGACGGTGGAAGATTCTGACGCTCAACGGGCTGCCGACATCGCATCCCATTTCGTGGCTCATCTGGACCGTCTGAACCGGACGCTCAACGTCAGCAAAGCGAGCCACAACCGCGCGTTCATTGAGCGGCGTCTATCGGAGACTCAAGTAGGACTTGTGAGAACGGAAGAAGCCTTGCGGGATTTTCAGACCAAGAATAAAGCGGTTGCAGTTGAGGCGCAGTCGAAGGCGATGATCGAAGCTGCGGCCATGATTCAAGGACAGATCACGGGTTATGAGGTGCAGCTCCAGGTGATGAGCGCCTACCTGTCCCCTGAGCATCCCGACCTCACACGGGTGCGTTCCAGCATTGAAGAATTGAGGAAACAACTGGCTCTGCTGGAATTCGGTAAAGGCGGTAAAGGCGGGAAAGGAGTGTTGCCTGGTAATCAGCTCCATCCGGCAATGATCACGGTGCCGGACTTGGCCCTGCAGTATGGGCGGTTGTTCCGGGAGCTGAAGGTGCAGGAGACGTTGTATGCGTTGCTGACATCGCAGTATGAGCAGGCGAAAATTACCGAAGCTCGCGATACCCCCACCGTGCAAGTCTTAGACACGCCTGTGCCGGCTGACAAGCCTATTAAACCGCGAGTGTTGTTTAATACACTCGTGACCGGGCTGATGGGATTGTGCGTCGCTATCGTCGGGGCGTATGTGTTAGAAGGCCGGAGTCGTCGGAAGGCGGCCCTGTCGTCGCGACCTCGTGCCGGAAATTGACGATTTTTAAACGGCAATGGTAGAATCCCGATGTGTGCCCTGCTAGCGACCGGAAGTCTAAGTCGCAGACTACTTTCACACTTATGAGAATAGGAGAGCGGGATGGCTGTGCCAGTCTCCCAGATGTATACAGTGACCAAGTACGTGTTGACCCAGAAACTCAAGGGGGTCAAGCGGTATCCGCTCGTACTCATGCTCGAACCGCTGTTTCGCTGCAATCTCGCCTGCGCAGGTTGCGGCAAAATTCAATATCCGGATCATGTCCTGGATAAGCGGTTGACGCCGGCTCAATGTTGGGCCGCAGCCGATGAATGTGCGGCGCCCATCATCAGCATTCCAGGCGGCGAACCGCTCATCCATCCCGAGATGGCTGAGATCGTGCGTGGGCTCGTGGCGCGTCAGAAGTATGTGTACCTCTGCACGAATGCCATTCTGATGGAGCGGAAACTCGACGAGTATCCAGCGTCGAAGTTCCTCACCTTCAGTGTGCATATGGACGGCCTTCGGGACGAGCATGATCTGGCGGTCTGTCGGGACGGGGTGTACGATGTGGCGGTGAAAGCCATCAAGGCCGCGCTGAAACGCGGCCACCGGGTCACCACCAACACGACCCTCTTCGACGATGCCAATCCGGAACGGGTGCGGAAGTTTTTTGACGAGATGATGGGGCTGGGCGTGGAAGGCATGATGATTTCGCCCGGGTATAGCTATCAAAAGGCGCCGGACCAACAGCATTTTCTCAAGCGCAGCCGGACGACGGAATTGTTTTCCAAGATTCTGGGCCATCGTAAGCGCGGCTGGCAGTTCAATCAGTCGCCGTTGTTTTTGGAATTCCTCATGGGCAAGCGCGAGTACCAATGCACGCCCTGGGGGAATCCGACCTACAACGTGTTTGGGTGGCAGCGTCCCTGTTATTTGCTTCAGGAGGGCTATGCGCCGAGCTTTCGCGAGCTGATGGACACGACGGAATGGGACTCCTACGGCACCGGGCGGAACGAAAAATGCGCGGATTGCATGGTGCACTGCGGGTATGAGGCGTCGGCCGTGGAAGACACGTTCGGATCTTTGTCCGGCTTTGCGAAAACCGTGAAAATCACCCTGCTGCCGAGTGCGTGATAAACACCGCCGGGATGGTTCCCTCTGGTGCGAAGCGGTTCGGTCGTTGCGCCGGCCGGCCGCTGCACACCTCACGATTCATGCTGCAGGAAAAACCATGACTGACACTAAAAACCATGCCCCGGAGATCGGCCGCCTTGAAGGCCGGGTATTTCGCCCTGCTTCTCTCGCAGAATTGAGCGAGGCCATTGAACTCGCATTTGATTACCGAGGGGATATTACCGTTGAATTGAAGTCCGGCGATCAGGTGACCGGATATGTATTCAATCGAACGGCGACGGGCGAGCAACCGACGATTGAACTCTTTCCTGCCACCAGTAACGGAACTCTGACGATTCCCTTCTCCGAGGTGGCGACGATTGCCTTCACCGGTGAAGACACGGCCACGGGAAAGTCCTGGGAAACCTGGGTTGCAAAAAAAGACTCCGATCGACAGCGAGAGGTAGATCGGGTGGCGGCGGATGCCAAGGCCCGAGGCCACTTGTAGTTGTGCGGGCGCCGCTTCTCCGAAGGCCGTTTTTTTTGAGACGCACCAGCGCTGACCTGTTCCTCTCCGATCCGCCATTGTCCTCCACTCGAAAACGTGCTCTTTTCATCGATATTCTCTCCGTTTGACTCGATCCATTTGTTGACAACGAGGGGGGGCCATGCTAGAAGAATCGGCCTCAAATTCTGAATAGACCCGTGGTCGATGAAGCCTCTCCTGGCGTGGTCTTGAGCAGGGTATGTGTGAGGCCAAAAAGTAAGTTCGGCACGGGTCATACGTATGCGAGGGCGGATAGCCATCAGAAAAAAAACCGCCTGGCATGTCGTAGGTGTATCGGGCCTGATCGGGGCACTCTTCTTCCCGGTCGTTTTGTTCGCCAGTCACGCTGCCGACCATCGATTTACGGTCGAAGGTTTTGTGTGTGGCAAGGACAGTCTCCCGAACGCGAAGACCGAGGTCCTCGTAAAAGATACTCGAATCACGGTCGGCCAAACCGTGACGACCGACGATGACGGGTACTATAAAGTTACCCTGCATCTGCACAACGACAACGTAGGCGACCCGCTGTTGGTTGAAGCCGGCGGGGAGCAGCAGAATTTCAAGATCCAGTTCGATCCGACTGATCTGGAGACGGAACGCAAGCTTCGAGTCGATTTCGGAAGTGGGTGCGCGCGCGATCTCGGCCCTCCGCAATGGTTGTTGTACGGGCTGGGCGTGGCGGCTGTTGCTATTGTGGGATGGATTGGGCTAAAGATCTCCCGCAGACGGATACGTGAAGAGCAGCGGCGAAGGAAGGGGCAGGGGAAGCGGCAGAAATAGGGCACGGTCCGTGGGGCATGGTTCCTCGCCGGATCGAATATGATGACGTAGGCGGGGAAGTCGAAACGTGACCTCGTTGCATTCTGAGTCTTGACGCTTTTGCCGGGGCTTTTTTCAAGCCTTGGGAAAGCGTCTTTTTTTTCTGTCGAAGGTCATTAGATGTCGATGCGGGCGGGAGCGTCGGCATGAAGAAAGGAGCGGAGAATTATTTATGCAACATGCAGGTATGAATAGGTTGGCTCTCGCGGTCGGCATCATCGGATTCGGCCTTGCCGTGGTGGGTTGTGGTGGTGAGGGAGGCGAAGGCCCGGTTGTTCCTCCACCGCCGGCCCCGGCGGAATATGCCGATAAGCATATGCCGGCCGGCTGGTGGGCGGATGCAAAGATTATCGAGGAGGGTCGCGAGTTGTACATCGGCGGGAAGAATCCCGATGTCAATTGCGCCAGCTGTCATGGCAAAGACGGAAAGCCGGTGAAGGCCGGAGCGCGGGACTTTCGCAACGGCGAACGCATGAAGATGTATTCGGACTCTGTCTGGTTCTGGCGCATTTCCGAGGGTGTTCCCAATACCAAGATGAAGCCCTGGAAGAGCAAGCTGTCCGAAGAAGATCGTTGGAAGATTATGGCCTTTGAGCGGAACTTCGGTTTGGCCGGCAAGGGATGGGACACCGCGAAGAAGGATTGGGTCTCTGCTGCTGAAGTCGGCAGCGGAGCAGCGCCTGCTACGGCACCGGCGGCAGCTCCCGCCGCGGCTCCTGCCGCGCCAGCGGGCAAATCCGGCAAGTGACCCTGTTCTGATTTCCGACTGAGGAGGAGCGGCGAGACATCATGAAAATCTGGCAACGTTGTTTGTTGGCCATGTTTGCGATTGTGGCGGTATTGGGAGGTGTCGCCTATGCGCAGGCCCCCAGTGCGCCCCCCGTGGAGTTTCCCTATACCGGGAATCGCACGGCGGTATGGATCGTCGCTCAGCTTCACATCCTCTTTGCGGGGTTCATTCTCGGCGCCCCGATTTTTGTCGTAATTTCAGAATGGTTGGGATATCGGAAGCAGGACCCGCGGTATGACCGCTTGGCCAAAGAGGTCACGAAGGTCACGGTCATTCTCTATAGCATGACGGCGCTGACCGGTGGCCTGTTCATCTTCGTGTTGTTGGCCACCTACCCGCAATTCACCACGTGGCTGATCAATCACTTCTTCCTGATATTCGCAGTGATTTATCCCTTGCTGTTCATCGGCGAGACCATCGTCCTCTACATGTATTTCTATACGTGGGATGCCTGGAAGGGAGAGAAGAAGGCGCGTCATATTGCGTTGGGGGTGTTGCTGAACCTCATCGGGTCGATCACGCTCTTCGTGATTGACGGCCCGACCTCTTTTATGAACACCCCGGTCAGGGGCGAGGGCGTCTCCCCGGCGGAATTTCTGGCGAGCGCCTCACTGTGGGACAAGGTCTTCAATTACAGCTGGATGCCGCTCAATCTCCATAGACTGGTCGGAAACGTGACATTCGGCGGATTTATCGCTGGACTAATTGCGGCCTATATGTTCATGGGTGCGAAGAAGGACGAAGAGCGAGCCTACTATGATTGGATGGGGTTTGTCGGCAACATGATCGGTGTCGGCGCGCTCCTGTTCCTGCCGTTTATGGGCTATTTACTATCCTATGAACTATGCGATTACGACGCCTCGATTTGTCCCTATATGATGGCCGACCAGTTGTCGATGTTCTTCGAAATGCAGGGCGCCATGGTTGGCCTGATTTTCTTGGCCAGCAACTATTACATTTGGCTGAGTATGAAGCGGATCGAAGGGGTTGAGCGCGTCCGAATGACCGTGCTCGCGCCGATCGTGATGGTCCTGCTCCCCGTCGTCATGACAAAAGTCCTCACGGACTACCCGGTGCCTGATGCCACATCCTTGGCATTCCTGTTGCCGCTCGTGTTGGCCCCGGCGATCCTGGGGCGCTTCATCCCGTTGACGGTCTCGTCCAGCACGGTGATCAAGGTCGGTTTCTTGATGGTGGTGGTAGGGAATGCGATCTGGATGACGCCACATGGCTTTGTGCCCACCGGCGCCAAGCTGGTGGCGGAATTAGAGCTGCCGTCCGATTGGAATTTCCTGGCGCTCATGCCGGCAAAAAATTCAGCGGCCTTCACCTTGATCTTTGTGACGGTGGTCAATTATGTCATTTACAACCGTGCGGTCTCGCAGGGCACCATTGTCTGGGGAAAGATCGATTTTGCCTCCCAATTCGTTCTGGTCTTCCTCGCGTTCAGCGCCATATGGACCATGGGGCTCATGGGTGCGGTGCGCTCGCTGTTGCGGAAGTATTTTCACACCTACAACCTGTTGCCTGATTTTACCGCCGAGTCCTTCACGCCGACTCTTTCCTATTCGGCCTGGTGGATCACCGGCATCACGGTGACGTTTTTTGCCGTGGTTAGCTTTGCCATCATCGTGACACTGCGCCCCTCGGATTCAAAGGATCACGCGCACGAGGGAAGCCCTGTGCCGGCGGGTGCCAAGTAAGTGCTCACAATACTGGAAGGGCGATAAACGAGGGTACTCATGGGAAACGTGATTAAGAAGTCGTTGGTTGGAATCGTGGTCGGCGGGATTTTATTCGGCGCCACCAACGCGCTGGGATTTCCGTTTGTGTTTCAATTGTTGTTTTTTGGCTATGCGATGCTCGGCGCCGTCGTCTTTATTATTCTCGATCTTCCTCCGCTTAAGCCGCTCAGCGGTGTAAAAGCCGCGGGAGCCCTCGTCGTCTTCTACGTCATTCTATCGGTCGCCTATATTGCAGGCGGGGCTGTGTGGCCGCAGTTCGATCCCGAAGACGAAAAAGGCAAGATCGACAAGATCTTGAAACCGAAACGGGAACATTACGAAGCAGGCAAGGTAGAGGTCTTATTGCAGCGCGCCAAGGCGCTCGATGAGAAGGCTAAGGAGCTCACCGCCAGATTGCAAGCATTGGGTGCGGCGCAGGCTCCTGCCGACCAAAAGGCCGGTGGCGGTGGCGCCCCTTCCGGTACGACCGCCGTGGCGAGTGGAGATCTTGCCAAATTGGGCGAGGAGCAATGGCAACTTCAGGAATGTTACAACTGCCACAAGCTGAACGGCGAAGGCGGCAAGAAGCGCGGTCCCGAGTTGGATAACATCGGCAACCTGCTGACGGCTGAAGAAATCGCGAAAAAGATTCTCGACCCTAAGAGTTATAAGGCCGAAGGCTTCGAGAAGGAGTTCGAAAAAGGGAAGATGCCTGATAAGTACAAGGACCTGATGGAACCAGGTGATGTACAGGCGTTGGCAGGCTGGTTGGCCGGCTATAAGAATGCTTCGGTCGCGACACCGAAGCCGATCAAGATGAAGTGAGCATCATGCAGCCGAAATTGAAATCCAAAGTTCGTTGTCCGGACAGTGAAGTCGGGGACGTGCGCCGGGTCATCATGGACCCTCTGTCTCACGAGGTCAGCCACATTGTGGTGGGCCGGGCGGGGGGAGGATCGGTCGAGCATCAGGTCCCGGCGGGTCAGATTCAAGGAGTCACCGACGACGTGGTCACGCTCCGCTGTTCCGCGGCCGAATTCGCGGCATTGCCGATCTTCAAACGCGAAGATTATGTGACGACTCACGAGGTCGAAATCGCCCACCTTGAGGAACGTATCCATGTGACGCCGGGCGAAGTGCTCGTGCCTTTTCCTGAGCTCGAACGAAGCGTCAAACGGCGGACCTTCTTCGCTAACTTTACCCATGTCATCGGATTTTTGATCGGCCTGCCGCTCGCCTTTCCTGTCTTGCGTTACCTCATGAAACCGATGTATGCCCCCTTCGACAATCAGTGGCTGAAGATCGGCAATTCCGGAAAAATCAAGCAGGAAGATGTGGGCATTCAGTTCAAGTACAAGCGCAAGATCAAAGAAGCGTACCTGCCTGAACAGGAAATCGACAAGAACGTGTGGGTTCTGAAGGCCACGCCTAAGGTCTTGGAAACGATCTACCAAGGTAAGGATATGGAGTTCCGGGACGTGACCGGAAAGGCTCTCTGGACCAATAAAAAGGATGTGCCGTACATTGCATTTTCCGGCAAATGTCCCCATCTGGGGTGCGGGTTCAAGTGGCGGACTCACAAGACGTTAGGGCAAGTGTTTCTCTGTCCATGTCACTTGAGTATTTACGATGCCGGAGGCAAGGTGCTGGATGGGCCGGCTCCGCGCGGGCTGGATCCGCTGCCGATCAAGGTCACCCCTGCAGGCGAAATCACCATTATCGATATGGAATTCAAGGCGGGCACCAAGGCCCAGGTTCGGATTGTCTAATGGATACGACTACGCAGCCGACTAATGCCCGGCCCTCAGCCATCGAAAAAGTCTTAGCGTTCGTCGACGAACGTGTCGGGCTGAGGACCCTGCAAGCCAAGATGTTGAACGAGCCCGTCCCCGGCGGGTCACGGTGGGCCTATGTCTTCGGCTCGGTCCTGCTGTTCCTCTTCATCATGCAGGCGGTCACCGGCATTTTGTTGATGTTTTATTACGTGCCGACCGCCGACCATGCCTATGCCAGCACTCAGTACATCATCCATTCGGTCGATTACGGCTGGTTTCTATTGGGTTACCATTTCTGGGGCTCGACGGCGATGGTCGTCTGCGTCTTCGCCCACATGTCGCAAGTCTTCCTGTGGGGCGCTTACAAAAAGCCTCGTGAATTGGTTTGGTTGGTCGGCTTGGCGCTGTTCGGAATTGTCATGGGATTCGGCTTTACCGGCTACCTCCTTCCGTGGGATCAGCGGGCCTACTGGGCAACGACCGTCGGTGTGGAGATTATGGATAAGACGCCGGTCATGGGCGATTTCATGGCTCGATTCCTCAAGGGGGGAGCGACACCCGGACAGATGACGTTGAGCCGCTTCTTCGTGATTCACGTCATGGTGCTGCCGGCTGCCTTGATGGGCCTGGCAGGGTTGCACGTGTTCCTGTTCCGCAAGGCCGGCCCGGCCGGACCGTTCCGCGGCACCGTCGAGGAAATCAAGGCAAAGACCGATTATTTCTTTCCGCGCCAAATTTGGAAAGACATCGTCGGCATGGTGGTGGTCTTTCTCTCCATCTGTAGTTTGTCTTTTTGGGAACCGGTGGTGCTTCTTGAAGAGGCCACCCCGGATCCAGGCGACTATCATCCTGAGCCGGAGTGGTATTTTCTGTTCCTCTTTCAGCTCTTACGCCTGAAGATTTTTGCCGGTGAGTTCGGCCAGTTTCTGGGCGCCATCGCCTTGCCCGGCGCATTCATGGCGCTGTTGGCGGCGCTGCCCTTCATCGATCGCAGTCCTGAGCGAAATATTTTCAAGCGACCGATCGCCTTGATCGGATGGATTATGGTCATGGCGAGCATAGTGATCTTCACCGTGGCAGCCATCATCAATCGCGAATTTCTTGACTAGGCGGAGGGTCCTGGGCACATGACTGGTCGAGAGACAATGTCGTCATTCAAGTTGGGTCTGAGTATCCTGTGGCCTGCCGCCTGGACGGCTTTGCCGATCAAGATGGCGTTTGCCATGTTGTTGATGACGATGGGCTCGATCCATCTCGAAACGAAGCTCGGCATTACCTTCCTGATGCTGCTCATGACCCCGGTCAGCGTCTTTGGGTTTTTCGTCATTTCACTCGGCATGGGATTTCATTTCGGCGAGGGAATCGGCCTGCCCGTGCTGTTTTTGCTTTCCATTCCAATCGATATCTGGGCCCTGGGACTCGTGGCACGGACCGTCTTTTTGGAGCGTCTGCGACTGGAACCGCCGGCCTCCCTTGGCCTGAGCCTGTGGGTGAGATTTGCCCTCGCCGGGGCCATATACCTTCCCCTCTTATGGCTGATCGAGGGCGGGGCGACCGACATCGCACGCTCCACAATAGGGTCAATCTTGGACATGGAGTCGCTCAAGCACCTTCCGGTCGCGGAACGCATCGGAGTGGAATTCACGACATGGGGAAGTGTGTCCATGATCGTATTGGTGGCACTGACCTACATCGGGCTGACGATACTTGGCAAATTGGTCCAAGGCTGCGCCGCAACGGCCCGCCCGGCTGGTGACACCTATCAAGGTTTGATTTCACGATGGGATATGCTGCGAGTCCCCGCCGATCAGGGATTGATGTTGACGGCCTTCACTGCTGCGGGGGCTGTGCTGAGCATCCTGTTCTGGACCGTGCTGCCGGTCTCGACGCCGCACCCTCACGAATGCTGTAAGCCGTCGGACGTGACGGTTACGCCCTCCTTCGATGCGCAGAAGTCGCTCACCAAGGGTGAGAAAACGTTGAAGGACGCTGAAGGAAAGATTGTGGCGTTGGAGCAACGGGCCGCTGAGGACGAGCAAGATAAACCCAAGGGCGGCAAAGACAAAGCTGGTGTCAAAGAAGGCTCTGTCAAAAATGACGGCAAGGCTTCGCAATCAGCAGCCGGGAAACCGGCGGGAAGCGGCAAATGACATCATGGTGAATGACGAGGTGAGAACAATGAGGCACCAGGGGCGGATTGTCACAAATCACGGGCGCCAACTCGCGGGCCGCGTGGCCCTCCTGGCCGGATGTGCGGCGTTGTTCGGACTGGCGGGGATGCCCGATGTCGCGCTGGCCCAGGAATCCGCATCCGCTCCCACCGCCTATCGGGATATTCCCTACATCGGCAGCCGTAATCTTGTATGGATCATCGCCCAGCTCCACCTCCTGCTCGCGGGATTTGTTCTGGGCGTGCCGATCTTTGCGTGGTTGTGCGAAATCGTCGGCTGGAAATCCGGGGACAAACGATACGACAAGTTAGCGAAAGAGTTCACGAAGCTCCTGACCTCCTCGTACGCAACCACCGCCCTCTTCGGCGGAATTTTGCTCTTTATGCTGATCGGCTTCTACCCGAAGTTGATGACCTATCTGACCGACATCTTTTTTCCCTCCTTCCTGGTGTATTGCGCATTGTTTCTTGTGGAGACGGCTACCCTCTATCTCTACTGGTACGGGTGGGATGCGATGGCGGAGGGCAACGGCAAGAAATTTCATATCTTCCTGGGTTTTCTTCTGAACGTCTTTGCCTTCTTCATCATGATCGTGCCCAATTCCTGGGCGACCTTCCAAGCCAGTCCGGTGGTCCTCGCCGAGGGAAGCGATTTCGCGCGCGCGTGGGCGGCAACCTGGAATCCCACCTGGTGGCCGGTAAATGTGCATCGGCTGATTGCCAATGTGGTGCTCGGCGGTTACATCTGCGGAGCCTATGCCGGCATCAGGTATCTGTCGGCGAAGAGCCAGGAGGAGCGCTATCACTACGATTGGATGGGTTACGTCGGCAACTTTATCGGGGTGTTCGGTCTTCTGCCCCTGCCCTTCGCCGGTTACTGGCTGATGCGAGAAATCTATCAATACAACCAGCAAATGGGCATCACGCTCATGGGCGGCTTTCTGTCCTGGTTGTTTATTCTGCAAGCTATGTTGATCGGCGTGCTCTTTCTGGGGTCGAATTACTATTTCTGGCTCGGCATCACCCATCGAATCCCGGGGTCGGAAACCCAATATCGCAAGCCGATCATGGCGATGTTGATCATTCTTCTGCTGTGCCTGGCTGTCTGGATGACGCCTCATTCGCTCGTCGCCAGCTTGGCGGAGGCCCAGCAGATGGGAGGCACCCACCACCCTTTGCTGGGAGTGTTCGGTGTCATGTCGGCCAAGATGACTGTCGCCAACCTGATGGTGCTCGTCACATTTATGAGCTTCATTATGTATTGGCGAGCGGGGAAGCAAGACACGGCCGGCTGGGCCAAGGTTGCCAAAGCCGTCATAGGCGCCGTTCTCGCACTGGCCGGCATCGCGGTCATTGTGCTCGGGGTCTGGGGATACTTCGTCCCGGCCATTATTCGTATTAACTATTTCTCCACATCACAAGTCGGCATCGTGATCTTCGTGATGTTGACGATTACCCCTCTCACGGCGCTGCTGCTGAAAAGCGCGAAGACCACGACGGAAATGGTCTGGGGGAAAATGCCGCCTCGCGCCGGGTATGCATTGGTGCTGAACGCGGTCATGGTCATTCTGCTCATGACGCTGATGGGGTACGCCCGCTCCTCCTCGCGCGTGCATTGGCATGTCTATGGGGTCATGCGCGATTCGTCTCAATATGCCTTCTCCCCTGCACTCGGGTATGCGGCGACCTTGATGGCGTTGAACACATTCCTGTTCTGTATGTTGGTGGCCTTTATTTTCTGGGTCGCCACAATGGGAGACAAAGCCAAGGCGACGGCAGGTGTGAAGGGACCAGTCGAGCCGGGCAGAATTCCGGCGATGGCAGGTGGCGCGCAGTCATTGGATGGGGCCGCGATTGATTCGCCTGAGGCAAACCGTCCAGTCTAATCGGGAAGATGATCTTCTCCAGACCGTGAAGGGAAGGTCGTGATCTTTATCCTTTGTTGAGGACTTATGAGTGAAGTTGTCAAACTGCAGCTAATCGGCCTCTGCGTCATCGGCTTCGGAACAGTCCTTCTCCTGTTCGTCAAGGCGCAATTTGCGCGGGTGATCGGCTTTGTCTCGATCGTGCTGGGGCTGTTTGCCCTGGTTGCGCTCGCCGTCCCGCAGATGGCCTCTTTGCCGCCGGCAGAGGAAAGTATCAACATCGCCGAGATCAAAACCCCGACGGACATGGCCACGATCGGCCAGAAAATATTTTTCAGCAAGGGCCAGTGCGCGCTCTGTCATTCGATCGGGCCGAGCGAATCCGCCCGCTGTCCTGATTTGAAGGGAATTGGATCCAAACTGTCGCGCGAGTTCATTTTCGAGAGCTTGACGGAACCGCAAGCCTATATCTATTTGGACTACCGCCATGAAGGCATCCCGAAGGAGTATCCGGCCCGGATGCCGCATATCAACAAGAACCCCATCGCCCTGTCCAAGAATGAGATTCTGTCGGTCATTGCATTCTTGCAACAAATGAGCGGTGAACCCGTCAGCGTGAACCCGTCTGAATTGGATCTGCCTCGTGCCACGCCGGCGCCGGTGAAAGCGGCTGATGCCGGGGCGCTCGCGATGGCCCAGGCTCGATAGTCGTCTGTGAAGTAGAGGAGGAAGCTATGAAAGGCGTACTCGTTAGGCCGATTTTTCTCACGGTCTTCATTTATCTCTTTTTGAAGTTTATCGTTCCGAATCTACCACATTCCGCGCCCTTGCCCTCGAGCCTGATCTTTTTGTATCTGATGTTGACTACCGCCGGCATCGTCATTTTTGCGACCTTGAGCGGCGCCTCGAAGGATGCATTCTTCGGTCCCATGTTGCGTTTTCTGACCGGTGAAAGCGGCGGGGCCTTCGGCGGCGCGCGATATCTCGTGTTGGCGCTGTTTCCGTTGCTCGTGGGGTGGCAGACCTATGGGAGCACGGCGTCCAGTGATGCGCCTCCTGCGGAGAACCGTACCATCCATCCGGCTCCTCCCGGAGAGTACACGGGATTATCCAATCCTGTCCCGAAGACGCCGGACAACATTATGTACGGCAAGGGTCTCTATGCCTCGCGTTGCTCACCGTGCCACGGTAATTTCGACGGCAAGGGGTTTGCTGCGCCTGGCTTTACGCCTCCCCCGGCGAACTTTAAAGATCCCACGACGATCGCCATGCTTCAGGAAAGTTTCTTGTTCTGGCGGATCAAGAAAGGTGGCGTCGGACTTCCCGTCGAGGGCATGCCCTGGAAATCGGCCATGCCGCGTTGGGAGTTGGAACTGTCTGACGAAGATATTTGGAAAGTCATCATGGGCGAGTACGATGGAGCCGGACAAAAGCCACGCACGTGGGATGAGTCCGAATAATTTCTCCGATCGGGGACTGCTGAGCAACTAAGGGGAGCGTATGGCACGAGTGAGGAGACCAGGAGCGAGATGGTGGGTCGGGGCTGTCGGCCTTACGGGGCTGTGTCTGGCGAGTGGATTACCACCGGCCTATAGCCAACAGAGCGTGTCGGTGCGCGCCACGCTGGTGAAGGGAGCTCTTCCGGCAGACGATCCGGCAGCCGCCGCATGGGCGACTGCCGCAGTCTCGGAATTTCCCATGTCTCCTCAAGTGCATTGGCCGGTCCGTATTACCGACGTGACCGCGAAGAGCGTGAAAGTGCGTGGCCTGCATGATGGGACGACGGTGGCGATTCTCCTGGAATATGCCGATCCCTCTGAAGATCCGGATGACGCGGCGGCCCTTGAATTTATGGTCGGTGACAGCAAGGCCCATTTTGCTCATGGCCAACCGATGGCCCAGGTTCAGGGCGGACCAGTCAACATCTGGTACTGGAAGAACAAGGACGGCAAAGGCGTCGATATGGGAGCCAAAGGCTTCGGAACGCTCAAGCCGCATACGCACCAAACGGTCAACGCCAAAGGTGTCTACCAGGGGGGGGCCTGGAAGGTCGTCTTTTCGCGTCCTTTCAAGACCGACCATGGGGAAGAAGATACGCAGTTCAAACCCGGGGAGTTTGCCAGCATCGCCTTTGCAATTTGGGACGGGAAAAAGATGGACACCGGCCAACCGAAGGAAAAAGGCTCTGAAAAGGCCATCTCATCCTGGTGGTATTTCCGAGCCGATGCGCCACCGGACTATTCGCCGTACATGTACGCAGCACTCGCGGTGGCTTTGGCGCTGGGCTTTGAGTTGGTCCTCGTGAGACGTTTAAAGAAAGGGTCCTAAGCATGAGGGCGTGGCGAAGAATACGCGTGATTGGGGCGGTAGCCGGGGTAGTGGGACTCTCGGGTCTCGTCGGAGCGGGGGGGTGTTCGATGTTTCAGAGCGAACAAGCCGCCAAGGGCAAAAAGCTCTATTCCCACTATTGCATGCATTGCCACGGGGAAAATGGAAAGCAGAACGAGGGCTTTAATTGGTCCTCCATGACAGATCCCAAGCCCAAAGACCTTTCCAATAAAGAAGAGATGGGTACCTTCAAAGACGAAGAAATCTTCAATACCATCTCGCGCGATATGAAAGATACCGGGCCGGGTGGAGACAAGATCGGTGACGACGAATTTGCCGTCCCGACCATGCCGACGTTCAAGCACACGCTTTCGGAAGAAGAAATCTGGGGCATTGTCGGCTATGTGCGGTCGCTGCATGGCAGAAAACTCGAATTCAACGTCGAGGGCCGGAAGAACGAATTGCAGGCGGCAGTCCAGGCAGCCGAGCAAAAGTTTAAGGAAGCCGACCGGGTGGCGCAAGAGGCTGAAAAAAAAGCCAGTGACGAGGCGGACAAGAAAGGCGTGGAAGTGGACGATAACGCTTATCTCAAAGAGATGCAGCTCATGGGCCAGGCGAAGAAGGAACTCGATCAGGCGACTCTGGCCTTGGTGAACTTCACGACCAGACCCGGGAAAGGCGTCAATATCACCCGTCCGGCTTTAACGATGAAGCCTGAAGCCGCGACGAAACTCGCCGAAGTCGGCAAACAACTCTATATGACCAAATACGGTTGCAACGGCTGCCACAAGATCGGCGATGAGGGGGGAAAAGTGGGCCCGGCACTCGATCGCGCGGGGTTCCGCCTCAACCCGACGTGGGTCTATCGTTGGCTGCGAAACCCGCAGGCCATGAAGTCCGATACCCGTATGCCCAGCTTGGGGCTGAATGATGCCGATGCGAAAGCCGTGGCCCTCTATCTGAAAACCCTCCGTGCGCCGAAGCCGGACAAGTCTCTCGGAAAGGCGAGCGACTGATCGCCTGGAAAGCTCTACAGAAACTTTCTATTAGTGCCTGCTTTCGAAGGTGCCGAACCAGATGCCGAGTAAGACCATGGCTCCGGCATAGACGTGTTGCTGAAACATCGTGAAGGCCGCGTGCGGGGTCACCGGGGCTTTCAATCGTTGTACCTGCCACATAAAGAGTCCCACGAGCAGGAGTAATACCAGGTAATATCCCATCCGGAGGCCGGACGTGTGTCCGGCCGCGATCAGACAGATCACCATCCCCGAGAGACAGAGCCCGACAGCCGCAGGGACCGCCTCACCGAAGCAGAGTGCGGACGATTTTACGCCGATGCGGCGGTCATCCTCCCGGTCCTGCAGCGCATAGATCGTGTCATAGGCAATGGCCCAGCAGATCGTGGCACCGAAGAGCAGCCATGCCGGCGGGTCGACGGTCCCGCGAGAGGCCCCCCACGCCATGATAGCTCCCCATCCGAACGCGATTCCAAGAACCGCCTGCGGGATCTGGACCCAACGCTTGCTGAAGGGATAGATGGCCGCCAGGAACAACCCGATGGGGCTCAGCAGCATCGTGAAGGAATTGAGTGTCAAGACGAGGAGCGCCGCGATCATGGCGAGAACAAGCGCGACGAGCAGCGCTTGTCGTGGCACAAGGCGACCGGCGGCCAGCGGCCTGCTGCTGGTTCGCGCGACATGTTTATCAAAATTGCGATCGGCCAAGTCGTTGAAGACGACGCCCAGACTCCGCATGACGAATGCCCCGAGAACAAATACGATCATCAGCGAAGTCGGCGGACGACCGTGATTGGCCAGCACCACGGACCAGAGGCTCGGGAACATCAACAGCCAGGTGCCGGTTTGGTTGCGCAGGCGAATGAGGTCGGCGACGGCAGTCCAGGACCAGGGCGGCGCTGATCGATCGACTGGATCGTTGGCGAGGATCACGGCCTGGACCATAGCGGAGCACAGCGGACCTGTCAACGCGACCTCTGTAAGGCGGTTGTTATGCCGTCACAAGATTGGGTATAACGACACTATTGTGCGGCAATATCTGGGTGTATGGATAAGGTCTGGTGTGCTGAAATTATCGAGGTATCCTCTCGCGGCGTTATTGTCGGCATTGATGGTTTCAGGGGGATGTCAGTTCTTCGCTCAGCGTAGCAGCATTTCCACCGACTACAATCTTCCCCTCACCGTTCAGCTCAGGACTGATCCGAGCATCGCTGCAGCGTCTCTAGAATATCGTGACGCCTGCGGCCAAGCTGCTGTCGTACCCATTCATGACGCGTTGCAGAAGCAACTCAAGAAGCGCCTGGGGCAGGTGTTCGAGCGGGTTCAGGTTGAGGGCGGGGATTCGATGGGCACAGCTGACGGTGTGCTGGATGTCGCGCTGGGGTTTCGCCAGGCGAATCTGTTCATTCCCCGGAAAGCCAATAAGTCGTATCCCGCGACGGTGACATTGGGTCTCGACTTTTCCTATGCCGATTTGCAAGGAACGGTGCTCCACAGCAAGAAGCTGCAAAGTTCGGCGACAGGAGAGGTCGAGGCTCGATCGGACACCTGTGGGATCAGCGGCCTCGACTCGGTGGCGCAGGAGGCGATCGCCACCTTGGTGGAGGGTATGGCCCAACAACTAGGAACCGCCACAAAAATTCGAGAACAGGCCCAGTTCCGAACAACCAACCGGGCGGGAGATGTCCCACCGTTACCGGCGCAGTCTGCTCTGTCGAATAAAGCTGCGTTGCCGGTTGCTCCGGTCCCTCCAGCTGTTCAAGCAGGTGCAGCGTCACCGCCGGTTGCCTCGCCGGCCACACCCCCGGTGGGCACGCCATCGGGGACGACGACGCTTTCGTTCCGCACCATCATTCGTGACGACAACCAGAACCACGTTCTGGAGCAGCAGGAAGCCTTCAGTGTGGAATTCGAAGTTAAGAATGAGGGGGCCGCCGTGGCGCAGGCGGTCGAAATCGATCTCAGTGGACATGCCGCGATCGTGGGAGGACTCAAGACACCGGTGTCCCTGGGAGTCTTGCAACCGGGTGAAGTCCGGCGGGTCGCTGTCGACGGCAAGGTGGGACCCGTATTAAACATAGAGCAGGCAGAATTGATCTGTGCCCTGCGTGCCTCTGCGAATGTTACACTCCCGTCGTCGAAGAAATTTTTCGTGGCGATTCGTCCCGATCGCAGCGATGCGGTCGAAGTGTTATCCGTCGATGTGGACCAGCTCCCGAAAGCGAACGGAAAGGCTGCGCAACCGCATGCCGTCGGGATCGCCATCGGTGTGGGAGCATTTCGTGATTCGGCCATGCCGGCGATAAAGTTTGCCGCGCATGATGCGGAGGTGATGGGCGGCTACTTTACGCGTGTTCTGGGCATCCCCTCGCAGCAGGTCAAAATCCTGATCGATCATAAAGGACTCAAGGACGACTTGATCGACGTCTTCGAACAGTGGTTGCCCAAACAGAGTGCGTCAAAACAAACGGCCTACATTTACGTTTCCGGCCGGGCTGTGGTGGATCAGGAGACCGGCGCCGTCTCGCTGCTGCCCTACGATGGCTCGCTGACCGGCGCCAGCCGTGGATATTCACTCGCGCGGCTTCAACGTGCCCTGACTCGGACCTCGCTGAAGCAGGCCGTGCTGATGTTGGATCTTTCACTGGAACCTTCGCCGGGTTCCGTCCCGGTCCGGGCCATGTCGCCGCAGTGGGGTCAACTGGATGCTGAGGGCGACAAAGACCGGCTCATGGTGATCGTGGGAAATTCGGCAGTACAGGAGGCGCAGGCCTATCAACCGGGGCAGCACGGACTATTCACCTACTTTTTGCTGAAAGGTCTGCGCGGAGCGGCCGATCTCAATAAGAACGGGACCGTGTTGACCGGGGAGCTCTGCGCCTATGTGCATGGGCAGGTGGATATGGTCACGAAGACACAGTCCGGCACTGCGCAACAGACACTCTGTCTGCCTGCGCGCGGCGACCAATCAGCCCTAAGAAGGATTTCGGTCACGAAAGTGCGTTGAGCAATAAGGCGGGGCTCGCCGGGTCCCCTTTTTAGGAAGGAGGCCAGGTGATGGCGTGCAGGTTGACGGTGGTGGCGTGTTGGTCGAAAGGGATTTTGCAGCGATCGCATCTCTGCATTGACAGGTGTTTCACGTCCTGAGTAAGATCGCGCTTCCGATCCGCGTTCGACGTGTTGCCTCCAGGAAAGCCGGCGTAGCTCAGTTGGCAGAGCAGCGGTTTCGTAAACCGCAGGTCGGTGGTTCGATTCCACTCGCCGGCTCCAGTTTTATCAAGCATTTATCGCTCATCTGGTTATACCTATTCCTCGCCGATCACGGTTCCGATCACGGTTGGAATTGAATTTTCAGCATTAGCCGCGTCGGCGCCATCTTCGGCAACTATCTTAATTTTCTCAGCAAACTTGTTTTCCCCTGGGAGAGACGACGGTCTAGTTTTCCCAAACGCAGACACTTTTTCTATCTCATTCTTGAGGTGAGATGGGCTCAGGTGAGTGTACCGTTTGACCAGCGCCGTGCTGCTATGGCGTAGGAGCACAGCAATAGTGCTTTCGCTCACGTCTGACATCGCCAACCGCGACGCGAACGTGTGTCGGAGTGTATGCCATGACACCCCTTCGAGTCCGATTGCCTTCACCTTCGGAAGATACACCCGCCGGTAGAAGTTACATGGACTGACATGGGTGTTTTGATTTTCGCTTGGAAATACCCATACAGAGCGGCTGTCCCCGATCCGGTAGCTGGCGATGGATTCGGCCTCGGTGACCGCCTGGGCTTTCACGGCCTGGTCATCTAACTCGCGCAAGATGGCACGCGCTTCGGCGTTCAGCGTCACGTATTGGACCCCGCCAGACTTTGTCGCAGGCAAGGTGATAATGCCTTGCGTTAGATCCACATGCTCCCATCGCAGACTGAACTGTTCCAATTGCCGCATACCCGTTAAAAGTGCCATTCGGACCCAGGGGGAATATCGCGGTCCCAGGCCCTCGCAAAGAAGGTGCTCTTCTTCCGGCGACAAGAAGCGCGTTTTCCCCGCCGGTTCCCGAAACATCTTGAGACGGCTCACCGGATTACTTGCCATCTTCCCATCACGGACCGCCTTATTCAGGACCCGACGGAGGAATGCCATATAGCGATTTACCGTTTGCGGGGTTCGGCCATCAAGCAGACCAGTGCGTGCCTTCTCGACGGCTGAAATCGTCAATGCGTTCAGACGCGCCCCTGAAAAAATGGACTGCCATTTATGACTAAATCGCCGTTCCTCTCGCATAGTCCGGCCGGTGAATCCGGCAAGATACTCGCACAACACTTGCTCCAATTTGGCAAATCCGCCTTGCTGGTATCGTTCAGGAAAGAAATGTCCCAGCTTTTGTTCCTGCTTCGCTTTTTCGTAGAACTCCCGAGCTTCAGTTTTCGTATTAAACGATCCAAATTGTCGTTCCTTTCCCTCGTGACAAAGCCTGACATACCACCGGACTCTTCCGGCAGCATCTCGTTTTGAAAGTAGGCCCCGGTCTTTCCTACCTGCTCGTGCCATGACTCACCGTCCTTTCTTTCCCGCCGGAATAGAATCGAAATGCCGCTCCAGCAAATGCCGAATGAACCCGCTTGCCGTAGTACCCTGCGCTCTCAGTCTATCGAGCTTCGCTTTCAGCGGAATAGGCAAATGCACCAACAACTTGACCATCGCCATGTTCCTGACCTCCTTCCCTGTAAAAATAATCTAACTATCCTATGATAGTTATGTATGTCAAGGTATATTTGACGCTAGGTGGCTGACCTGGTACCCTGCCGCCCTATGACACGGGAGACACCAGAAGGCACAGGAGCCTGGAACTTCCGGGAGATCCCCCGCGATCTCATGCGCAAGGTCAAAATGGCGGCCGCTCACGAAGGAAAGACCGTCAAGGATTTCCTCATTGAACTAGCCGAGGCGCGGATTCAGGAGTTAGAACGGAAAGGGATTCTTCCCAAGGGGAAGTAAGGGGAATGATACGCGGCATGTCTTCGACATCCCAGCAAGCCCATGAGCTATACCCTCCTTGGTGAACACATACATTTGCTTGCGATGTTATTGAGCAGAAAGTTAGACCACGTCAATCAATGGAGACTCCCATGAAAATCAAGCGGGGCAAACAGAAACCGACTGCTGCATATTGGCTAAATATGTATCGGCTCGTGCCAGCCATAGGTGGAGTAGTCATTGCCGCAATAGTCGGGTGCGTGGGACCTTTAGTCAAAATCGAGCAAATTGATCCGAGCGTTGCTAGTCGCGTGGAAGTTATTCGCGACAAGTCGATTCTTCAGAAGGAGAACGTCAACAAGCTAGGCATAGTTGAGGCAACGTCTTGTAAACATCTCCTATGGCATCCCGACTCATCTATCGAAAACTGTACCGACCAACTCAAAATGAAAGCCTCTCGCCTGGGGGGAAATGCCATAGTATTCGGCTCTTCCGAGGGCAGAAACGCTGATTTTTTGCCTGAAACAGGTGTCAATAGAAACTGTTGGAATACTGTAGATTGCAGTGCTGTTGTAATTCTCAGGAAGCCAAACTGACGAAAAAAAGTAATCCCAAGGATCGGCGAGATTCGACCGGCCTCTTTCCATCGAATGGACGTGGGAAAAGTTGGCCTCGCCCATTAGTCACTCACCACACAATCCTCGCGACTAGTGACACAAGGTTGGATACAAACGGATACCGCAAGGCCCTAGAAAGTCGATTTCTTCCGTATCACGATCAAGAAAGGGTGTGAGGGAGGGGTTACTCAGCACACAAGGAAAGGGTGAAGCTCGTCCTAAAGGTTCTGTCTTTCGTACCAAGTGGTGAGTCGGCTGGGATTCGAACCCAGGACCCTCGCCTTAAAATGGCCGGTGATGACGAGTAAAAACAAGTACTTAGCTCAAAAGATATTCAGAATTCATACATGCATTTATAACCACTGACATTATGCGTGTCCGATATAGGACAGGCAATCAATTAACCTCTTTCTCGCCTCACCCTTTAGCCGCCTAATATCTTTAGTAGCTTTCATCACTTATCGCCGGTATACGAACTCGATTGAACACCGAAACACTTCAACCCCTAGCGTACCCTGGTGGAAAAGGTGTGGGAGACTGCACGGAAATTCAACGATGCGAGAGCTCTTGAATGGATTCTGGTGAAATTCTGATGTCTCGTGATCCCTCGTTGGGTGGTGAGAACATCCGCGTCGACTCACTTTAACATCTGAAACTGGAGATCATCAAAGTAGGTAATAGCGTCCGACTTCGTCCACAGGCCGATCTTTCCTTCCTTAAACGTCTCATCGCGCAGGTCGAACACAGGCTTCTCGTCATACAGTACCTGAATGCGATCTCCCCGGGTGATCACGTGTAACGTATGCCATTGTTTGACATCGATGATTTGGTCAAAGTTCAGCAGCAGGTGCCGCACGCCTTTGCTAACGCGATAGATCCGGATGTTTTGCTCCAGCGGATTCGCCCTGGTGAGATAGTAGTTCCGATCATCGGTGGCCCGCCAGATGAGGCCGCCTCCCATGTCGGCTTTTCCCTCGATCGGCAAGAAAGAGACTTGCAGATCGATGTCCGACGCGCCGGTCCCATTGATGAGCACCGTTTTATAGGCATGTTCCGCACCCTTCCCCGCGAGTTGGCCAAGGACATGCGGAGGACTTTTGGCCCGATCGGTTTGCAGCACTTTCCATTCTCCAGCGGGACGGCCATCGTAGAGCGTGCCCACCACAAATTCTGCCGGAAGCTGACCGGGCGCCAGTCCATCAAAGGTCCAGCTCCTGGTTGCCGACCCGTTCTCGGCTCCAGCCTGCGCGACGCTGAGGGCGATTAGCGCAAGCATCCATCCCGCACGGGCTGCTGGCCTGACCATCAGTTTCATCGGTGCCCCCTCTGTGATCTTAAGTTCCCTCTCTTAACTCGCATACTGTTCCTGAACTGTCAGCGCAAAGACGATAGTACCCATTAGGCCAACGACGCTCCCAACCACAAACGGGACGTCGGGCGTTACCGTCCACAGAAGTCCACCGACCACACCGGCCGGCGCCACGCTCAAACTGCGGAGGAGATAATAGAGTCCTACCGTGCGGCCTCGAATGTGCGGCGCCGCAAAATCCACGATCATCGCTTTGCGAGCCGGCTCCCCGATCTCCCGCAAGCCCCCGATGATGAACGCGGCGATCAGCGAGAGGAAGCCCGAGGCCAGCGCAACTGCGAGTGGAAAGAGGCTGAAACACACAAAAGTGGCGATGACAAACGGCTTCCGGCCCATCCGATCGGCCAGCTTGGCCGCCGGCAGGTACACCAGAATCGAGGTGGTGAGTTGGATAGCGACTAACACCGCGTAAAGGGTGATCGAGAGCCCCAGGACGTTTGTTACGTAGAGCACGATTAAGACATCCACCAAGCCCTGCCCGGCTCGAATCAAGATGTCGGAGATGAGCAGTCGTTTGAGGCCGCGATGGAGTGACTGCCAGACCCCACGGACATTGAGCGAAGAGCCCGGGATCAGAGGCAGATCGATCAGGCGAAGAAACCAGCCGCTCAAGCCGGCGAGGACCAGGGTCACCAGTAAACCACCATGAACTCCCGAAGTGATCCCGAAATGATCGATGGCGACCCCACCCAGAAGCGGGGCGACGGCCATCGGCACGCGCCTGAGGATCGATTGCACTGTGAAGCCGATCGCCAGACGGTTCTGGGGCAGGGCGTCCCCAATGACCGCGAAGATGGCCGAGGAGGCCATACTGTCCCAGGCCATCACAAAGACGAGCCCGAGAAAGAGGAACGGCCAGGAGGCGCTGAGGAGGTAAATCACGTAGCCGAGCGAGGCGAGCGCAAGAAAGACGAGCAGCGCCGCCCGTCGCCCCAGATGGTCGGAGAGCCATCCTCCGGGATACTGATAGAGGGCGTCTAAAAAGTGTTTGACGGTCCCGAAC
>JACCYV010000186.1 GCA_013696305.1 Nitrospira sp.
GAGAACAATTTGAACTGCTGAATCATGGCTTCCAGGTTGGTGAACACCCGTTCCTTTGGGGGAAGGGTCACGCTGGGGACATCGGCCATAATCGGCCCCTCTTGGATTTGCTCCAAGCACTGGCGAATGATCTTGACGCTTTCATACAGTTCCTGCACGCGAATCCAGTATCGATCATAGGTGTCTCCGTTCTTTCCCACCGGGACACTGAATTCACACTTGGGATAGGCGGAGTAAGGTTCGTATTTGCGAAGATCATAATCGACGCCTGATCCACGGAGAGTCGGCCCGCTTAACCCAAAACTTAAGGCATCCTCTGCCGAAATGACCGCCACACCTTTCGTCCGCGCGAGCCAAATGCGGTTTGTCTCCAGGAAGACCACGTATTCATCGATCTTTGGAGGAAAATAATCCAGAAACTGATTGAGCTTGGCAAATAGAGACGGTGTGAAATCCCGCTCGACGCCGCCAATACGATACCAACTGGTCGTCAGGCGGGCGCCGCAGAGCTCATCGAACCAATCCAACAGAATTTCGCGGTCCCGGAAGCAATAAAAGAAGACGGTCATCGCTCCGATATCCAGGGCCTGCGTGCCGAGCCAGAACTGATGCCCGATGATACGCTGAATTTCGGCAACGATCGTGCGCAAATATTCGGCGCGATCCGGCAGAGTAATGTTCATCAATTTTTCAACGGCGCGACAATAGGCAAAGTTGTTGTACATGGCGCACACGTAATCGAGGCGGTCGGTGTGCGGAATGAACTGATGATAGGTCCCTTCCTCGGCCAGCTTCTCCACGCCGCGATGGAGAAAGCCCATCACGGGGGTGGACTTGACTAGACGTTCTCCCTCCAGCTCGAGAATGACCTTGAGTACTCCGTGCGTACTGGGATGCTGAGGTCCCATGTTCAGCAGAAGCTCTTCGGTCCGGAGCGTTGGAAGCGTCGTGCTTTCAGGATGCTCAGGGTCGACTTTATAGACTGTGGTTCGTTGGTCTTCGAACTGTGCCATGATCGTCCAATGATCTAATAAAAGTCGGCTCTAACGGGCTGGCTCATCCAAAAACTCGAAGGTATCGCGCCATCCTCTGCCACGGAGCGGGAAATCCTTGCGCAGGGGATAGCCTTCTTCATACTCGTCCGGCATTAAAATGCGGCGAAGGTCTGGATGGTTGCGGAACCGGATCCCCATCATGTCGTACACTTCGCGTTCCATAAAGTCGGCGCCCTTCCAAACATCGGTTAAGGAGTCCACGACAGGGTCCGATTCTGGAACACGTGTTTTTAAACGGATACGTCGTCGTGTCCGAATCGAGTAGAATTCATAGACTACCTCAAAGCGTTCCTCGTCATCCGGCCAGTCCACCGAGCTCACATGAACGATGTAATCAAACATCAAGGAAGGGTCGTCTCGCAGAAATCGAGCCACATCATGCAACGACTCGCGCTTAACGGTAACGGCAACATCTCCGCGCCACTCCACCGCCTTCATGAAGGTGCCGGGAAAAGTTTCCTCAATTCGTTTTGCCAATAGACTCATTGGACTGTTTTTCCTGCCCGTTAGATCTTGAGAGCGTCCTTCACTTCTTTCGGTTGAGTGAGGAACACACGCTTTTGCATGATGCGCTCTTGAAGTTTCAGAATGCCATCGAAGAGCGCTTCTGGTGTCGGGGGGCACCCCGGCACATAGATATCGACCGGCACGAATCGGTCGACTCCCTGCACTACGCTATAGCTGTCGTAAATATTGCCCGATGTGGCGCACGATCCCATGGCGATCACGTATTTCGGCTCCGGCATCTGGTCATAAATCTTGCGAATGACCGGAGCCATGCGGCGGCAGACGGTCCCCGCAACGATCATAAGGTCGGATTGGCGGGGGGAAGCCCGAAATACCCCGGCTCCATACCGATCCATGTCATATCGGGAAGAGACGGCGGCGATCATTTCGATGGCGCAACAGGCCAAACCGAATGTCATGGGCCACAATGAACCCTTCCGCGCCCAATTGACGGCCTTTTCAATTGTCAGAGTAATGACATCGGGGCTACCGTCCTTGTCGCGGCCTCCCAGTTGAATCAATCCCATTCCAAGGCTCCTTTTCGCCAGGCATACACATAGGCGACGAGGAAGAGTCCGATAAAGATCAACATTTCCACGAGACCAATGAGACCAATCTTGTTGAAGACGATGGCCCAGGGATACAGAAAGATGACTTCCACATCGAAAATCACGAATAGCATCGCAAAGATGTAGTACCGCACAGGAAACGGCATACGAGCATCAGAGAATGGCTCGGATCCACACTCATAAGTAGACAGTTTTTCCGGCTCTGGATACTTCGGCTGCACGAAATAGCTGATTGTTAGAGTGCCCACGCCGAACGCTAAGGCGATGAACACGAACAACAAAATAGGAAAATATCGGCTCAAATACTCTAAGAGGAGCTCGGAACCGGTCATAGGCTCGAACCTCAACAGGTTTGAGGGCTTTAGGGCTTGTAAGGAAGTCGGAATATTAGCCTCGGGCTAATTTTAATAGCAAGCGCACAAAGGACCTAGGCCCCATAGACCATGAAGTCCTAGAATGTGAATATTGTCCAGTAGTTAGGAAGCGATGCGAATGATGGCTAGACGCGCGTAGTATTTGTCGCATTCGTAGGCGTGACCGCCGGTGATGGGCGATTCGGGGAGCGTGGCATCATCTTATTGGAGGGGGTTCTTAAATCGCCGGGCGGGGATCCGGCACTGATATCCCATTCAGAGGCCATGGGTGTTGCGGTCCGAACTTTTGTTCTACGAGGCATTTGAGTATTGATCCGCCGTTTTTCCATTCCCATGTCCTCACCTTACACAGCTTAACGCCGCGATGTTGGTCTACTGCAGATTCGCATCGGAGATTAGCGATACACTAACATCTAGTGTGCTGATGAATCAAACCGTCTACCGCCCGGTGTGATTCTTGACAACCCTCTGCTGTTTGCTAAGGTTGCTACAGGCAAGCCTCTTAGCTGAGCATAACATAAGGATATTACTCATGCGCGCCAGTCTGATCATCCTGTCATGCAGTCTCACGGCCGTTACGGCCATGCCGGTCTCGGCCCAGAACGCACAAAGCGTGCGGCTGGGGGAAGCAGCCCTGACCTTTGCCTCAGGCTCGATCCGACAGGACATGCCGTTTGAGGGCGTCGTCAATGTCATTACCGGTGACAATCAGCTCTCAGGCAACCGAATGATGATCGGTTGGACGGGGACGGATACGCTTTATCTGAGATTGAAAAATCCCGGTGACGCGGCTCTCGGCGACCTCTACACGGTGTACCGGCGCTCACGCAAAGTATTTCACCCTATTACTAGGCAATATCTCGGCTACATCATTAATCGGTTGGGAGTTGTCCAAGTCATCCAATTGGATCCGGTAGTGGTCGGTGTGCGGGTCGTTCGGTCGTATACTCCATTTTCGCCCGGCGATCCGGTCATGCGGTTCACTCCTCCTTCTACCGAAGAAGTGGTCGACACTGTCTCATCTGCGGGCGTGGTCGAGGCCATGGTCGTCGATTTACAGTCCGATAAGAACATGTCGCTTGTGGCGCAGGGGAATATAGTCTATCTCGATAAGGGACAAGGTGACGGCCTTCGCGTCGGCGATGTTTTGGAAGTGTTCCGTACGGGCGGCGGACTCCCCGAGCGGAGAATCGGCGAAGTGAAGATCCTCTCCACGGAGCCCAATACGGCCACGGCGGTGTTATCCAAAGCGACCTCTCGAGTTCTGATCGGCGACCGCCTTCGGTCCAAACTTGTTTCGCACATCGATTCTATGCAATCCAAGAGCGGGGATTTCGATTTTCCCGCAGCCATCGTGAAGCCGGTGGTGGCTGGGAATGTGGGAACCGCGTTATCTCCGACGAGTGAGCCTCGTGCCCTAAGCAAGGCACAAATCGAACGAGTTCATAGGGTCACTAAAATTAATTTTGATGATCTGGCGGATCAGTTGGAATATGAATCCGGGGAAGTGAAGGTGAAGCACTCTGCTGTGCCGATTCTCGAGCAGCTGACGGACTACATAAAGATCACTGCTACGCATCAGCAAGTTCGAGTGGAGGGTCATTCCGATAATATGGAAATCGGGCCGACGCTTAAAGGACAGTTTCCGACAAACTGGGAATTATCCAAGGCGCGTGCGGCCTATATCGTGCGATATTTGATTGAGAAGGGTGGGATGGATTCAGCGAAGCTTTCTGCTGTGGGGTATGGGGCGAGTCGTCCCGTCGCGAGTAATGCGACCGACGATGGCCGCAGAAAGAACCGGCGCATTGAGGTCATACTCGAGTCGCCGGAAGCTCGACCGTCGGCACAGCCGGTGAAGAGGCCAGCGGGTGACGGCCACCCGAAATCTGCGGAGTTGAGCGTGAACGAAATGGGAGTGGCGCCTAGCGATGCGTCGCCTGTCATATCGGCTCCCGGAACTCCGATAGGACCCACTTCTTCGGAGGCAGCGAGTGAACATGAAACTCCTCCTGGGGAAATGACCGCGCCGGCTACGCCTTCCGGAGGTGAGTCGGCGTTGATCCCTCCCGGGCTTTAATCAATCGCGACGGCTGACAATGGATGTCAGCCGTCGTTGGTGTGTTCTCGCACCCCCTATCAGCTTCCTGGTGCACCCGCCTACGCTTCCAGTGGCGCCTATTCCGAACGTCTTCCCTGGAATCCGTCATTGTTGCTCCGTTCCGGTGTTGCTAGAATGGCGCATGCTCGACCCGCGTTCCTCCGTGCCCCCACCGATCTCCCCTGCTGCCTGCCCAGCCTATGTTGATGTGGTGCTGCCTCGCCGACTCCATCGTCCCTTCAGCTATGTGATCCCGACCGAGCTCAAAGGTAAGATACTGGTCGGACAATCTGTGATCGTTCCATTCGGGTCCCAACTCCTTCACGGGCTCGTCATTGCGGTGCATTCCCGGCTTCCGTCCGGCGCGCCGGGTCGAGGATTGAAAGCAATCCGCTCGCTTGCCGATGCATCTGCAGAAGAGTCTCTGACTTCCAGTCAGGTGGATTTGAGCCGCTGGGTGGCCGACAGATATGCCGCACCGTGGGGACAATGTATCAAGCTCGTCTTGCCTCCTGTCGGTCATACCGGCCGGATTCAGCCACGGTACTTTCCGACGAAACAGGGTTTGACCTGTCTGTCGTCCCTCGAAGAAGAGGGAGAGGTGGAATCGCAGTTACTAAAGCGCCTCTCTCGTCGTCGCAATGGCCTATCGGCGGCTACCCTTGCACAACCTGACAAATCCCCTGTGACCCGAGCATTGCAGGCGCTGATCCGGAAAGGATTGGTTTTTCGTCGAGATGAGGCGGTCATTCCGCGAGTCTCTCGTGCCAAGAAGGATATGACAAAGAGGGTAAGACCGGCCCTTCCCGAAAAGTTGGCATTGGATTTAGACACATGTCCCCCAGCGGGAGCGGCCTCATGGCAGACGACCGTGGGCCAGGCCGTTTCGCAGGGTACGTTCGTCTCCCTGTTGCTCCAGACCAGTCGGGATACCCGGTGGTGGTACCTGGTGAAAGCCGCCCTGGATACCATTCGTCGGGGGCGACGTGTATTGATCATCACAGGGGACGTGGAGAATGCGAGCAGATTAGCCGAATCCCTCGCGAACGCGGGAGAGCGGCCGACTCTTTTGCATAGTGGTTTGTCGGCGCGAGACCGGGCGGCGGCATGGTTGTCGGTGCAGGATCCTGAGGCCAGGATTCTGGTGGGCACCCGCCTGGCGGCCTTCGCGCCTATTGAAACGCTGGGATTGGTATGGGTAGATGGAGAGGACGATGCCTCGCTCAAGGAAGAGCAGGTGCCGCGCTACCATGCTCGAGAGGTGGCACGGCGCCGTGCCGTCTGCGATCGAGCATTGTTGGTACTAGCCTCGAGCCATCCGTCGCTCGAGAGTTGGTCAGCGGCTCAACAAGGAGAGATGATACTCTGCGTGTATCGCGATCCGGCAGCCACTCCGGAAGTACAGGTGATCGACCGGAAGCACAGCGCAAGAGGGTACATGGCGGACACGTTGTTATCGCCTCCCCTGTGTGACGGCATCCGAAAGTCCCTGCAGCAGAACGCCCTATCGATCTTGTATCTGAACCGCAAAGGCTTTGCGAGTGTTCTGCATTGTCGAGACTGTGGAGCCATGCCCCAGTGTGATGGATGTCGTGTCTCGTTGACGTTTTATAAGCGCAACAATCATATGCGATGTCATTATTGTGGACGGACGCAACCCGTACCTGATCATTGCAGACAGTGCCAGTCTCTCAAGCTGGAACCCGTCGGATCGGGCACAGAACGGATCGAAGAAGCTGTCAGACGGATATTCCCTCAGGCGCGCGTGGGTCGCGTGGATGGCGAAACGATCCGCCACTCAGCCGATGTGCGGGCATTCAAACGCCTGCTCGCCGCAGGGGACATCGATATTGTGATCGGCACGCAGATGCTGTTTCGGCTGGGGCTTCACTCACAGGCCGCTTTCGTGGCAGTACCGGATGCGGATGCAGGACTCCATGTTCCGGACTTTCGCTCGGCAGAGCGGATGTACCATGGTCTTGTCGATGCGGTCGAATTGGCTCGACCTGCCCACTCAGGAGGAGTGGTCATCGTGCAGACGCGCTTCATGGATCATCACGCAATAAAGGCCATTGCCCATGGGGACGATTCGCTGTTTTTCGAACAAGAACAGGCCTTCCGACAGATGCTTCGATACCCTCCTTGCACGCATCTCCTTAAGTTGGATGTGTCCGGTACCCTTGAGCCGGTTGTGGCTGAGGCGGCCGACCGCTGGAAGGCGTTGTTGCACGCGCAGGTCGCCGGTTCCGAGGGGCAAGAATCAAAGGAGGACCGCCGTCCGGTCGTGACTCAGAGGTTCGCCGGTGTAAGTGGAGACGCGAAAAAGATCGTTATCCTCGGACCGTCTCCCGCGCCCCATGCCATGGCCAGGGGCCGGTATTGTTGGCAAATCCTGATCAAGGCAGTCTCTCTTGAGATGGGCACGGAGATGGTCGTTCAAACACTTGAAATTCTGGAACGGGGACCGCGGCGAGGTGGGCTCCGGTTCGATATCGATGTTGATCCAGTTGCTATGGGGTGAGGCTCTTCAGTTATGGGTCCGCTTTTTTTTGTTGCGGAGCGGGGCCGGTTCTGTTGCCGATGGCGGGCATGGTGGGGCGTCTCCCTCCCGTACCCGTTTAAAAAGTCCGAAGGCAAACGTGACCCAGAAGACCGATGAAAACAGGCCAAAGAGCACGGCGTTCAGAATTATTTCCATTTGCTCTTCGGCCGGCTGACTTCCTCCCATTCGTATCTCAATCATGGTCACAATTGGCCAGGCCATGCTTTCAATCCCGAGCCCCAACGTGGTCCAGGCCCAGACAGCTCCGATGGTCTCTCCCCTCCACCGGAGAAATGTCGTCGCCATCGCGGCAAAGATCAGCATCCAAATCGGAGCCGCCTGCTCCAACATGACGAACGCCCCTATCGCGACGACGAGTCCGCCAAGCATCGCGTGTAATTGCGGAGTCCGCCACGTCATGGTGATTACGTCTTTCCAGTGAGGAGGAAATGTATGGGACTGCAGTGTGCGGATGGGGCCGCAAGATGTCAATGAAGCCGTCGCGGATGTAATGAATGTGAGGGGTGAAGGGCAGTAGCTGGTCAGCGGGAAACTTCGGTGTGCACGGCGTCCAAGAGCTGTTGCATCTCGAAAGGCTTTTGAAGCGTGCGGCGCGCCCCGAGCATGCGGGCCACATCCAGGAAGTTCAGGATGCCGATCATGTCGCTCCCACCGGTGATGGCCATAATCCTCGCCTCTGGAAATTCTCGACGGAGTGTCAAAATACTTTCAAGCCCATCATGGTCAGGCATGAGAATGTCCATGATCACCAAGTCCGCCGGCGATTGACGGTAACGAGTCAGCCCTTCTTTGCCGTCACACGCCTCATGGACATGATAGCCCGCCTGTTCCAGCGTTTCACGAATGAGTCGGCGGATCGCCTCTTCGTCGTCCACGATTAAGACCGATGGCATAAGCCTCCTCACAGGAGTGCTGTGGTGTGACATTCGAGATGTTCGACCGCGCGGTTATTGCGATAGCTGATTGAGTGCTTGAGTATTGTCCCGCCGTCACTGTGAATTTACCGTTCCTTATCCCGCTCGGCAAGGAATTCCTTCCGTTCCGTCAGGTTGGGGGGCCTTCCTGCGCACACTCGGTGACCACCACTGAATTGGGATGGAGCATCGCGGGCAGATAGACTTCAATGGTGGTGCCCTGTGCGATTGTGCTGGTAGCCCGGAAGGTGCCGCCGTGCTCGCTCACGATACTTTGCACGCCCGAGAGTTCCCCCCCCGTACCGCTTCCCGCAGAGGCGGTCGTCATGAATGGATCGAACAGACGGCCCAGAACATCGGGACTCATTCCTTCGCCGGTATCCGAGATGATGAGACGCACGTACTGTCCAGGAGGGAGCGGGAGGTCTTGGCCGTTCACCGGGGCGGCGCGATAAATATTGTCGAGTCGTACCTCCAAAATCCCTCCGGTCGCTCGCATGGCCTGTTCGGAATGAGCCAGGAGCGTGACGCATACTTGATGGATCTGGGTCGGATCAGCATATACCGGCTTGGTTGAGCCAGGGATCCATTCGCGGAGATTAATGGTCCCAGGCAATCTCCCTCTCAGAATTCTGAGAGTTTCTTTCAGTAGGATATCCAGGGCGATCGGTTGCTTGGCGCTGTCCCCTTGACGACCGAACACGAGCATCTGACTGACCAGATCCCGGGCCCGCTTCGAGGCGAGGAGGACCTGCTGCACATGTCCGTGGGCGCGACTTTCCGGCACGAGCAACGGGAGAGCCAAGTCGGAGAAACCCATAATGGCGGTCAGGCAATTATTGAATTCATGTGCGATGCCACCAGCCAGCGTCGCAATGGCCGTCATTTTCTTGGCCAGCTGGAGCTGGGCTACAGTTTCTTTTTGTGTAGTGATATCAGTGATAATCACCTGGACGGCGGATTGTCCGTCGAAGATGATTGGAGCGGCGACCATTTCTACATCGACGTGGGTCCCGTCAAGCCGTACGAATCGCCGTTCTATGGGGGCCGCAGACATTAGAGTGCCCGGGGTCTCGACAAGGGCAGACCCGCGATGAACTCCTCCGGAAAAATCTCCGACACCTTTCGTCCTTCGACGTCGTGCGCCGTGGCGATTCCGAAGAGTCGGGTGCCAGCCTGATTGATAAAGAGGATGGCACCATCGGCATGGACGAGGATGGCATGAGGAGACAGGAGAATCAGGCTACGGTACCGTTCCTCGCTCGCGTGCAGAGCGTCCATGGCGAGTTGTCGGGGAGTGACGTCGCGGACCATGCCGACGTATCCGGTCGAGTCCCCTTCGCCGGTTCGCAAGGGGAAGGCTTCCGCCATAACCCACCGGATTGATCCGTCGGGTCGCTGGAAGCGAAATTCACGCGAAAAGCTTCGGTGCTCGGTCATGACGCCGTGCCATTCGTCGCAGATGACGTCATGATCTTCAGGCGAAAGAAAATGACGCCAGCATTCTCCCGGCGTGGGTGTGGCCGGGAGTCCGGCGAGGCGGCGGAGTCGGTCGTTGAGATATAACGTGTGGCCTTCTGGGTCGGACAGAAAAATACCGATGGATGCTTCATCGGCGAGTGTGCGAATAAAGGCTTCGATGGTTGTCGTTTGCCCTGCGGGAGGAAAGGTCGCCAGCGAGTCTGACGCACTCATGCGCGACTCCTGAGTGACTTACAGGCTCGTTGGATCATCGCAACGAATATCTCCTTCGAATGGCTAGGTGCGTGTGGTTGGGTCGAACACTGTCGCATACGTCCGTTCGTCATCGAGAGCGGCGCTCATCTCGCAGTGAACCGCACACCATTCCGGCATCTTACCATCAAGCCGGATGAGGCCGGTAGAGATGATTGACAATTTGCATGGTAATTCGACTCTAGGTGGATAGGGCCGTTTGTCTGTGAGCCGGCGATTGTCAACGCGATTTTCTAAGTCACCCACCACGGCTTGGCTGGGGGGAGAACGAGATTAGCCTGATGAGAGATTTTGGAGACATGCGAATCAGTTCGTCCTGGCGTAAATTATGTTCACTCCCTTGATCAGATCCGGCGGATGTGAAATATCCAGGTTGAGCTGGTTGTACGAGAGTGCAAGGCATCGGAGCAACTTGCGCGGGCCACTTTGCAGCAACATCACACGATTCTCCATAGTGCCCTAAAGGCAGCCACGATGCAGGACTTAGTTCCTCGCAATGCCGCCTCGCTGGTCATCGGAAAGCCACGACGCCGGGATGGCCATGAAAACTGCTGCGAGCCGGAAGACGCGAGGAAGTTCCTCGATACGGCCAAGGCCGATAGCCCACGTGCGGCCGCATTGTATTCCCTGGCATTGGATAGTGGAGCCCGGAAGGCTGAGCTCTGCGGGCTGAAGTGGTCGGAGGTCGACATGGAACGACATTCCATTTCGATCGTGCGCCAATTGGTCAAGGTGCGGGGAGGAGGCGCTGATCGGCCCATCAAAGAATGGAAAATCCAGTACCATATTGCTGGATGAGAAGACGAGAGAGTGTTTGCGGAAGCAAAAGGCCGCCCAAGCAGCTCAAAAGCTGCAATTAGGGACGACCTATAAGGACCATGGATTGGTGTTTGCCCGAGACTTCGGCCAACCGCTGACATTAAATAACATCGGACAGCGAGAATTTGCGCGGCTCATCAAATTGGCCGACGTGAAGACCATCACCGTCCACGACCTTCCTCACACCTGCGCGACACTGGCGCTTAAGGAAGGGGTTCCGGTGAAGGTGGTCTCAGAGCGACTAGGGCACAAGCGGATTGAGATTACTTTGAACGTATACGCGCATGCACTGTCCTCGATGCAGCAGGAAGCGGCGGCCAAGCTGGGAAAACTGCTGCACGGATAACGTCGGCCAATAAGGCTCCACTGAGCACAATACTGCGACAGGCAGATTCAAGCTGCGATGAAGGCCGCGGGGGCTTCAGCCTCCCTCACGAAGGACGTTGCACTGACGGTGGAAAAATTGTCGGGCGCCAACGGTATTTTGCTTAAACCGCTGGGGGTAGATGATCCACTTAGTGGCCTTTCCCCCGTGGGAAAGGCTGCGCGATGTGCAGGTATGTCTAATCCGAGAGTCACAGAGGTAGATGATAAGGAGCTATTTCGCTCTCGGCTCGAGAGGATCGCAGCTGAGGAAAAGCCCTCGGATACGCATGAGATTTGCTATGAGCAAGATGCTTGGCCGGCGGGGAATCTAGCCGAAGAAGTGTACACGATGTGTGCGACACCCATGTCGCCTCACCCCGGCTCTATCGTTTGGGCCTAATTTGGAGAAAGTCCTGATGCACCGGAAAGCGGTATGCGCCGGAAGGCAGTTTGAAGTGCCGATTGATGTAGGCTTCGACCTCCCGCCGGACCGGCGCCTTGGTGATCGGCAGCAGATTCAAGATAAATTCAGCGACGATGAAAGCGGAATCGACATCCGGCGTCTCCACATGGGCGGGTTCAAGTGTCGTGACCACATCGTATCGGTCTCCGTGCTTCGCGCGGAAGATTACGGCCAATTGAGCCAGATCGAAGCGGTGGCCGAAGAAATGATCAACCATCTCCATGCAGCCAGTCTGCCGGTTTTGCAGCACCATAATCGTCACGCCGGTGGGCGACATCCAGGAGACCAGACGCTCCAGATGCTCGAGCCACCCGTAGGAATCGATGTAGTACAGCGTATGAGAGCAGAGCACCAGATCGGCCTGCGCGACCGGCTTGGCTGAAAGTATGGGTTCGCCAATCGTTTCGGCGGAAGGAATAGCCCGTTGCAGCTGGCTCAAGAGATAGGCATTCGGTTCGATCGCAATGGTTCGGTCGAAATCCGGCGCAAACGTGCGCGTGAGTTCACCATTGCCCGCTCCCGCATCTATGAAGACCCGTCGTGGCGGTAACTGCTCCACCACCAGTTGGAGCCAGCGCTTGGCATTTCGCTTCTGATCGGTGTGATCGAGAAATACCTGAAAGGCCTTCTTATAGTCCTCACCCTGTGAATCGAACACACGTATCCGGTCATCATCCAACATGTCAGGCTCCCTCCTTTCTCATTCACGTCAGCTGCAAGCGTATCTTCACATTGCTGCTCGGGAACCTTGGAGCAGATCGTCGGCACGAGGTACAGTCAGACCCAGCTAGGATCGCTCACTTCAATAGCAGCGACCTTTAAGGATCCCAGTATGGGCCAAACCCCAGATTACAGCCAGGAGCAGAAATCTTGCAGGTCGCGAAAACACAGGATGAACAGTGAAGTGCCAGGCGCAGCAGCTCCTTTCGGTGACGCGGCGACATTGAGGGAATAAATAAGCCAGAACTAGAGAGTGGAGCGTGTTGTGCGTGTGAGGAGGGACGTGCGGCTCCCCGGAGGCCGCACGCCTGGGCACTACTTATCGATCTTAGCCTGGCCCGTCTGGGCATCGACATAGACTTTCTGCATCTTCTTGTTGGCTTCGATGATCTGCACTTCGTACACCGTCCGGCCATCTTCCTTCCCGAGTTCGGCTTCCACGGCTTCTTCCATGGTGATCTTCGCCGTCGCGATTAAATCCTTATTGGTCTCGAACAGCGCCCACGCGGGGCTCGCGACGACGCCGGACAGCAATGCGATGACCAAAACTTTTTTCATGATGTCGTCTCCATTGGGTTAATAAGGGAGCGAGTCGCCGTCGCGTGGCAACGGCGACCGCTTCGTGCCCGCTATACGTGACTTGGGGGGTGGATACAACTCCTGCTGCCCTCGCCCCTCCCTCGTCTACCCACGAGGGAAGCTATGCCCGGTTTCGGACCGTGCGAGGCGGACGAGATACTGACCATATTCCAAGCAGATGAAGGCCGGTAATCCGTTGAAGGTTCCAGGAAATCCCCCCGGAGGCCGCACCTCGCCTGCCGCCAAGGTCGTATCCCAAATGGCGTCCACGCAGACAGCCCATAGAGCATGGGTGACAGCGGAGCCGGCAGAGACGTCTAAGATGCGATATTGCTCGAGGCTACGAACGCGATCAAGAGCGAACGCGCCTAACGAGCAATGTAGGAGGGGAGTCTATGGATTGGTGCGTCCGACGGGTTACTCGTGTGGGGAGCGCGTTACTTGCAATAGCACCTGGACCGACCGATGATCTCAAGACGCTTTGCACGAGCCGTACACTCGCTCGCGGCCCGCTTTGCCGTTGGTCGGATGGTGCCGAGGCCACACTGGTGGGACGGTTGTTCCTTGACAGCCGTAGCCTGCTCGACCTCCTCGATTGATACCCTGGCTAGGCATGCGCGTGAGCTAATAGGTCCAAGTAAGTAGAGTCGTGAACACATTTTTGCTGTAGTTATAAACGGGAATGTTAGAGCTGTTGAGCACCCCTTGATACTGCAGTGCCAGTGCGAGGTTGTGGGGCAGTGGCTTCGCGATCTGGAAAAAAATGTCCTGTTCGGTATCCCGACGTGGAGATAACTGGCCGGCGTCATCCAGGAAAATCACCTGCGCATGGTCGTATGCGCGCCAATGGACCTCATAGTCGAGTCGCAGGCTGAGGTCATACCAGGGGAGAGTGGTTTGGCCTCCAATCTGGAGCCGATTGCCCGATAGGCGAAGCTCGACCCGCTGGAGGCTTCCGTGTCGTGCTGGTATCCGATCCGAACAATGTAGCTGTCTTGCCGAAATCGGAAGGCGTGGAGAACCCCCATCATATTGTTGAACGCATCCCGTGACTCGGGGCTGAATCGGATGTCGTTATTGCCGGGTTCCGCATAGAACTCCTTGCGTTGATAGCGATAGAGAACCGTGGTCAAGTTCTCCATCCGGCCGACAAGCGGCAGTGAGACTGCGGGCGGAACCAATGTGGTAGGGACGGTGAGGCTGTGGCGTGAGAGAAAACCTGTGAGGTCGAGAAACATGTAGTCGTAACTGTACTGTCCCCCGATTTCGTAGGGCATCGTTCCGATGGTCCCTCGATAGACGCCTGATATTGCCCTTAAGTGATCTTGGATATTAAACCTTCCAACGCCACCGTTCGTATTCACCGTTTGGTAATAGGAGTAGGCCACCGTCGATTCGATTGGGCCGTTGCGATACCAGGCGTAGTCACCGCGTGCTGACGTTATGAAGCCTGGTGATTGGCTCGGACGCGAGCGAAGAGCCTCCGCCACCGGATCGGTGCTCTTCCGTGGATTGACGGCCACGTTGTCGTCGTAATAGCCCCCCGCCGCCACTTGCAGGCGCAGACGCTGCGTTTCCGTAACCCGCTTCTTTGTGGCGAGAGCTTCTTGAACACGCACAGATGCACCCGTGATCGGGGAACTGGGTTGCACCCGTTGAGCGGAGGTTAATTCTGCCTGGGCCTGGTCCGACAGGCCAAGCACTCCTAGCGCGAGGCCTCGATAGAAGAATGCGAGTTGCCGGAGATCGGGGTCTGAGGACACATTCACTCTCAGTGCTGCCGCTGCGCCGTCATAGTTCTTCTGCCGATAACGCAGGAACCCCACATAGAACCCCAGGTTCTCGCGTTCGGGTTCCTGACAAAAGACTTCCTCCAGCAGGGGCGCGGCCCTATCGTAGTTCTTGAGTGCAAAGTGTGTCGTGCCCAGTAGGTAGGCGACTTCTGGGTCTGCTGGGCGAAGAGCACGGAGGATGGTGAGAGGAGGGATCGCCTGCTCGGCATGCCCCCGGGCCAGATGGCAAAGCGCTAAGTAGTAAACGGCTCGCGCATGACGCGGATCGAGGGCGATGGCTCTCGAAAGCAGTGCGATAGCCTCATCGTATCGATTGGCATCATACGCAAAAATTCCTTCGGCGACCAACACCTCCGCGTCCGCTTCCTGGGCCTGAACAGGACATGGCAGTGATAAGAGTGCAAAAAGAATGAAGACAGCTGAATTGAGTCGCATATTGAAAATGGTTCTCCCTTCTGGCAGACGGTGGTACGCCTGGGCGCTTGGCCTAGGCGCGATCAGTCCGTGCTGCGGAGCTTTTGGATAGGCCTACCTATAACGGGGCTGGTTGCCCATAGGCTTAGGCGCGGCACGGCAGGTGTCTCGCCGGTTGAAATCAGGCGACTCTGACACCATTGGGGCCCCTACTTGGCTGCCGTGGTCGTTGGCGCCTATTGACGCGATGGCCTCCTCGAGGGCAACCGCGGGCTTCAAATGGGTGTGTACGGGGGAACATCGGCGTCCAGTCAGGGGCACTCCGCAGCCGTTAGGAGATGCGGCGGAGGATGAATCGGGCCGCTAGGAGGACAGTCCGTGACGACCTTCTGTCTCCTGGCATATTCCAGGCTCAACGCCACCACACCCCGGTTGGTGGATTCGCAGGCCATCCCTCTATTCGCCAGACAGCGAGCACGATGCGGACGGGTGGCAGCGTTGGAGTCGGCGACGATCCAGCCACCAGGCAATCCCTGGAAGCAGCATCATGGAGCCTGGGGCGAGGCATATGATCAAATACGGGCTAAGAGCGGCCGCTTGGCGAAGGTGATGGAAGAGCTGCATCCGTTCCTCGGGCGTCCAGGGTGCCCCATTGCGTTCCCTCATAATTAACGGCAGCAAGCCATCGACGCCGCGCAACGCGGCCCGGGCCCGATCCCGCTCTCGGTGCACGGGACCCTGCAGGGCGACCCGAAGACGTGTCGCCCAGGCTCGGACCTCCCCGACTAAGCGCACGAGCCCGTTCCTCCTCCGGCAGTCGTCTTGGAATCCCGATTTTTTGACAGTCGCTGGATAGCGGCAAGCGGAATGGCGCTCGCCGAGGCGTCCAGGCGGTTCTGCTCCTGCACTCTCGCTTGGACTTCATCACGATGCACTGCTACCTGCGGCGGCGCTTCGATGCCGAGACTCACCTGCACAGCTTTTATTCCCAACACCACAATACGAACATCGGGACCGATGGTCACACCTTCGCCGCGGCGTCGCGATAAGACGAGCATTGGAGCCTTTCTGGAGTTGAGGATGGAGTAAGACTCTATCAGTGACCATGGAGGAAACTTAAGCGATCGTTCGTGCTTCGCCTGAAGCCGCCTTCGGCCGTGTGACCACGACTCATTCAGCGCCTCCTTTGGGGCGTCGGCAGCGAGCCATCGCTCGCTTCATACTAGACTTGCAGGTCGCCCTCGGCGAAGGAGGCAAGCGACTCGCCATGAGCCTCACGACGGCGATGGTGTCCTGACGCGGTCGACGCGTTCCCCTTGATGATGTGGGAGGCCCATCGTCTTGCTCCTGATCAGCTGTCCTCTGGGGGTTCCGACAGCTAAACACGAGCAAATATGCTGGTATGTTATCGCCTTCACGTTTTGCCAACCATCAGAGGCGACTCATGGAGTGCACTGACGCTTCGGCCGTAGCATCTATCCTGGTGATCGACGATGAGGAGGCCGTGGGCGGCCTGTTTCGCGCGATCCTGGAACCGGTCGGCTATACGATCGTGGAGGTCGCGAATGGCCGGGGGGCGCCGCTTTGGCGAGTCGCCGACCGACCTGGTGATTATGGACATGGATGCCGCATGGGGATCGCCTAAGCGTCATCCGTGAGTTGCGGGCGGCCTTAGCACGACTTCTACTAGACCGTACATCGCCTCCGCGCTAACGTGAAGGAGCAGTGCCTCGTTCCGCTGTCATCACCCGCCTGTCACGTCGCTGCTAGGGGGCCAATTCTCCGGCGCCCCCTCGCGTCCTTCCGCTCGGCGCTTCCTCTCGACACGGACCCTGTCCTGTCTTGATTTGGCGCGCCTGGCGTAGGAAATGGTCGTAGCAACGGGCGAATACCGGACTCTCAATCAGGAGATGCACCGTTCCAGCCACCTGTCCGCAGCGCAGTGCCCATGAAGCCGCATAGACCGCGACCTGCGATGGAGACAGGCCACACTCGGCGAACCAGCACCAATGCAGCCCCGGAACACACGACCGTGATGGTGAGGCCGGACGGCCCGTAACTACAGACGTGCTCATGCCGCCCGCCAAACAAAATCTGGAGCCCGTCCTTCCCCCGGAATCCGCGATGCCTGCACGTCGGACACCGGAGGGCCTCGAGTCCCGTGCCCTCGAGAGCGGCCATCACCGCGTCGGCCACCATG
>JACCYV010000048.1 GCA_013696305.1 Nitrospira sp.
AAGTCGGCTTGTTTGGTTGCCGCCGCAATATCCAGCAAAATCTGGTGATGCTTGGTCAACGCTGTTCCCATCTGGGCAAATTCGGCCAGCGGCACGGTATAGTCGGAATACACCGTTTGTGACTGACTGCTGAGCTGGCGCAGTGTGAATACACCAACACTGGCCATCATCATGATGATCACGCTGACGAGACCGAAACTGACCAGCAGTTTCGTCTGGGTTTTCATATCCTGGAATCGATTCTTGATGCCTTGCCCGATCATGGTGCGCTCCTCCTTGTTCGCTTCTTCCCTCAACGGTCTGCGGCCGGTGGCACAATCTCCGGCGACGCCCGCCCGCGAAGATTCAGGTCACTGTTTTTTTACGTTACCGACAATGCGGCACTGCCTCCGTCGACCTGGGCAAAAATTTGCGGCACCTCCAGCACTCCTCCCAAACGTTCGTCCAGACGAAGGACGGCCGACACGCAGGGACGCGCGCCGGCCGGTCCGGCTTGCATGGCCGGCAACAGATGTTCACGAGAAACGGTATGAATCTCTGGAACGTGGTCGACAAGCAGGCCGATCTGTCGTGCGCCTTGACGAATCACGACCGCGAAAGGAAGCGCGGCATGATTCATCGCCAGGCCGAGCATTCCTCGCAGATCGATCAAAGATACGACCGTACCTCTCAGATTGGTCACTCCCGTCAGCAGACTGGGCATGCCCGGAACGACGGTCACGGATTCCACCTCGAATACTTCGCTGACATGGCGGAGATCAAGGGCGAACGGTTCCCCACCCAGCGTCAATACGCACATGCGCAATGTTCCTTCGGTCGCAGCGGAGCCTCTCGATGGACGCGGGAACCCGTGAGCCGGGAACGATGATTCGAGCGGTTGGGATTGGGAATGGGTCGTCGGGACGTCATTCATGGGTTAGTTCAGCGCCCGTTTTACGGCCGCAACCAAATCTTCTGCTTTAAACGGCTTCACGACATAGCCGTTCGCGCCCTGCTGCTGGCCCCAAAACTTGTCGCTTTCCTGCCCCTTCGAAGTACAGAGCACAATCGGAATGCCCTTGAAACGGTCGTCGCTCTTCAGATCACGGCAGGTCTGAAACCCATTACGCCCGGGCATCACAACATCCAGCACGATCAAATCCGGCTTATCGACTGCCAGTTTATCTTCCAGTTTGTCCGTGTTGGGATACGACACGACCGTATGATTAGCGGTTTTGAGGTAGCCTTCGATCAACTGCAGCTCGGCGTACGAGTCATCGACGACAACAATCTTGCTCATGAATGCATCCTCCCCTTCAACTCGGATAAATATGCGAGATGTACAAATGTCGTGTGAGATGATGACGGTTACCGCATGGGTATGACGATGCTAATGGCGCCCGCCAAGTCGCCCTCATGCCACCCTTCTTTCTTGGCGCCCGTGATGTCGCGTTCGCCTTTGGGATTTCCATGACACCCCAGACAGGTGGTGGCGGCATACTCAGGATCCATCATCCGCAATACCGGCTTACCGTCGAGCATCGTGGCTTTGCTGTAAGGCTGTCCCTTGGGATGGCGCGTATCGGCGAAAATCCGGAGTACTTCCGACTCGAAATCGTCCGGCCGGTTGCCAGGATACCGATAATCTGTGCTCGTCAACTTTACGCGAATCCCAGTTTTGCGATAGAAGCGCTCTCCGGCCTTGCGGGCAAAGACGGCGGGGACGATGCCTTTAAATCCGACTCCCTGCTTATTGATGACCGGCTGAGCCTCGTCGATTACTTCCTTTTCCGACTCGATCATGGCGAGAAAAAGCGGCGCCTGGGGACTAGTGCTAGGACGGCTCAGATCGAGTTTCGTGGCCTTGCGAAACCGCTCGATCACTTGATTGGCGACGTAGTCTCCGGTAAAGCCTTTGTCGCCTTTGCCTGCGTCATTGATCGTCGCTTGATGTTCAGAAATGAGACCGCGGCCGACCTGCACGAGCTTGATCAGCAACTCTGCGGTCTCCACCTCGGTATTGGCCAGTGCGGAACCAGCCGCACCTACACAGGTCGCCATCAGTGCAGCCACCATGGATGTTTTGATGAAATTGCTCGCCATGCCCCCTCCTTCTACCTGTTTCTGGTCGTCCTGATGGGACCTATGCCTTTGACACTCAGATGACTCTCTGACAAAGATAGCGCAAAATTTCTCATTGACAATTTCGACGACACAGACGATACCGGACTGACGATTTGGATTCTGCCTAGCTGTGCAGGATCGGTGCCAAACAAAATCAAGTACTTATGGATCACTGAGGGGAAGGAGGGCGGAATCGATGAAGTCTGCGATTTCGTGAATGATTAGGTGTGGACGATCAACTATACCCAGTATGCTCAGTAAGAAAGAAAGGGTCGCGGCATTGTTCAAGATTCCGGTCGAAGCGCCAAAGTTTAGTCATTTTTGAGTGCAACTGTCAGAGTGGCTTCAGAGGATCTTGCGGAAACCTCCACGGTCGTTACGCGCATTTCTCTATCGAATCGATGCCCAGATCGGGCCGAGGTCGAGATGCTGGGCGACATGGTCAGCCCATCGATCCAGCGCGTCCCGCCGGTGGTCGTTCACGAATTGTGACACTTGAGGATCGAGAGCAGGAAGCCTCTTGCGGGTTCGTAGTTTGTTTAGCCAGGCGCGGCGAAAGTGCGGCTGATCGAACAGGCCATGGATATAGGTGCCCCACACTAAGCCGTCCTCACGTGCCGCACCATCCAGGCACTGCTCGTCTGCTGCGGGAGATGCATAGTGGTGCTCGAAACGTTTGGGGTCGTGAAGCCTGAAACAAGGCCGATGCTCGTGACGGTCCGTCCTCCCCATGTGGATAAGATAGCCACGGACCAGCCCGGCACCAGTTCCACCGAAATGTAAGGGATGCGCCGCGACTTGCTCGGTAATTTTGTCCCGTTTCAACACAGTCGTGACGCGAAGCAGGCCAAAGCCTTCACCCGCTCCGCCACATTCCACGCCATCGGGATCGGCGATCTGTCGACCCAGCATTTGGTATCCTCCGCAGATGCCGACCAATTCTCTCCCGCGTTCAACATGAGTGCGTAACAACGGCTCGAATCCTTTCTCGCGTAAATAGGCGAGGTCGGCCAGCGTTGTCTTCGTGCCGGGAATCACAATGGCATCGGCTCCAGACGCCTCATCCGGGGTGGCCACATACTGCAGCACCACATCCGGCTCTTCAGCGAGTGCGTTGAAGTCGGTGAAGTTGCTCATGTGTGGCACGAGAAGCACCGCGATGTTGATCCGTTCGGCTGAAAAAGGGAGCTGTCGTCCCCGGTCCACATCGAGGCTGTCCTCCTGATCGAGCGCGAGGTCCTGCAAAAACGGTAACACGCCCAGGACAGGGATCCCCGTCCGCTCCGTGAGAAAACGAATGCCATCGGCGAAAAGCGCCACGTCTCCACGAAACTTGTTGATGACGATGCCGCATACCCGCGCGCGTTCCTGTGGTGCGATGAGGTCGAGCGTCCCGATGATTTGCGCGAACACCCCCCCACGATCGATGTCCCCCACCAACACCACCCGGGCATCGGCCATCTCGACGACCGGCCAATTCACCAGGTCACGATCGCGAAGGTTGACCTCTGCCGCGCTGCCGGCACCTTCGATGACGACCACCTCATACTGCGACGCCAGTCGCTCATAGCTTTCTCTCACCGCGCGAAATAAATCGGAGTTGCGGGTAGGTGCGAAATAGGTCTGGGCATCGAGTGTGGCAAAGACTTGCCCCTGCACGATGACTTGCGATCGGGAATTGGATTCCGGTTTGAGCAAAATAGGATTCATATCCACATGGGGTGGAATTCCACAGGCTTCGGCTTGCAGGGCCTGGGCACGCCCGAT
>JACCYV010000052.1 GCA_013696305.1 Nitrospira sp.
ACAGTGGTGTCCATCGAGCAGGAGGCCCTGACTGTGATCCTGAAAATGCCCGCGGGAGACATGCGATCCTTTGCGGCGATCGATCGGCGGCTGCATCAAGGCATCAGCGTCGGTGACCACGTCAGCATCGACATGAATGAAGAAGGCACGGTGATCAGGCTCACCAAACTTCCCACCGACCCCGCGAACTGATGATCTCTCACCCCCGACAGGCCGATATCGGGCGATACGAGCGGGGGCAGCATGCTGAGGCGCCCGTGCCGGCGGGCGAGGACAAGAGTTCTGAGTTCCGGACAAGGGGAGGCGACGCAGGATTCATTGCGCACTCAATTCCACCAGGTGTCCGGTCAGACAGCCGACTGGCGTCGCCTGCTGGCAACCCGAAATTTTGGCTGGCTCTGGTCAGGCCAGGTCATTCCCAAATCGGTGACGGTCTGACGAGAGTGGCTCTTCTGTTTTTCGTGTATGATCTCAACGGTTCGGCGCTCAAGATGACGGTCATCGGAGTGTTGCAGACGATCCCTCCTTTGCTGTTCGGTCCTTTCGCGGGCGTGTATCTGGACCGCCTTCCAAAACGAGGCACCCTCATCGCCATCGACCTAGTGCGGGTCGGGCTTCTGATGCTGATCCCCATGCTGTACGCGACGGGCAGCCTCTCGCTTCCTGTTCTCTACGTGATCGTCTTCGTCATCTCCTGTTTTTCAATGGCCTATGGACCGGCTCTCAGCGCCACCGTTCCCCTCGTGGCGGAGAACAATCTCCTGACTCCGGCCAACGCCCTGATTCAGAGCAGCGTGACCATCGGCCAGCTTGTTGGTCCGGCGGTGAGCGGCATGTTGATTGCGGTGATGGGAGCGCAGAACGTTCTCTATGTCAATGCGGGCACCTTCTTCCTGTCGGCACTCTGCAAAATCCCGATCGCATTGCCCCGACAGGCCCGGAAGATTCGGACATCAACGAAGACGGTCTGGCAGGATTTGCGTGCCGGGTTCAAATTTGTTTTTCAGGACCAGCAGATCTTATTGCTCCTGGTGATCATTGCCTCGGTCTGTATGTTCAGCTCGACCGGTTTTATCTTCATGTTACCGGTTATCGGCGAGCGGGTCCTGCACATCGACTCAGTGGAATTGGGTTGGCTCTGGTCTGCCTTCGGCGCCCGCCTCCTCCTCGCCACACTGTGGCTCGTCTTGTCCGAACAGACGTTCCTGTGCCGACGCCTATGGGTCATGGCCGGCGCCGCGCTCATCGGCGGTCTCGCCGTCCTCGCCCTGATCTGGACACTCTCGCTTCTGATAGCCGCATTGTTGATTGCAGCCATCGGCGGAAGCTCCGGACTCGTTTCTCCGATCGTGTCGGCATCGCTGCAGGAAAAGACTCCCAAAGATCTGCTGGCGAGAATTTTCGGCGTCTTCAATGCGGGCACCATGGGCAGGGCTATTTTGGGCATGACGCTGTTCGGTTGGGCCGCCGACCGATATGATCCCTCTTTCGCGCTCTTCGCCATGGCAGCCGTGGGGGTCGGGACGGCGGTGCTCATTTCGTTGATGATTCCCTGGTGCAAACGACTCGATCAGAGCACCGCGTCCGGAAGCGCCGCCTGATGGGAGAAGCCATACGCCGCCGATGCCCCAATCGAAACGTTTCCAGAGCATCTTCTACGGTTAGACATTGGCGACCGTCGCAACGACGGCAGACTCCGGTTCTGGAATACAGCGAGCGGCAAGGAACTGCGATCGGTCGGAGGCTCAGTCGGCATCGTCTACAGCATCGCCTTCTCCCCGGACGTCACGACGGTCTCAACCCTGAAACACCGACGCGCGCATCCATGTATGGGACCCGACAGGGAGACGTGACATTCCCCCCAGGGGACCATTTGCCGCAGACAGAAGGCGAGACCACATGAACCTTCCCGATGTGATCGCCATTCTCCGAAAACTACTGAACTAAGTGGAGGCCGGATGAGGTACCATCACCAGCGGTTGCAGATTTCTTTAGGGTTCTTCGTGGCGACTCTTTTCTTTAGCGTCTCATGCACCGCAACAGCCGACGGACCTCCTATGAATCCGGCAATCAAACACTCAATAGACCAGCTCATCGAGCAATATATCCGAACCCATCCCGAGGTGATCGAGCAATCACTCCAGGCGCTGGAAGCCAAACGCGAGGCAGAGGAAAAGTCACGACAAACCGTTGCCATCGCGTCGCGTCAGAATGACTTGCTGCATGACCCCGCCTCTCCGATCAGCGGCAACCCCTCTGGCGATGTGACCCTCGTCGAGTTTTTCGACTACCGCTGCGGGTACTGTAAACGTGCGGCCGCTGCCGTAACGCAACTGCAAAAAGAAGATGCCCGCGTGCGGGTCGTCTACAAAGACTTTCCGATTCTAGGGGAGGCATCAGAGCTTGCTTCCAAGGCGGCGTTGGCCTCGAAAGCACAGGGAAAACATCAGGTCTTTCACGAAGCCCTGCTCGCATCACAAGGCGACATGACGCAAGACAGCATTTTTACCGTCGCGGCTGACGTCGGCCTCGACACGAAGCGTCTGGAAGCCGACATGGCGAAGCCCGAATGGCAGACCGTGATCGATCGCAATCGATCCCTCGCTAAAGAGCTCGGCATAAGCGGCACCCCCGGCTTCATTGTCGGGACAGAGCTCGTCGCCGGTGCACTGGACCTGAATGGGCTGAAGGCGTTGCTCGCACGAGCACGGAACCGGAAGTAGACGTTCGGGGCGGAAACAAAGAGGAGAGCTTCGTAGCTCTCCCCATGTCGGTGATGAGGACCGGCACTGCATTCACAGGGGCGACGCGGCACGGAGCCGGCGCCGCCCCGATTCGTTACTCCTTGGAAGCGGAGGTACGAGAGACTTTCTCCTTACCCTGCTCGGATTCCGCTCTTTTCGTCGACGGCCCATGCTGCGTCAACGGGAGGATCCGTTGATCATCAGCCGGAAGGACTTTGAGCAGTCCCCACTGGCCTGATTGCGCATAGGGCAATCGCTGGTTGCTCCAGACGTAGTCGCCCGGCAAGCGAAAGCTTCCCCCGGCGGCCGGGATGAACGCGTCCAACGTCTCAGACCCCGAGAATTCCACGACGCTGATCTGGTCGGCGCCGCGCATGAACGGCTCGATCGGCCATTCATGTTTCTCCACGCTGAACATGCCGTTCTGCTCGTTGCTGGCGCCGAACACATGGATGCGCACGGGATCACCCGCATGCGCCTCGATGAGTGGCGTCGCAATGCTTTCAGGCTTATCCACCGAACAAGGCTGAAACATCCTGCCCAGGGTGCAGCCAGTCGATTCGCGGAACTTATAGGGTTCCGATCGATAGTTGACGGCTGTCAATCCGGCCGTGTTCTGCACATAGGGCATGAAGCTCGTCCCGATGATGTTGTCTTCATCCTGGAAGAACAACGCCACATCGCGGTAGTTCGCGCGATGCTCGTAGCCCTGAATCGATCGATTGACGATGACATCGGCAATCCAACTATTCTTGTTGGAAATGTCCGCGCCGGTCTTGGGGTCGCGATAGGTCGCGCCCTTCGGACCGATCACGATGCCGCCGAGGAGGCCGTTGCGCGGATTGGTCATCACGTTTCCCCAATCCCCCACCAGGGACGCAGTCTCCCCCAGAAACGGGTCGGCGTAGTACGTGTAGACACGGCTTTCACCCGGTGCGATCGTTTGATCGCCGGGATTATTGCCGACGTTCGCGCCCAGGGAATTCTTGGGATCGAACGCCAGCCCGATGGCCGAGAAAGAGGCCCGGCCCTGCTTCATCTTATTGGTCAACCTGATCTTAAGGCAGTCCCCCACATTGGCCCGCAGCGTCAACGGCATCGGTTGCACCGCGGACGCCACTGAGGCCGCATCCTCTTCCAAGGTATAAATCTTCGCTTCTGGATTGACCATTTGGATCGTCCGCTCGAAATCGACCTCGATGGCATCCGGCGCCCTAGGATTCAATTTCATCGATGGAAAATCGATCGACACGACGTTGAAATTCTTCACCGGCGCATCGGCAGGGCACACCGCCGGCGACGTCGGAATCACATTCCGGCCACTGTAGCCTGCCGGCAACTTCTGCAAATCCGGCACATCTTTATCAAGGACCCGCACAATCCCCCAGGCGCCTTCGGAGAACTTCGACGCGCGCCCATTGAAATGAATATAGTCGCCAGCCTGAAGTCTCGGCCGCCGGCTTGCGGCACCACCAAATCGTTCCGCTCGGCGATTCCGATATGGATGGAATTCTTCCGATTAGCATCGCCGGCGTACCGCTCGGTCAAGTAGATATGACCGGACAGCGTCCAAACCATGGTTTCATTGGTCATGGTCTATTATAGATCTATGCAGCAGGGTAGAGCGAGGTGGCCCGGTCTCTGGTGAACCGAAGTCTCAGGCGGTCCAGAAAGAGATAGACGACCGGGGTCGTGTAGAGGGTCAACACCTGGCTGACGAGGAGACCGCCCACGATCGCGATCCCGAGCGGGCGCCGCAGTTCCGATCCTACGCCCATGCCGACGGCCAGAGGAAGCGCACCCAGCAAAGCCGCCAAGGTGGTCATCATGATGGGCCGAAATCGCAAGAGGCAGGCTTCGTAGATCGCGTCCGCCGGCGACTTTCCTTCACCCGCCCGTTCACTTTGAAGAGCAAAATCGATCATCATGATGGCATTTTTTTTCACGATGCCGATCAGCAGCATGATGCCGATCAAGGCGATCATGGTCAGTTCCGTTTTAAAGAGGAGCAAGGCCAGCAACGCGCCGACTCCCGCGGAGGGCAAGGTCGACAAGATCGTGATCGGATGGATATAACTCTCGTACAAAATACCCAGCACGATATACACCGTGACCAGCGCCGCCAGGATCAACCAGGGTTGATTGTCGACCGAGGCCCGAAAAGCTTTTGCCGCGCCCTGAAAGGTGCCGCGCACCGTCACCGGCAACCCGATATCATGCATGGCTTGGTCGATCGCCACCACGGCCTCCCCCAGCGACACACCCGGAGACATGTTGAACGAGATCGTCACACAGGGAAACTGGCCCTGGTGATTCACCGAGAGAATCGTATTCGCCGGCTCGTATCGCGTGACCGCACTCAACGGCACCTGACCGCCGGTCGGCGCGCGAACATAGATATCGTGCAGTGCCGAGGCGTTTTGCCAATATTGCGGCGCCACCTCCATCACCACATGATACTGATTGAGGGGCGTGTACATGATCGAGACCTGCCGCTGGCCGAACGCATCATAGAGGGTATCGTCAATGAGTTGGGGGCTGAGCCCCAGCCGTGAGGCCGTGGTCCGATCGAACACCACCAGCGACTGCTGTCCCCTGTCCTGCTGGTCGCTGTTGACATCGACAATCTCCGGAATGTTCCGCAACTTGGACTCCACGATGGGAGCCCAGGTATTGAGTTCCGGCAAGTCCACGCTCTGCAGGGTGTATTGATATTGTGCGCTGCTCGCCCGGCCGCCGATGCGCAAATCCTGAATCGCCTGCAGATAGGTCGGAGCGCCGGGAACCTGAGCAAGTTTCGGACGTAACCTGCCGATGACCTGATCGGAACTGAGGCCGCGCTCCTCAAGCGGTTTCAGTGCGATGAACATCCGCCCCGTATTGGTCGTGCCGGCATGGCCGCCACCGCCGGTGAAGCCGGTCACCGTATCGACAGCGGGATCGCTTTTGATAATGTCCACCACTTGGGAAAGTTTCTCGCGCATGGCCTGAAACGAGATGTCCTGCGCGGCCTGAATGTTGCCGAACAAACGCCCTGTATCCTGCTGGGGAAAGAATCCCTTCGGCACGATGATATACAGATAGACGGTGAGGGCCATGGTGCAGAGCGTCAGAAGCATGATCGTGCGCGGGTGGCGAAGAACCCACGCAAGGCTCCGCGCATATGCCCCTCGCATCATCTCGAAGGCCCGCTCGCTCATGCGATACCACCAGCCATGCGAACCCGTCGGCTCCGATGTCAACACGCGCGCGCAAAGCATCGGAATCGTCGTGAGCGAGACGACCAGGGAGACCAGAATCGCCGCCGAGAGCGTGACCGCGAATTCCCGAAACAGCCGCCCGAGCATCCCACCCATGAGGAAGATGGGGGTAAAGACCGCCACCAGCGAGAGCGTCATCGACACGACCGTGAAGGCAATGTCTTTGGCTCCTCGCAAGGCGGCCTCCATCGGCGGCATGCCCTGCTCGCGATAACGCGTGATGTTTTCAAGCACCACGATGGCATCGTCTACCACGAAGCCGGTCGCAATCGTGAGGGCCATGAGAGAAAGATTGTCGAGACTATATCCACACAAATACATCACGCTGAAGGTGGAAATCAGCGAAACAGGAACGGCGACGCACGGGATAAGGGTCGCGCGAATGTTCCGAAGGAAGATGAACACCACCAGGATCACCAGTCCGACGGAAATGATCAGAGTCTTTTCGACCTCATGCAATGAGGCGCGGATCACCGGAGTGCGATCCATTACGATCGAAAGCGCCATGCTGCCCGGCAGCGACGCTTCCAACTGAGGCAATCGCGCGCGGAGACGGTCGACGGTCTCGATGATATTGGCGCCCGCCTGCCGGTAGATGATGACCAGGACGGCCGGCGTTCCGTTGGCCACTCCCATGGTGCGCAGGTCTTCGACCGACTGCTCGACTGTCGCCACATCGGAGAGCTGCACGGCCCGTCCATTACGATAGGCCACGATCAGCGGCAGGTACTCCTCGGCCGTATGCAGTTGATCGTTCGTCCTGATCTCCCACGTCCGATCCTCGGCGGTCAGCTGCCCTTTTGGACGATTCACATTCGTGCCGGTCAGAACCTGGCGCACGTCGCCCAAGCCGATGCCGTATTTATTCAACGCCGTCGGATTGAGATCCACTCGGATGGCCGGCAGGGATCCGCCCCCCACGGCAACCTGACCCACGCCTTCGACCTGCGAGAGCTTCTGCTGAAGAATGCTCGACGCCGCGTCGTACATCTCTCCACGGCTCACGAGCTCGGAGGTCAAGCCGAGAATGAGGATCGGCCCGTCCGATGGATTCACCTTGCGGTAACTGGGGCTGATCGGAAGATTCGAGGGAAGATCGGCGCGCGCCGCATTGATAGCCGCCTGCACGTCCCGCGCAGCGCCGTCGATATCGCGCTGCAGCTCGAACTGGAGCGTAATATTGGTGCCGCCGATCGTGCTGGTGGAGGTCATTTCGGTCACACCGGCGATGCGCGTGAATTGGCGTTCAAGCGGGGCCGCCACCGACGACGCCATGGTTTCAGGACTCGCGCCAGGCAAGGAAGAGGATACGTTGATGGTCGGAAATTCCACTTGGGGCAGTGACGCGACGGGGAGAAACCGGAACGCAACGAGGCCGATCAGTGTCACGCCGATCGTCAGCAACATCGTCGCGACGGGACGCCGGACGAACGGAGCCGAAATGTTCATGGCTGACCCAGGGGCAGCGCCTCCGCGGCCGGAACTCGGGATGGAACGCGACGAAAGCGGGCTGCCAGCCGATCCAACGCCAGATAGACCACAGGCGTCGTATAGAGCGTCAGGAGCTGGCTCAAGACCAGCCCGCCGACGATGGAGATACCGAGCGGCCGCCGCAACTCCGATCCCACGCCGGAGCCCATGGCCAGCGGCAACGCGCCAAGCAGTGCGGCCATCGTCGTCATCATGATAGGACGGAACCTCAAGAGCCCGGCCTCATAGATCGCCTCTTCCGGCGGTTTGCCTTCGTTGCGCTCCGCCTCCAGGGCAAAGTCGATCATCATGATCGCGTTCTTCTTCACGATACCGATCAACAGAATGATGCCGATGAGCGCAATCACGCTGAATTCCATGCGGAACAGCATCAAAGCCAGCAGCGCGCCGACCCCCGCCGAGGGCAGGGTTGAGAGAATCGTGAGCGGATGGATGTAACTCTCATACAAAATGCCGAGCACGATATACACCGTGACCAGAGCCGCCAGAATCAGCAGCGGTTCATTCTCCAATGAGCTCTGGAACGCCTCTGCCGCCCCTTGGAAGCTGCCACGGATGCTCGCGGGCAATCCCAGGTCTTTTGTCACGTGCCGGATCGCCTCCACCGCATCGCCGAGCGAACCTCCCGGCGTCAGATTGAAAGACATTGTCACCGCGGGAAACTGGCCCTGCCGGCTGATCACGAGGGGCGCAGAGATTTCCGTAACCCGGGTGAAGACGTTCAAGGGCACCGATCCGCCGCTGCCACGCACTTCCAGCGCCTGCAGGGCCTCCGGGCCCCTCTGAAATTCCGGCATCACTTCCAGAATCACGCGGTACTGATTCAACTGAGTGAACATGGTGGAGACCTGCCGCTGGCCGAATGCGTCATACAGCGTATCGGTAATGAGCTGGGGCGTGATGCCCAGGCGGGACGCCGTATTGCGATCGATCTCCACCAGGGAGGCCAGCCCCTGATTCTGCTGGTCGCTGCTGACATCGCGAAGCTCGGACCGCAACTGAAGCGCTTCTAACAGTTTCGGAGCCCATCGGTGCAACTCTTCGGGATCGGCGTCTTCCAGCGTGTATTGAAATTGCGTCCGGCTGACCCGATCTTCGACGGTGAGGTCCTGCACTGGTTGCAGGTGCAGCGTGATCCCGTCCACCTCCGCCGCGCGCGCTTCCAATCGTCGAAGGATGTCGCCGGCGCCGGCATGCCGTTCTCCTAATGGTTTCAGGTTGAGATACATCCTACCGCTGTTGAGCGTCGTATTGATGCCGTCCACGCCGATGAATGACGAGAGGCTCTCGACCGCGGGATCCTCCAGCATCGCACTCGCCAACGCCTGTTGCCGATCGACCATCGTCTTGAACGACACGGTCTGCGGTGCTTCGGTGATGGCCAGCAGCACCCCGGTGTCTTGAAGCGGAAAGAAGCCCTTGGGAATGACGATGTAGAGCAGCACCGTGAAGGCCAGGGTGCCGGCTGTCACGACCAGAGTGGCTGTCTGATGGCGCAGCACCCAGCGCAAGCTTCTGCCATAACCGGTGATGACGCGATCCAACAATCGCTGCGAAGCCTGCGCGAACCGGCCGGGCTGCTCGGCCTTCCTGTCACGCAGCAACCGGGCGCACATCATGGGTGTGAGAGTCAGCGACACCACGGCAGAGATGAGGATGGTGATGCTCAGCGTCACGGCAAACTCACGGAACAGCCGCCCGACCACCTCACCCATGAAGAGCAGCGGAATCAGCACGGCGATCAGGGAGACCGTCAAGGAGAGAATCGTAAAGGCGATCTGTTTCGATCCCTTGAGCGCGGCCTGTAGCGGCGAATCACCGCGTTCGATGTAGCGCGCGATGTTTTCGATCATGACGATGGCATCATCCACGACGAAGCCGGTCGAAATCGTCATCGCCATCAACGTCAGATTGTTCAGGCTGAATCCCATCAGGTGCATGATCCCGAAGGTGCCGATCAACGAGAGCGGGACTGCCGCAGCCGGGATGACGGTGGCGGACAACGTCCGCAAAAACAGAAAAATCACGAGAATCACCAGCGCCACCGCCAGGACCAATTCCAGCTGTACATCACGGACGGTCGCACGGATCGAGGTCGTACGGTCGGTCAGCACCGACGCCTGCACGGAGGAAGGCAGGGTGCCCTGTAACTGCGGCAACAGCCGTTTGATCCGATCGACCACTTCAATGACATTCGTTCCCGGCTGGCGCTGAATGTTGACGATCACCGCCGGCACGTCATTCATCCAGGCGGCCTGTTTGGTGTTCTCGACATCGTCGATCACGTCGGCGACATCGGAAAGATGTACCGGGGCGCCGTTTCGATAGGCGACGATCAGCGCCTGATAATCCTTGCCGGCGAACAACTGGTCCGTCGCATTGATGATCGAAGCCCGGCGAGGGCCGTCGAAGCCCCCTTTCGCCAGATTGACGTTGGCAGCCGCGACCACGGATCGGAGATCCTCCAATGTCAGCCCATAGGCCGCGAGCGCGCGTGGATTGGCTTGGATCCGCACGGCCGGCCGCTGCCCACCGCTGATACTGACCAAACCGACACCAGGGAGCTGTGAGATTTTCTGCGCAAACCGGGTTTCGGCCAGATCCCGCACTTGCGGCAAGGGCAAGGTGACGGAGGTCAAGGCCAGAGTCAGGATCGGCGCATCCGCCGGATTGACCTTGTTATAGACCGGCGGGGTCGGCAGATCCCGCGGGAGGAAGGTCGCGGCCGCATTCATGGCCGCTTGCACTTCCTGTTCGGCCACATCCAGGTTGATCTCGAGGCTGAACTGCAGCGTGATGACGGAACTGCCCCCCGAACTCGCGGAGGTCATTTGATTCAGTCCGGGCATTTGCCCGAACTGACGTTCCAACGGCGCCGTGATGGAAGAAGTCATCACGTCCGGACCGGCCCCGGGATAGAACGTCAGCACCTGAATGGTGGGATAATCGACTTGCGGAAGGGCGGAGACGGGTAACTGGCGATAGGCCAGGGCGCCTGCGAGGAGCATCGCCATCATCGTCAAGACCGTCGCGACCGGTCTCAGGATGAAGAGCCGCGAAGGGTTCACGTGCGCTTCCCTTGTTTCGTCCGCTCGGCTCCGGACGCGGGCGCACCCTCACTGGCTGGTGCGGGTCCACTGGCCGGCCGCAGGTCGACCTTGCTGCCTTCGCGTAGTTTCTCGGTCCCGTCCACTACCACCGACTCGCCTGCGGCCAGGCCGGTTTCGATCGAGGCCTCTTCCCCCTGCGAGACCCCCAACGTGACTGCGCGAACCATCACCGTCTGATCCTCTTGGTTCACCACGTAGACGAAGGATCCTTTTGGCCCACGTTGGACGGCGGCGGACGGCACCAGTGTCAGGTCTCGTTTGATATCCACCAGCAGCTTGGCATTCACAAACTGGTTGGGAAACAGTTCGCTGTCGTCGTTCGGAAACACCGCCTTCAGGCGCACGGTACCGGTCGTGGGGTCAATCTGATTATCGACAGTCAACAAAGTCCCCGTGGCGACTTTGCGTTTCTGCTCGCGATCGAACGCCTCGACGGTGAGCTGTTTTCCTGCCTTGAGCCGTTCGAGCACCGCGGGCAGATGGTCTTCGGCCAATGTGAATACCACCGTGATCGGTTGCAGTTGCGTGATGACCAGAAGCCCGGTGGGGTCGTTCGCGCGCACGATATTGCCGGCATCCATAAGGCGCAACCCCACTCGCCCGTTAATCGGAGCCGTAATGCTGGAATAGGTCAGCTGTAACTTGGCATTGTCGATTTGTCCTTGATCGGCCTGGACGATCCCGATGGATTGCCGCACCATGGCCTCCTGGGTATCGAGCTGCTGTTTGGGCACGAAGTTCTGCTTGTAAAGATCCCGGTAGCGCTCGAGGTCCAGTTGCGCATTTTTCAATTGGGCCTGGTCACGGGCCATCTGACCCTGGGCCTGGATCAGCTGGACCTCAAACGGACGGGGGTCGATCTGTGCCAGCAGGTCACCGCTGCGAACCAACTGCCCCTCCGTGAACAGCACCCGCATCAATTGGCCTTCCACCCGGCTCTTCACGGTCACCGTATTCAGAGGCACGACCGATCCCAGGCCATTGAGGTAGATGCTGATGTCGCCGGTTTTAGCGGCGGCCGCCACGACCGGCGTGCTGCGCGTTCCGTTGGCGGGACGCTTCTCCGCACCCCGCGGTTGAGCCTCGTCGGATCGGGTCATCAACGCATAGGTCCCCACGGCGAGCAGACAGGCTGCGGATAATCCGATAAGCCACCGCTTCACCGCGGTGGCGAATGAGATCGATTCAGTCATACGACTAATCCCTCCGTCCCATGATATCCTGCGCGTGCTGTAGGTAGTCGCGATTCATGTGCCAGCGCCGTTGAAGCTGCGCGTGCAGCCGGTCCAGCTTCAACTGCTGCTCCGGCGACAATTTCGCCTTGAGTGCTTCCATGCCCGGACCGAGGATCCGATCGACGTCCGGTTGATGCTGCACCCGCACACGCAAAATCTCCAGATGCGCGCGTTCGACGATCGGTTCGATCTCCGATTGTTGAGACGAAGCCAGCGACAGTTCCTGCGTCAGCCGTTTCATGATCCGCTCCTGGCGTCCCGCCGGACCCCGGTCCCACCGGTGCTCGTCCTCATATTGATAATAGAGGGAGGTCCCGACGCTTCCCGTCAGCGTCCCGGCCAGAAACAACACGATGAGTGCGAACCATAGAAGAGTGGTGCGTGACATATCCGTAGGCTCCTACTCTCCAATCGAATTATTCTGCGAAAAGAGGCGGTCCGGCATCGAACTCGTCCAACCATGCGGCAGCCGCCGGGTCGGGTTGCCGACTGGTATAGGCGACCACCGACCCCGTTAATACCACTGCCATAAGAGCCGCCCAGGCGGCGGCCCGCCACACTAGCGGCTCCATCCAGGCGAGCATAGACGCAGAGGGACCTGCGGCGGCTTCCCGTCTGATCGTGTGCATGACGTCACGGGTCCAGTCCTCCCCGACGGCAACCGTCTGGCGCCTGCGGTGCGCCTGCGCGAGAACAGGCTCCATCCGTTCAATGTGTGGCTTACGACGTGTGGTCATGGTGCTGTCGCTCCCATTCTTGAAGAAACAATGCCCGAAGCTTCCGCCTCGCCCGATAACCCCGCACCTTCACATTGACCACGCTCCAGCCCAACAAGTCGGCCGCTTCACGGGCGGAACGACCCTCGAGAGCCACCAGCGTGAGGACCAGACGATCGTCGGCTGACAGCCGGGACAGCGCCCAATCCAAGACTTCCAGCGATTCTCGCCGGTCGGCCTGTTCACGAAACCGTTCATCCGACTCTGCGGCGAGCGCCCGATCGAGCCATCCTGACTGGTCCGCGGTCAAGGTACTCACGGGGACATCCGCCCGGCGCTGCGCCCGCCAGAAGTCGTAACAGGTTCGGACTGCCAGGCGAGACAACCAATGTTCGAAAGGGACTCGTTGTGAAAATCGCGAGAGGCTGCGATATGCGCGGACAAATGCGTCATGCGCCACCTCGGCAATGTGGTCCGCAGGCACATGGCCACTCACGATTTTGAGCACCTGTTGCCGATGGCGGGCGATCAGCTCCGCAAAACGATCGATCTCGCCATGCAAGACCCGTTCGATAATCTCCGCATCATCGGGCACGAGCGCTTGCACTCCTGTGAGACTGATCCCCGTTGTCGGCCCATATTTGTCCTCCGCATCATACCCTATCTGTCATCGCGGCCACAGGAGCGGATGTGCCCTCATGATCTAAGTCGCAGGAAGGATGCCAAAGGTTACAGTCTCTGACAAAAAGATGGTCGGCAGGATGACTGACGAACAGCGGTTCCTCAGCGAGAAGCAGCTCTTGGGAAGGCGAACCCATGACAAGGCAGAGAATAAGAAGCGTGCATCAATTTAAGTCGCCCGGCAACTTTGGCGGCGTCGCCGACTTATCGCCAACACTCCTTCACCACGGTCCTCACATGATCGGCCAGCGCCCGCACCGCGCCGCTTCGATAGCCCCCCTTCTTCCACAAGAGGCCGACCGCGCGCCGCGGCGTCGGGTTCTTGAGCGGAATGCCCCGGAGCGCGTGGTTACGCTCGAGCCCCAGGGATAACCGTGGCAGGATCGTTGCCAGCCGGCTCGTCCGAACGGTGGCCAGAATCCCTTCAATGGAATTCATTTCCACGATGATTTTTGGCTGGACGCCGGCCTGCTCAAAACTTACGTTCAGCAAGCGGCGTGTGCAGAAGATGCTGGGCAGGAGAATCAACGCCTCTCCCGCCACGGCAGAGAGGCGGAGGTGCCGGCGCTTTGCGAGACGATGACGTGGCGAGGTAATCAATACAAAGTCTTCCTCGAACAGCGGCTGGCTCTCGATTCGTTCGGAAGTCACCGGGACGAAACCAATGCCCACGTCCAGGAATCCGGTTCTCACGCCGGTCTCGATGTCGGGACCGGACAGTTCGTCGAGCTTCAGTTCTACATCTGGATACCGCGTCGAGAAGCGGGACACAATCTCAGGCACCAGATAGGCATTCACCGTTTGGACCACGCCAACGGTAAGGGTCCCGCGCTGCAGGCCTTCAACCTCGGCAATCGCCACTTGGGCCAATTCCATTTCGCGCAGAGCCCGGCGAGCATGCTCGCGAAAGATGGCTCCCGCCCGCGTCAACTGCACCGATCGTCCCACACGATCAAACAGCGGCACCCCGACTTCGTGCTCTAATTGCTTGACCTGCGCGGACAAGGCTGGCTGGGACACCGTCAACCCCTCGGCGGCCTTCGTAAAATGCAGCGCATCGGCCGCGGCGAGAAAGTATCGAAGATGGCGAAATTCCATGGGACCTTACTATCATAATTAAATGTGATCAATCCAATCAGAAGAAACGCTTTGACGCCTCCTTCGGCAGAATCGTAGGTTGATCGGACAGACAACCGGTCGGAAGCCTCTGTGATCACAAGTGAGGAACATCGCGTATGACGACCGGACGTATACGATCCATTCAGGTCGGTCTTCCTCGTTCAGAGAACACTGAGGGCGTCACGGATCCGGCGCCGCATCCCTGGACGAGCGGCATATTCAAACATCCGGTGCCCGGTCCAATCCGGCTCGGGCGGCACAATCTACAAGGAGACGGACAGGCGGATCTCGTCCACCATGGAGGAGACGACAAAGCCGTCTGCGTCTATTCGGCCGAACACTGGCCCTATTGGCGGACGATCTTGCCGTCCGATCAGCTTACTGGCGGCGCATTCGGTGAAAATTTCACGGTGGAGCAACTCTCGGAAACCACGGTGTGCATCGGCGACGTATTTTCGGTCGGCTCTGCCGTCGTCCAGATCTCTCAGCCACGACAGCCCTGTTGGAAGCTGGCCCGCCGCTGGCACATCCGGGATTTGGCCGTTCACGTGGAACGCACGGGATTCACGGGCTGGTATTTTCGCGTCCTGCAAGAGGGCCAGGTCGATGTCCATCAGCACCTTCACCTCATCGATCGTCCCTGCCCTGAATGGACGGTCGCAGCCGCGAATCGAATCATGCACCACGAACGGAAGGACCAGGCCGCCGCAGAACGCCTGAGCCTGTGCCCGTTTCTCTCCTCAAGCTGGCGACAGACCATGCGGCAACGATCACTGAACGAGGCAGAACCACATCCATCACAACGGCTGTTCGAAGACACTCCCCATAACCATGCGCCTGCGTAGGAGGTTTTCATGACGCGTTGGTTCCTGACTGGCTGTATCCTGTCAATTGGGTCGACCCTGGCCTTGAGTTCCTGGTGTACCGCGGAAGGCACGACCACCATCAGCATTCTCGCTCCTCGCAACGGGGAGACGGTCGCGCACACATTCGCCATTACGTATGAAATGCTGAATGCGCCCAGGGACAATCATGCGCATGTCTATTTGGATGGCATCTATTAGAAGGAGTTCAAGGGCACCTTTACCCACGTGCCGAAGGGCGAGCACACCATTACGGTCAAGATCGCCGATCACGATCATAAAGACGCGTTCACGGCAACGGATACCATCAAGATTACGGTGTCGGAATAGCGCCCCGTCAGGCTTCGGTGGCACATTGCCAATCGGCGATCCCGGAAATGTCTTGTGATGAGGTACGGGGTGCGCAAGAGGAGTTGGAGTCATGAAGCGAACGTCGCTATGCCACTTCAATAAGCGAGGCTGAGCACCTACTGCCCTCCCTGTGTCGACGGGCGGCTCGAACTGCCCTGCAGGTCCATATGAAACATAACCGGGCCATCGGGGTTTCTCGGGTCAAGCCGGATCGGCATCCGGTCAGCCGCCAATTTAACCAGCGGCACCGCCACAATGTGCGGCGCTTGATCGGACGGATTCGAATGGATCACAAGACGGATGTTTTTGGGCCGTTGACCGGGCGCGACCTGATCCATGAGATCTCTTCCCACAAATCCCACCAGCATTCCGTTTCCATCCGCAAGTTTATGAATCTCGTAAGCATTCGCCGCAGGCGCGACCCGTTCCAGCTCGAGATCAGGATTCCGGGTCACCAAGGCCAGCCCCAACAGGTTCGGCATGATGAACCCAAAGGCACCCGTCGGCGCTTGTGAGAAAAGCACTTTCGGACTCGATGTACCGAGCTCGACGATCCCGTTCTTGGCGCGCAGCTGACGCCGCAAATCTGCTTCGCTGCCTGCCGTCTCAATAAACACCGCCGCGGGGGCAGCCTTCTGTACCGGTAGCACCTCGATCTTGCCTCGTTGTGCCGCATCGAGGGAAATCGGGAGCAGGCCTGTGAGCAGCAGGCTCATCATAATCACGGCCATCACAGGGCGAATAGACGTGTCGCGGGTCAATCGGGCAAACATATCCACCATATAAATTGGTCCTTTTCGTCACGGGATGCGGTGCTTGCCGAGGATTCCAACAGGATGCTGAAAAAGTCCGCCAGCGGCGTTCTCGCTTCGCTCAGAGGCTCAACGTACTGCACTGTACGCGGAGAGTCTGCACAAGTCTTGGACTAAAGCCCGCCTCTCGGCGGAAAATGGTTTCTGGCATGGGGTGCTGTCTCACTAGACGTTTGCCAGCGATATCCTTAAAGATTCGCAGGAGGCGAAGGCTTCTCTGCTTCTGTCGTAGACGGGACGATGACATGGGC
>JACCYV010000061.1 GCA_013696305.1 Nitrospira sp.
CCCGCGCCGACGAGCGCGCCGGTCAGCGCGTGCGTGGTGGACACCGGCAGGCCTGTCCTCGAGGCGATCAGTACCCACCCCATCGAGCCGATGAAAATCGCCAGCGCCAGCGCAGGCGGCGTGGCAATCCCGGGCTGAATGAGACCAACGATGAAAGTCTTCAACATAGCATCAGCCATCAGGGCCGAGAGCCCCGCGCCGGCCACCGTCCACGCCGTGCCCCATATAATGGCGGTGCGGTAATTGGTGACGCCGCTTCCGACCAGTGTCGCGATCGCCTTGGACACATCGTTGGTGCCGTTGGCGTAGGCCAGGGCCATCACGAGAAGCAGGGCTGGCGACGAAAGTTCCATGGGGATTACGCGATGGCACCGCCGCAGGACGAGCCGGTGCCGGCCGTGCAGCCGTAGCAGTGCATCCCCGTGACCACGCGTCGGCGCGCCAGCAGCGCGAGGTCGAACTCGCGGATCGTCTGCGGCGCCGCGCCATCCACCGGCAGGTCCAGCATCTGGTTGAAGTCACAGTCGGAGAGCCGGCCGTCCCAGTTCACGCTGATCAGGTTGCGGCACATGAGCCCGTCCACAGACCCTGGGTTGAAGCTCGTCATGAGCTTTTCAATATACGCTTCATACTGGCCCGAGCGATGCAGGTCATCGAGAAAGCGGCTAATGGGCATGTTGGTGATCGTGTAGAGATGGTTGAAACGGATGCCAAACCGCTTCGCCAGCTCGTCCCTGTAGTCAGCCTCCAGGCCGGCCTGCGGAGGCGGCAGCTTGGGGCCCAGCGGATTGTGGACCAGGTTCAGCACCAGTCCGGTCCCCTCCTCCCCGTAACCCAGTGCATTGAGCTGCTGCAGCGCCTCGATGCTCCGGCCATACACTCCCTTGCCCCGCTGCTGATCCACATTCTCCGCGAGATAGCACGGCAGTGAAGCAACCACCTCCACGTGGTGGTCGGCAAGAAATTTCGGCAGGTGGTGTTTGTCCCGCACGGAAAAGACGGTCAGGTTGGAGCGGTCCATCACATGCCGGTCCCATGCGCGGGACTGCTCCACCAGATGCTCGAAGTGCGGATTCATCTCCGGCGCGCCGCCGGTGATGTCCACCGTGCGGAGTTCCGGGTAACGCCGCAGGACGTCGAGCACCGCATCCATCGTCTCCCGCGTCATGATCTCGGTCCGCGCGGGCCCGGCGTCAACGTGGCAATGGGTGCAGGTCTGGTTGCAAAGCTTGCCAACGTTGACCTGCAGAGTGTCAATGCGTAGCGCCCGCAGCGGCGCGCGGCCGTGCTCGGCCAACGTCTTGTCGAAGGATGCCAGTGCAAGCAGCGACATATCAGCAGCAACTTCCGCCCGGATCGCAGGAGACCGCTTCACCAGAAACAGCCTCGCCCGCGCGGTTGATGACCGCGAAGTGCCGGCTGTAGGGACCGGAGGCCAGCACGTCCAGCGTCTTGGAGCAGATTTCCAGCGGGACGCCGCGACGATAGACGTGGTGATCATCGTCCTCCGCTTCCGCAAACGGAGCGGTCAGGATCGCATAGTGGCCCTTCCAGACGCAGGGCGCATCGGCTGGCAGAATTGAAACCAAACGCTGATCGGTCGTCGCGAGTTGCACCGGCTGGTCCGACAGGAGGAACAGTCGTTCGAGCGGCGGCGTCTTGAGCAACTGCGCCGCGCGCGCCGATACCGGCTCCGGCTTGCCCCGATGGTAGGTCTGCCCCAGTTCGTCCACCGCCCGGCTGAAGGGCCCCACCAGCGTGGCGAACCTCACCCCGTTGGAATCCGCTGTTTCCGGCAGCTTGTAGCCGGTCAGCGTCAACGAAAAGAAATGAGTACCGTCAATGACGCTCCACGGGGAGAACTTCATCTGGTGCACGCCCAGGAACCCTGCCTGCACCAAACCAGCCAGATAGTCCCACGCGGGCAACGCGCCGGACAAGCAGTCTCCCCATTTCTGAGCATCGTGAATTAGGTATTGCGGCACCGGCTGATCCGCCACGATGTCCGAGATCGTGAACCGCCCGCCGGGCTTGATGGTCCGGAACATCTCGCGGAACACTTTCGCCTTGTCGGGCGCCAGATTGATCACGCAGTTCGAAATGATCAGATCGATCGCGCCGTCCTCGACGGGGAGATGCTCCGCATGCCCCTTGCGGAATTCCGTGGTCGGCGAGGGGTATCCGAGGTTCTTCGCAACAAGAGGCGCGTTGCGGCGAGCCATCGCCAGCATCTCATCGGTCATGTCCACGCCGATGATTCGGCCGGTCGGACCGACGCGCCTAGCGGCGTCGAAACAATCGATGCCTCCGCCCGACCCGATGTCCAGCACAGTCTCGCCCGGCTTCACCGTCGCAAGGCCGGCGGGCGTGCCGCAGCCGTAGGACACGCGCAGGACTTCCTCCGGCACAAATGAGCGCAGGTCGTCGAAGTTATAACCGGTCGGGCAGCACATCTGCTCGCCGGTGGTCACGGCCCTGGCGTACCGCGCACTGACTTGCTGCGCAATCATCTCGTCAGACATAAGCACCTCGCATTGAACCAAATGATTCGGAGAGTCCATCTTGAGCGCCTCAGCGACCGGACATCCTTAATATTTTGTTGCAGTCCTATCCGACTCGCTGCGAAGGGCAGCTTGTTAAGACACCTTCTGATCGGCAATGCTTGTGAATTTCCTTTGTCGAAACAGGTACTGCAACAGGGCGTCCGCCGAGAGGAGTCCCGGTCCGTGGAGGAAGAGGTACATTAAGAGAATCCCCCAATAGAAAGCCTCCTTCAGAGCGGCCTCGGACAACTGTGCATACGAGATCGCCGCGACGATATTGAGCCCGAAGAGCGAGAAGGCTCCTAATCTTCCGGCCAGCCCGATAGCCAGAAGGAACGATCCGCCCAACTCGACGGCGGTGGCCAGATACGCCGCGACTTCGGGCGGCAGGATCGGCACGTCATAGACCATGGTGAAGAGCATCACGGTGGACATCCAACTGGAGAGTTTGACCATGCCCCCTTTCCAGAAGATATGCGCCAGGTATAGACGTACGGATAAGTCGAAAACCGGGATCAGTGATTCCAGGATTCCGATCATGCGACGGTACGCGGAGACAACCGGCAGCGCCGTGCGCTGCAGAAAATCGAGATCGTGTGTCATGAGGTTTCGCTCACAGAAAAGCCGCTAATCATGGACAGCTTTAGGACGGTGGCCCACAAGTGCTGAAAGTCGAAGTCGGGATTAGACTCGATCGCCCTCCGCTCCACCGACGCCAGATTGACTCCTCGCGAGAGGGCCTCAAGTACCAGATAATCCGGTTTGGCCAGGGGGGCGATCTGGACTTTCCCACCCCCTCGAGTCACGACGACTGCGGTCTCTTCTTCCGGAAGCGGCAGATCCACAACGTCGTCTGATGGGGCGTCTGGTTGCAGCGCCAGCCAGACTCGATGGACCGGAATAGGGAAGGAGAGGAGGCGGGTAGCCGTATGGAAGCGGACAGTCACACGAGATAGATCAATTGATGCGATCGCTTGGATCTGTTCTTGTGAAGCTGGTGTTGAATCCGTAGCCTGATGCACCTCATGGCAGGCCCATTCCAGCCGCGCCAATTCCGGCAACAAGGGGGCCACCTGTAATTCGTGGAGGAACGCAGGAAGATGGCGCCCGTATAGAAAGAGGT
>JACCYV010000101.1 GCA_013696305.1 Nitrospira sp.
ATCAAATGACATCCGCAAAGGTTCGTTCCATTCGTTTGAAATACACCACGCCGCTCACCAGGAGGACCAGGACAATGCAGATACTGGGCAGTATCGTTCCCAGAGCCGGCGCCTGCTGCCCGAGCAGGGTCCACCGAAATCCTTCCACCACACCCACCACCGGGTTCAAGCTATACAGCGTCCGCCATTTCTCCGGGATCAAGCTGACAGGATAGACCACCGGCGAGGCGAACATCCAAAACTGAATGAAGAAGGGAATAATATGTCCCACGTCGCGAAACCTTACGTGTAGCGCCGAAAACCACAGACTCACGGCCAATGCCGCGAAGAGGGCCAGCAAAGCAAATACGGGAAACAAGAGGATCTGCCATCCCGGAGTCATCCCGAACCACAACATGAGCGGAACCATCATGACCAACGCACACACCAAATCGACGGCCGGGGTGGAGGCGGCTGCGAGGGGAATAATCAATCGCGGGAAGTACACCTTACTGATGAGATGCGATTCTCCCACTAAACTGGTGCCACTGCGACTGGTCGCTTGGGCGATGAAGTTCCACGGGAGGAGACCGGCATAGGCAAATAGGGGGTAGGGAATGCCGTCGGATGGAAGCTTGGCAAGAAAGCTGAAGATTGCGGTAAACAACAGCATGGAAATAAGTGGTTGAAACACGGCCCAACCGGCTCCTATGACCGCCTGCTTATACCGAACCTTGGCATCCCGCCACACCAGAAATCCAAGAAGCTCCCGGTATTTCCAAAGGGAATGCAGGTCCAGATGAAACAGCCCTCGGTTCGGTCGAATCTGCACCGTCGGAATGCGTATGCCTTTTCGAACCTGAGGACCGGACAACGGAGAGATGCTGATGTGATCTGATTCTTTCATAGGCATGATGTTCAATTAAGCTTTGAGGAGATACGGTTCCCAAAATGTCCGATCATACCGAGGCCATGCATGGCAACCGAAAGGCAGGCTCTGTTTATTGAGGTCAAAACACTTTCGAGGATCGACTTCGAACCCAAAGCGCAGCCCCACGTCGAACGGGGCAACCTTAAAATCAGGAAAATAGCGAACCGCATCGTCGGACCAGAAATGGTCTTCATTCTTGGTTCCGTCCGGACGGAGATGCCATTGTTGCACCTCCCGTGTCACACCATTGAACCGCCTGACGTATTTGAACCACTTTCTCGGACGGTGCAACCATTGCGCGTACTTCGATTTTCCCGAGGCGATCGACTGCCAATAGACCTCGGGGTCGATCCAATAGCGATCCGACGACAGCACCTTGAGAAAACTCGACACGTTTCTGAGGGAAAACCCGCCGTTGCCGACGCGAGGATTCGATACCCAGGGGCTGTCTTCGGATGGCAGCCATGGGGGGCCGATATAGTCCAGCCCTGCGTCGCACCATTCGACCAATTGATCCGAAAACACCAAGGCATCAAGTTGATAAATCAAAACATAGCGGTACGCACCGAACGATTCATAGAACTCTGATGACAGCATCAGTTTCGCATTGGCGATCGCGCTGCCGAAATACGAATCGGCAAACCCCTTGATCTGAAAACCAGGCCGTTCGATTTTGAGGCTTTTCGGCACGACTAAAAACTTGTCATACCGACCCAGGAAATGCTCCAGGTGACGAAAGGAGATTTCTTCGTCTTGCGTGAACTCCGCCCTGTTATATCCAGGCACAACTACAGCGACGCGACTCACGTTCCCACCTTTTCCAGGAGCCTCTTTCACCGCGAGCATTCCTTCAGGACATCGAACGTGATTTGTTGAACCAGAACGATCGCCTAGGTTGACCGGCACACATCAATTCAGGAACCGTGACGAATCTGTACCGCCCACTCAATCTGTCCAGCACGATCTCCAGCGCCTGCAACATGACGCGACGATCAGGCCATGATGTGTGCTCGGCATCGACACCGTGCGCGGCCTTCCCCTTATCGAACAACGTGTCATGGAGGAGCACGATTGCTCCCGGCTCGACGGTTCCCAGAAGATACTGACTGAGCACCGCCGGATCCGATTGATACCAATCTCCACTGTTCACGTTCCATCCCACCACTTCATAGCCCATGAACGACGCTTCTATCCGGGAGGCCACCGTCTGTTCGCCGTATGGTGGACGAAAGAGACGAGCCGCATAGGGTCCAAGCACGCGTTCACAGGTCCGGATCTGCCGACGTCGCTCTCGGCTCGAGAGCCCGGGAAATGCTCGATGGTCCCACGAGTGAAGGCCTATTGCATGACCGCCTCCCGCGATCTGCTTGACCAGATCAGGATGATCGGCGGCCGCTTGTCCGACCAGAAAGAAGGTTCCGCGGGCGTGATATTTCTCCAGAAGAGCAAGCACCAGCGGAGTGCTGGTGGAGTCCGGTCCGTCATCAAACGTCAGCGCGGCCACGGGTTCCGTTGTGACCACATGGGTCACACTTCCTAACACCTTCCTCACCGCTGTCGATATTGCAGCTCTCGGATGCATCGAAATGGCCTTCTTCTTATTCAACCATGACAGGGGGAACACCGAATCGAAGACTTCCCTTGAGCAATCCCGTGAGCCTGCCGATACGCCACACGAGCATGGACCTACCTTCGGCGGTTCGGATTAGTTCCGGCACTCGGCTTAATAATTTCGGCCACGCCTGAACATACTTACGCCAACGCCATAATTCCCAGGAGTGCGGGTGCCCATACTTTTCATACAAGTACACCTCATACTCGGCATACCGAAAAGCCTGGATATACGCGCCCTTAATTGTGTTTCGAAGACGACAATGGAGGATGGCGCCTGGCACGATCTCTAACTTCTGCCCGCGTTGCTGAACCCTCATACAATAATCGATGTCTTCACAGATAGGAATGGTTTCGTCAAATCCATCAATCGCTTCATGAAGGGCTCGCCTAATACCAAGAGTTCCGGAACCGGCATACGGGAACGGCAAAAAGCTGAGCCGCTGTAGCGCGTGGATCTGCGTGGTGCCCCGGGCCGCCCGGACCGAAGGCGAGTTCAGTTTCTCAAACTCCAAGCGAGAAGCTACGAAGTCATGTTTCCGTAGCGCTTCCCCCATGGCGGGCCCCCAGCCGGGTGCAGGAATATCGTCTGCGTCACAAAATAGAATCGCATCACCGGTGGCCGCTTTAACGCCCACATTCCTGGCGTAGGACGCGCCGCGTCGTGCAGAGGCATCGACGACACGCAGAGCAGGTAGTCGTCCCTTGTACCGTTCAACGACATGCCGCAGGTTGTCCTTCGACCCATTATCCGCCACGATCACTTCCCATTCATCGAGCCATGACTGCCCAGCAAGCGCGTCCAATAACTCCCCCACGGTGTGTGCAGTATTCAGACATGGAACGATGACACTCAGTTTCATGGAGGAATCCTGATGTGGACGCGCTCGGCTCGCAATCAGCTAACGACCGGGACGACGCTCCTCCTCCATTGATCCGGTAGGCGTGAATGCCAGACGACACATCCGAGTCAAGCGTCCCACATGCGTCCAATGGCTCGGATCATATGCAAGCGCGCTGATTGCCACGAAGCGTGCCATTCTGGGAGAACCTCGCTGGAGACTCATGGCGGCCGCCCCTAACAAGTCCCCCAGCAGCCGACGCATCTGGAACTGGTCAATCAATGGGCTGCCGGTCGTTTCGCGTTTGATGTCTTTCCAAAAGGTCTTCACTGCCTGAACCGGATTCGTCGAAGTCGCCGCGAGGGCGCCGGCCACTCGTTTCAACCAATCGACCACGGCCGTCTCTGACAGGAGCCACGGCGCCTCATGCAGCGACTTCAATAGATGTTCTCGACTCGATTGGACGCCCCCGCTTGCATTCCACCGCTGATGCGCAATGCTGGCACACACGGCTGCCCTAGCCTTTCGTCTCACCCGATCCCCTTCGGCCGTTGCGGGTAGTTTTTTGAGCGCCGTCTCGACGATCCGCGGAAGTTGTTGTTCATTCGTACCGTTGCGATGGTACTGTACCAGAGACCTTGTTGCGAATATCTCCCCCGAGCCACCGGCCCCCCGGACAGAAACATCCACGGGGTAAGAGCGGCAATTCTCAGCGCCATGTCATAGTGCTCCATTCCGGCCTTACTCTCATCGAAGAAGCCGGCGCGCTCGAATAATTCTCGTCTTACAAGCCACGTGGGCGGATGAAGAAAGTCTTCGGTTCTCGTCAGGAACTCCTCGAAGACATTACCCGAGGGTCCCCACTCCGGCCACAACAACAGAGGAACATCCCCCCCGGTGACGACGCTCTGTCCGTACAACACACCGATCTCGGGATGCGATTCTAAAATCGGGACCTGTATCATCAACTTGTGCGTGAGAAATTCGTCATCATCATCGAGAAGCGCAATATACTTGCCTCCCGCACGCTTGATCCCTGCGTTACGAGCCCCGGATGCCCCCCCTGTTTTCCGGCAGCTTGATGTACTGCACCTGCGGAAATTCCGCAGCGACTGGAGCCGTATTATCCGGGGAACAATCATCCACTACGATGATTTCCATGTCGAAGACTTCACCGGCTTTCTCTTGTGCCAACGCCGAGATGATGGCTTTCCGGAGAAGCTGCGCTCGCTTGTAGGTGGGAATGACCACACTGACGAGCGGACGCCCATTCGAACGATGCGCCCTCTCTCCAAGGCCTATATCTTGTTGAATTCCCGTCATGCTCTCGCTCATACCTTCAATACCCCCTGCAACTGGGACACATATCACACGTGAGAGCTGTTCCTCGCGCTGAAGAATCCGTCACCCCTAGCTGGAGGCGGAACTTCGCTATCGACTGCCGTCATTGGGCGTAAGCACCTCTTCGCCATCATCGCCGGCGTGGGATGAATAGCAATGGGAATCGCTGGAGATTGGCGTAAGGTACGTGCTGGGCTCTGTTCGACATTCAACCGACCTGCCGGCGTCTCGCGAGAGTGGGAAGAGATTCGATTAAAAGCCCTCTCTGATAGGGGTTGCAATACGCGGGCTCCAATGCAGATGTGCGTCCGGGGGGAGAGTACCATACCTGTTTCTCACGAGCGAGAGAATACCTCTTCCTGCAGCTAAGCAACGACCACGCTCCAACGTGATTCACTCTCTGGATCTCACCACTGTAGACAGATAGGGGCCCCTGGATGAGACGTCGCCGGCACCGTATTCATCACGGCCTCACGTAGTCGTATTCGCCCTGCCTCCACCTCAGTCGGTAAGGAAAGATGACTTGCTTGTCCTCGGTCGGTGCAGGCTCGGCCGGATTCCTCCATATCGCAAAGTCACTAGAGTTGAATCCAGACCGGTCGGCGGGAGGCTTCGAGTACGGCGGCCAGAGCTTGCTGGACAGCGAAACCATCAGAGAATGAAGCATCCACCTGACCATCGAGGTGGCCCCGCATGCAAGCATCGACAAAACTGCGCATCATGATCGGAAGGCAGTGGGCCT
>JACCYV010000102.1 GCA_013696305.1 Nitrospira sp.
CCGCCTCGTCCTGTGCCGAAAAGTATCCGAGCCGGCGGCCGAGTTGATAGGTCCGAAGCAGGATCAGGCTTTTCTCCCGCTCGGTGAGAATATCGTCATACCCATAGGCCTTCGCCATGTCGGACACCACCTGCGCCGGCGTATCCACCCCTTTCAGGCTCGAATTGACGGGCAGTGACTTGGCATGCCTGCCGCCCAGAACCGTCTGCATCGTCGGCTCCTCCGGCGCAGCCACGCCCAGCCAGGAGCAGATATCCGTCACCGTGCGCGCCGGCGAGTCGCAAATATCTTCATACCGCACGAGATAGTGCCGGGCCGGATCCGTCGAGAGACCATGCAACGTGAACTCCGCATGCGGAATCCAGCGGGACTCCAGTTGCAGCTTGAGAATATCGCCGCCCTGAAACCAGAACGGCTTTTGCTTCAAGACCATGTCCGTTCGTTTGAGCGAACTGTAATTCGAATAGGGATGCCGCATGAGGTGAATGAACTTCATGCCCGGGAACAGCCGGCTATAACGGGACAGATCAGAGACTTCGATCGATTTGAACATCAGCAGCGGGGTCGCCGGGAGTCGTCGTTCGTCATAACAGGAGCGGGTCGCGTCCAGATAGGATTCGAGATTGCCGATCACATCACCAGTAACGCGCGCCATGATCGTCTGTAAAGGATCGCCCGTCACCGGGATAGGATGCACGAGCTTATCCAAATAGGTGTCCTTTAGTTCCTGCAGCTGTTCGGCCATCCAGGCCCGGAATACTTTTCGCTGCCGGTTCTCGACCATTTCTCCGGTATGGCCGGGAAGTGTGGACATGCCGGAAGACAACACACGTTTGACGGCTCCTTTCACGGAACGCGGGGCAAACGCGCGCAAGTAATTCAGTTCGATGGGATAGATCCATAGCGCGGGGCTGCCGTCCAGCAGCCGCATGAGCAGCGACGATCCATTGCGACCCGCTCCGAAAATACCAACCAGCACGGATTCCCTCTTATAGAGCTGCGTTAATTCAGACAACATCCCGGCAGGATGCTCAACAGGCGACCTTCTTACTCGCCCAACCCCGGCACGCCAAATACGCGCTTGGTCCCAGGCAAGGCCGAGCGAACAGGCGGCGTTAAGCCCTGGACACCCGGCAACTGTTTAAACGGGCAGACCGCTGGCCGTTCGGCCACGATCGATCATGTCCTGAATCAGTTGAAACATTCTTGGAACGACCACGTCCGATCGATAATAGGTGTCGAATGTGCGTTGGCCGCCCTGCCCGATTCTCAGACGGAGGGCCTCATCGTCTACTACCGCAACGATCCTCTCCACCAGTTCGTCCGGCGTACGGCCCAATAATGCATTGACGCCGTGCTCGATCTCAGGCATCGCCAAACGACTGTTCTCATGCATGATGACGCAGGTTCCGAGAGTCCAGGCGAGGAGAATCCTCGTATTCCCGACAAGAAAATCCGCATTCACGTTCGTCAACACCAGAAAGGCCGCCGCCGACCGGAACTCCTCATGGATGTCCTCCACCCATCCCCGAACCTTGATGCGCGCATCGTTCAGGAATGCGGCGACGGATGGAGCCGGCGTCCCCTTCCCCAGCAAATGGATTTCAAACGGACGATCGTTGAATCGAGCCGCCAGACGCGGCAATATTTCCCGTCCCAGATATGCCAGAGCGAACGTGTTGCCGGTCGCGCCGAGATTGCCCACACTGCCGATGATTTTGATGGGGCGCGCCGGCGATTCGGCCGTCGAGGTGCTCTGTGACTCGGGCTTGACGGGCGGCCACATGTTTTGCAGATAGATCGAATGCGGATGGCCATGACCTCGATAAAACTCCGCGTCCAAAATCGAATTGTTGGCCGTGACCTCACAGGCATTCATCATCCTGATATTGAGCCGCTTTCGTCTCTCGTTGCGCACCTTCTCACACCACAGCCATAACTGATCCGCGGGCGTGGCCGTCGGGATGCCGAAGAGATCCGGATGGCGAAGTCTCGCCTGCAGAGGCAGATGATCCGGATTTCCGTAATACACGAACTTTGGAACGTCCCGGATGTGATAGGTGGCGGCCAAGGATTCCCAACTCCAAATACTCACGATGGCGTCCACCGCTGCCTCGCGCACTCGACGCTCGACCATCGCGCCAAGACCGGACGCGGGAAACATGCGGCGCAGCGTGAAGGACGTCAACAGACGCCCGAGTCGAGCCGCCCCGCCCCTTTTCGAAGAGGGACCCGCTACATCCTCGACATAAAGCATCGGGTAGACGACGACATTCGGAAGCGCCATCCGTCGGAGTGCTTGGTCGGCCAGCTCGGCTGCACGGCTTCCGCGAGGATCGCGAAAGATAACCTGAAGAAAGACCGAATGTCCAAGCCGCTGCGCTTTCTCGACCACTTCATGACCGACCACCTCGATCGCCTCACCGGCGGGATCCGGCGCATTGGATAAAAGGACGAAAATCTTCATGGAACGCGCCGGGCGTGACTCCAGGACGTATCATGACCGGCAGTAGACAGCACCGGCATCCAGCAGTGCTTCTCATGCGCCCGTCGTAGGGCATCCATGACGACCTGCGCGCGCCAGCCATCCTCGAACGAGGGAGAGGCTGACACTCCCGATCGGATGGCGGACGTAAACGCTTCGGCGATTCGACCGACGAGAAGCATCCGACCATCAGCGACGCCTTCAGTAGCTATCGGTGTCACAGGAACTTCACGCAACTCCCCGCTGATCATGTCCGTTTGGTACAGACGGGTTCCGATTACCGCGTCCGCCAAATTGGCATTGCCGACCGCCAGCGCTCCGCATTCACCGTAGATGGTGAGCCAATGCCCGCGGCCGCCGGGCGTGGCATTGGAGATCGTCATGGAAACCGGGGTATTGCCATCCAGGAGCAGAATCGCATCCAGCGTATCCGCTGCGATGGGGCGATCAACCGGAGCAGGTTCCGCCGGTCGGCCTCTGGTGCTCAGGTGAGCGGTGACGGTCCGAACGGGACCCATCAACCATTGCAGGTAATCCACTACATGCGCCCCGAACGCGAACAGGACGCCGCCGCCGCTCGAAGGGTCGAATTGCCACGACCAGGCGCTGTTCCCGGCGGCGCGGCCTCGGACAGTCCATTCGATCGTGATCCTGTTTACCCGCCCGATCGTGCCCGCGACAAGCAGTTCTTTGAGTCGCATCCGTTCCGGCGCCATCCGAAACAGGTAGTCGACCATGCAGACGGTTCCGGTCTCTCGCGAGAGATCCAGCATGCGTGCGGCCTGATCGGCATCGACTCCGAACGGCTTTTCGCACAGCACGTGTTTGCCGGCACGCAGCGCCCGCATCACCATGTCGTAATGAAACGACGGCGGAACTGCCACAACCACGGCCGAGATCTTCTCATCGTCGATGAGGGCCTGCCAGGATTCATGGACCGTCGAGATGCCGTGCTCCTGTGCGACCTGCAACGCCTTGCTTCGGTCCTGCCCGGCAATCGCCGTCACCTCGACAGCCGGAATGGTTCGAAATGCCGGCACATGCACGCGTGCGCCGAACCCGGTTCCGATTATTCCCAGCGCGAGTGTCGTCATGCGACCCTACGATGACTGAGCCTACCAGTCCAGGATGACAGGATCGGGCAACGGCATGATAAACTTCGACCGCAATCCCTTGCTGCGCAATTTACGGGGGATGGTTTCTCCCAGATGCCACGCCAGCACGAGCGCGTACTCCGGTTGATCGTCGAAGAGTCGTTTCTCATCCACCACCGGCACGTGGGTGCCGGGTGTAAACAACCCCACCTTGAGCGAAGTCGACTGTTCAGCCGTGTAGTCCAGATAGTCCGGGCCGATACCGCAATAGTTCATGACGGTGCTCGAGCGGCCGGGAGACCCGATGCCCGCGATCCGGTGCCCCTTCAACTTCAGGTCGGACAGGATCTGCATGAGTTTCCATTTCGACTGTCTGACCCGCTGCGTGAAGGTCACATAAAGCGCGGGATTGTACAGTCCGAAGGCCTCCTCCTGCTTCGCCAACTCTTGCATCCGTCCGCTGGGTTTGCCCCCGGTTCCCTTCACCGCATACACCCGAATGGAACCTCCATGGTTCGGGATACGTTCCACATCAACCACGCTGAAGCCGAATCGCTTCATCATATCCTGCATGGGTTTGATGGAATAAAACCGCAAATGTTCGTGGTAGATCGTGTCATATTGCAGCGTGTCGATGAGATCGAGCAGATAATGCGATTCGGAAATGAAGGTGCCGGAATCCCCCAGCAATGCATGGATTCCGCGGAGACAGGGACCTAAATTGGCCACATGCGCGAACACGTTGGCCGCCGTAATCAGAGAGGCCGGCCCTTGTTCCTTGAGAATATCCTGCGCGACATCCTCGCTGAAAAACGTCTGCAGGGTCGTGATCCCTCTCGAATTGGCGATCTTCGCAATCCCGGTCGGTTCCACGCCCAGCACCCGCATCCCTCTCGTTTTGAATCCCTGCAAAATCGTACCGTCGTTCGACCCGATGTCGATGACGAGGCTTCCGGGCTGAATCCCCAATGTCTCGATGACCTGTCCAGCCATCGCATCGAAATTGCTTTTGAGCGCGCCGGTAATCCCGGTCATATAGGGATAGCCTTCATAAAACAACTCCGCGGGATCGACCGAGTAATCGATCTGCACCAGGCCACACCGGTCACAGCGAAAGAGATGCAACGGATAAAACGCCTCAGGCTGGGTCAACTGCGCGGGGCGCACCAATGAATCGCACGGCGGATGATGGCCGAAATCCATGATTGTGAGAAGCGGCTGGTGCCCGCAATTCTGGCAGTGGCTGAAATGGCCGCTGACCATTCCGACCGGCTCGTCACCGGCGAGACGACCGGACGTGCGCTCCATTCCGCCGTCCGCCTGCGAAGAACCAGTTGACCTCTCACGTGCCATCGTCGTCTCCTTTCAAAGGTTGTCCCACACCCGCCTCTGTGACGGGCCTTGTCCAAAGCAAGGCACAGCGAGGTCCGCGACGCGAAGAATAATAAGGCGGTGAGCCGGCAGTGTCTGAGAAGCCGGCGAACTTTTTCAGCATCCTGCAAGAAGTTCATTTCGGCGCAACCCACACACGCCTCATCGCCTGCCACGACCACAGCGGTGCAATCTTAACCCACAGCACCGTCAACACCGTTCCTGCGAGAATGATCTTGGCGGGAAGCGGCAACCCCACCTGATACGTCACCAGATAGACGAGGAGAACCGTGCCCACTCCCCACAGCACACCCGCTTCGAAACCATAGGGGCACCCGAACCGGCGAGCCAGGTACACGCGCGTCCCATGCATAGCCAGCGCCCCGAAGACGGCCGCACTCGTCGCGCCGATTACCCCGAATTGCCAGGTGGCTGCAGCGACAAGCCCCATAGTTCCCAGGCTGACCACAATAGAGGTCCAGGACAAGAGAACATTCTGTCTCACGGACAACAGAAACTGGGTCGATGGAAGTCCCATGCTGTGCGCAAACACCAGCAGAAACCAGATCGGCACGAGTTCCGCGGCGCGGTCGAACTTCCCATGCGTCAAGATATGAATCACCTCGGAAGAAAACAAGGTGACCAGAATCCCGCCGGCCGTGACACAGAGGTACCACAGCGACACGGTCTCTTCAACTTGCCGGCGCGGCTGAACGGAGCGTCCGGCAAACAATTCAAGAAACGTAGGGGTCATGGTCCTCGAGTAGGCTTTCGTCACGCTGACGAACATGCCGCGATAACTTTGGGAATGGGCATAGATGCCCAGTGTCGAAAGATCCAGCCATCGCTGGATCACGAAGCGATCGAGGCTATTCGCCATGACATCCGTCAGGCTGAACGGGATAGCCGGCATGCCGCTCCGGACAATTTCCTTGCCCCAATGCAGGCTGGGCCGCAGAGACACCCGGCGGGCCGCATACCAGAGCCCATGTACAACGGAGACAAGTCCGGCGGCGATCGGTGCCAGAAACAAGGCCAGGATGCCTATCTTCGCCAGCGAGAGTCCGAGCAATGTCGTCATGGCTCCGGCCCCCCACTGAAGCGATTCATTCACGGCGTGGCTGACGGGCGCCCGCTCGATCACCATCAACGCACTGAGCGTGACCCACAACGTGCCGGACAGCAATCCCACCAGCGCCAATCCGAAGTACTGCTGATACTCGGGGCGATAGTCCCGGATGAGATGTGGCAAGACCAGCGGGGAGAGCAGCCAAAACATACCGACCCACACGGTTTTCATGCCGAGATTGGCGAGTAGGAGGTTAAAGAGCAGTTCCTTGCGACTGGACTCCGACGAGACATGCCAATGGGTCGAGAGCACCCAGGTGTCCCCGGTCGAGGCGAGCGGAGTCACGAGCATGGCTAACGCCATCAGGATGGCAACGGTACCGAGATCGGCCGGCTCGAGGAAGTACGTGATGATCGGAACCATGACGCCGACTCCCAGAATCGTTTGGAGCAGCGTCGGGAGAAGAAACCACAAGAAGCTCGTATCCACAACTGGTGGAACCTTTTGGGCTGAATCGTCAGGCGCCGGGCCGCTCATGGATTCACACGATTGACGACCTCCAGGATGCGACTCACCGATGTCGACGGGGAATCTGTGCTGGTATCCACGACGAGGTCCGCGTCGAGCGGCTCCTCATAGGGATCGGACACGCCGGTGAATTGCCGTATTTCACCCCGTAAGGCCTTGGCATACATGCCTTTGACATCGCGCCTGATGCATTCCTCGACCCCGCAGCGCACCCATACCTCGATGAACGATCCCGGCCCTCCCACTTTCTCAATCATCGCCCGTACGTCGTTCCGGCCTGCCCGAAACGGGGAGACGGCGGCGACAATGCTGCACACCCCGTGCTTGGCCAGGACCTGACACACCCATCCGATCCGCAGAATGTTCGTGTCACGATCCGCATGGGAGAAACCGAGGCCTTTCGAGAGATGCGTGCGGACCACATCCCCGTCCAACACCTCTAGATTCGTGAGGCCTTCCTCCAGCAGACTTCGAAAGAGCAGATTCGCCAGGGTTGTCTTGCCGGAACAGGGTAGTCCGGTCAGCCAGATGGTCAACGCCTTCATCGCCTCAACAACCAATCTCTCGACGCGACCTCATGCCGATTGTGATCCTGCGCGTGAAATGGTGAAGCGTCCTTCCGCGGGAAATGGCCCCTCCCAACTCCAGCGAAGAAATGGAGCCCGCTGCAGGGCGCCGTACTGAGGTGCCACGTTCGCTTCATCGATGTAGGGAGAAAGTTCCACGAACCGTCCGCCGGCGGACAACTGCGGACCCTCCAGCCATAAGCGCTGGTTGGGGGTCACCACATGCCATCCGGTTTCTGCAGGATGCAAGGAGCACTGGGGGGCGAACGTCAAGGTCCATTCCAGACGATGTGAGTGAGATCGGCCCGCAAGACTCGAAAGATGATCAATCACCTGCCACGAACCATTCGACCGATGATACTGCACCTCACGCCGGTGCCGCACCGGATCGGCAAGACGATCATATCCATGATGCTCCGCGGCCACCTGTTCGACCGGTTGACCGATCTCCCATTGCATCACATGCAGCCGGCTATCCGGATGCAGGCAAAAGAGTTTTTCGGGAATTACACGATTCTGCTCCGCCTGATCCACCCTGACCGTCGAGTGGTAGCAGGTGCTACGGAATCGATTATAGTCCCGCGGGTCGGAAGTATAGAGAAAACAACCCGGATCCACAAGAATATCTTCCCCTCCAAGATGCATTTCCAACGAGAGCACATCGTTGTGTTTATGGGTGCCCACTCCACTGGTACCGGGCGGGTTACAGTTGAACAAGACATAGTCCTCCTCCTCGCGCAGAATGTAAAATCCTCCCGCAGGGAAGGCGACGCTTCGACGAGACTCCCCTGCTGATGCTGCTGCCCAAGTCGTCTGCCGGGCGCCTGCAAACCATAATCCCTCGACCCACGAGGAACCGGAGGCCGCGCGCCAGTCTTCACGATCAAACAATACTCCGCCGACAGCCAGCAGATGGCGGTGGTCCCGCACGTCGCACCGGCCGTACCCGGTCAGCATATGCAAGCGACCATTGTCGCCGTCCCCGATTTGAGGCGCCAGTCCGTTCGGTTTCGTATAGGCCTGCACAAAGTCACACATCTTCGTCAAACGGTTGTAAAAGGGCGGGGGCAACTCTACGCCCTGCCGCCGGCAAAGCACGGCCGAAGACAGAAACATTTCGGTCACCAGTCGGTGATAGGACAGGCTGGACTCGTAATGCACGCCGTCCGGAAGCACCTGCCGCTCCATCTCAGCCACCAATTCACGCACCGCAAATGTCCGCCATCGCTCGGCGTCGCGCACCTCTTTCAAGCACAGTCCGAGATAGAGGAGACCCACGACATCGGCCAGGTAATGATTGGTCGTCACGCCGTCGTCGCGGACTTCGAGGTTCGTCATCAAAAATCGGCCATGTGCCACCAGCGTGGCCAACACATCAGCCCACCAGGCGTCGTTGACATCCGGCCACTCCGCCAGCAGGGCAAGCGTCCACAACCAATTGACGGCACGAATCGCAACATCCATCGGGCAGGCCCAGTTGACTCCATACCCCGGTGGATTGGCGACGATCCAATCAGATATCTGCTTCACACATTCGCCGGAATATTTTTTGTCTCCCGTCAGCAGCCCCGTTTGTGCCAGGAGCACGAGATGGTGACCGCGGGACAGCTCCCATGGAACCTTGATATCGACGCCGGCAGTTTGGCTATGAGCAATGTGCAGGAAACACAAATCAGGATTCCACCGATAGCCGCTTTTAAAATCCACATGCCAATCGATGGCAGGCCCCAACGCCACCGGACCCGATCCCAGTAGATCGAACACATGCTCGCAAACCTGGTCGGCTGATTCGATCGTCGCGTCGAGCAGACCAGGCGCATGTTGCAGGTAGAGAGACCGGATCGCCGGCACATCAGCGGGCGCGACCGGAAGGCGGCAAGAGAGTTCGGTCCTCATCCGGGCCACTACAGAGAGGATCTCATCAGGAGAAGTGCCTAACGCGTTCGCCAGCTCCTCTCTGCCTATCCGGTAGACCTGTCTCCTGACTTGCAGGCGCTGCCATCGCGAGGCCAGAGGCCGCAGAACCTTGAAGACTCCCATGCGAAGGACGGCGCCCAGTCCTATGCTCCGGATCTTCGACCGGATGCGTTCCGAAAGACCGATTGAAGCGTCGCTGGTCATCCTGCATCACCCATGAAGAAGCCGTCACAACAAGTCATCGAGCATCCCGCGGAGGATGGAGGCGTGACGCTCGCCTCCGCCACCGAGTTGCGCCGACCAGCAGGCTGGGAAGAAACTATTTCGTCGTCCTCAAACTCCATGATCCGCACATTTGTACCCTGAGCCTACGATCTGCAGGAGGCTCAAAAAGTCTGTCCAGCAAGGCCGCAGCGAGTGAAGACCCGAGGCGTGACGTTCTTATCCCCCCACCCTGAGCCTGCCGGGACAGGCTCTTTTCCCAGGGAGGCACCTTGAGGGTCTGAACGATGCGAGAACGAAGCTGGCGGACGTTTTCAGCCCCCTGCTACGCAATGTAGTGCTTCCACCACAGGGCCAGATTGAAGAGATACCAGCTGCGAGGATCGCGCTGCTTCCGGACCAAATCCAGGACTGCGGCCTTGTTAAAGAAGTCTGTCCGGTCGCAAAAATCCGACAGTGTCTCTTCCATCAGCGTTCCGAGCCGATCCTGCATCCATTCATGCACGGGCACACCGAACCCCTGTTTCGGCCGATCGATGATGGCATCCGGGATCACGCCGCGTACCGCCTGTTTGAGCAGGGTCTTCACGACCCCTCCTCTGGTCTTGACGGCCTCGGGAATGCTCATCGCCAATTGCACGAACTCATGGTCGAGGAATGGAACCCTGGCTTCCAGACTCGCCCCCATGCTCATCTTGTCGACCCGCATCAACAACAACTCCGGCAGCCTGAAATTCAGGTCGAGGTAACTCATCCATTGCAGCGGCCCCTTTTCCCAAGCCTTGGCGTCAAACCGTTCATGGATCGGCCGAATGGCTTCCCAGGAAGTCAGGCCTCGAAACTTCCGCCGTAAACGCGGAGACATGAGTCGCTGCTTCAGGGCTTCAGGAAACGCTTCGGCGCCCCCCCAGAAAATCGGCTGGCGGAGCACTCCGCGTCGCAGCCGTTCATAGTGAAACGTCTCCCCTTTGCCGAGGCATTGCAGACCATGCAAGCCGACCCGCTTCAGCAGCGAAGGGACCGGCCATTGGTTCCATTCTTCGAGCATCTTGGAGGTTTTCCAGGATGGATAGCCCCAAAACAATTCGTCGGCTCCCTCGCCGACCTGGCAGACGATCACGCCGTGCCCTCGCGCCAGTTGCGACACATAGTACACGGGGACACACACCGGATCGGCAATCGGTTCATCCTGCAACTCCACCATGCGCGGCAAAAATTCGATGAGATCCTCCAGCGACAGCAGCCGTTCATGATGCTCCGCACCGACCCGGGCGGCCGCCAGACGCGCATAGGTTAATTCATTGCGGTAACTCGGATACTCCCCGTCGTATCCGATCGTGAAGGTTCTGACGGGCCGGGATTCTCCCTGTGAAAATAGAGCCGCGTTGGTGCTGGAATCGACCCCTCCGGACAAAAACACCCCGACTGGCACATCGCTCACCTTGCGAAGCGCGACCGACTCGCGCAACTGCGCCAGAACGCGAGCGGCGATGTCCGCATCAGAGTGCCCGGTCAGGGGAGAGGTGTGGTCCCATACGTCCCAGTAGCGGCGTTCCTCCATGGTCCCGTCGGCGCGTACGCGCAGCCAGGACCCGGCCGGCAGTTTCTTGATTCCGTCGAAGAGGGTTTGTGGAGCCGGAGTGGTCAGAAATGACAGGTAATGGAAGAGGGATTCTTCGTGAAGGGCCTTCGGTTGTTCCGGGTCTTGCAGTAACGCTTTGATCTCGGAGGCGAAGGTCAGCCGCCCATGGTGCAGGCTGTAATACAGCGGCTTGACCCCGATGCGATCACGGATCAGCCACAGCTCTTCGCGACGCGCATCCCACAGCGCGATGGCAAACATTCCGCGAAACTTGGACAGGCAGCCGATGCCCCACGTCTCGAAGGCATGGAGGATCACTTCGGTATCCGAATGGTCGGTCCTCCAGCAATGGCCGCCGAGCGCTTCTAATTCACTTCTGATCGCCGCGTGGTTATAGATCTCGCCATTAAAAGCGACCCAGAGGGTTTCATCCTCGTTGGCCATGGGCTGTCGTGCCGCTTCCGCCAGATCGATGATGGACAGTCGCCGATGTCCGAACCCGATCAGGCCACCGGCCCCGATCCACAACCCCGCCCCGTCGGGACCCCGATGCACCATGGTGTCCCGCATCCGCGTCAGATACGATTCGGAGAGGCGGAACGAGCCACCTTCGAAGACGAGAGCCCCGACTAGACCACACATAACGATTGGTTCCTACCATCCACGTTTGCGAGGCGATCGCGTGGGGTGAACAGGACAGATGTGAACTGCGGTGAAGAGGAAGACAACAACCAGGCGGCACGCACTGTCAATCGGCTCGACCTCACTCACCGGCCGGCCGGACCATGCTGTTCACAGTCATGCCACACCGTCTTGGGAGGCCCCCAGGTGTTGCCGGTACCAGCCATAGGTCAGACGCAATCCTTCTGCCAACGTGATCACCGGCTTCCACCCTAACGCGGCGATGCGGCCGGAATCCATCAGCTTTCGCGGCATGCCGTCCGGCTTGCTGCGGTCCCAATACATGTCACCCCGATACCCGACCACTTCGGAAACCAGCGCCGCTAATTCCACAATGGGGATGTCCTGCCCTGCGCCGACATTCATGATCATCGCATCGGAATAGCGATCCATGAGAAACAGACAGGCTTCCGCGCAATCGTCCACATGCAAAAACTCCCGCCGCGGGGACCCGGACCCCCAGAGGGTGGGAGGCAGCCCCTGCTCGCGCGCTTCGTGGAACCGCCGGAGCAGCGCCGCCAGGACATGAGCCGTCTGGAGATCGAAGTTATCGTTCGGGCCGTAGAGATTCGTCGGCATCACCGCAATAAAATCGCAGCCGTACTGCCGGCGGTAAGCCTGACACATCTTGATGCCGGCAATTTTCGCCACGGCATACCATTCGTTGGTCGGTTCGAGCGCACCGGTCAGCAAGTACTCTTCTTTCATCGGCTGCGGCGAATCGCGAGGGTAGATACAGGATGACCCCAGCAGGAGCAGCTTTTTCACACCCTGCACGTACGCCTGATGGATGACGTTGGTTTGAATCGCGAGGTTGTCGTAAATGAATTCTGCGGGGAACGTGCTGTTCGCCAGAATCCCGCCGACCTTTGCCGCGGCCAGAAAGACATAATCCGGTTTGGACTCTGCAAAAAATGTGGTGACGCGGCCGTTGTCGCGCAAATCCAGCTCCTTGCTGGTCCGCAGAATCAGATTGTCGTACCCCCCCGCGATGAGGGACCGCACGATCGCCGATCCCGCCATCCCCTTATGCCCCGCGATATAGATGCGCGCGTGCTTGTCCATGACTAACGTCCCTTCGATGCGGTACCCTGCAACTTGAGCCGTTCAGCTTCCACATCCGCTTCGACCATCATGACCGCCAGCTGTTGAAAATCCATGCTCGGCTTCCACCCCAGCTGCCGTTCCGCTTTTGCCGGATCGCCGATCAGGAGATCGACCTCTGTCGGGCGGTAATACCGCGGATCGATTTTGACATGTCCCCGCCAATCGAGCCCCACATGGCCGAACGCCACATCCAGAAAATCCTTCACCGTGTGGGTCTTTCCGGTGGCTACGACATAGTCGTCCGGCCGCTCCTGCTGCAGCATCAGCCACATGGCTTCGACATAGTCTCCGGCATAGCCCCAATCCCGTTTGGCCTCCAAATTACCCAGGAACAAATCCTGTTGTAGTCCCAACTTGATGCGGGCCGCGGCTTTGGTGATTTTACGCGTGACGAATGTTTCGCCCCGTCGGGGTGATTCATGATTGAAGAGGATGCCGTTGCAGGCGAAGAGGCCGTAGGCCTCGCGATAATTGACGGTAATCCAATGGGCATAGACCTTCGCCGCGCCATAGGGACTACGTGGATAAAACGGTGTGGTCTCCCGCTGCGGAACCTCCCGCACCTTGCCGTACATCTCGCTCGACGACGCCTGATAGAACTTCGGCCGGAGTCCTGACTCACGAATCGCCTCCAGCAATCGAACCGTTCCTAAGCCCGTGATCTCGGCGGTATATTCAGGGATTTCGAAACTGACCCGGACATGGCTTTGGGCACCGAGGTTGTAAATTTCGTCCGGACGAACCGTCCGCAAAATTCTATTCAGCGAGCTCGCGTCGTTGAGATCACCGTACACCAGGTGGAGCTTGGCTTCGTCGATATGGGGATCCTGATAAATGCCGTCGATCCGCGACGTGTTGAAGGAACTCGATCGCCGGATGATGCCGTAGACGTCATACCCCTTCGCCAAAAGAAACTCGGCGAGGTATGAACCATCCTGGCCGGTAATGCCGGTAATCAACGCCTTCACGTCGGATGGACTCCCACTATGCGCTCCGGCCTTGCATTTCCTGCCGGCGGGAACTCACTTTTGATGGATCGTTGAGATCCTGTCAAGCACGCCCTACGGAAAGCCCTGGTGCCAACCCCAGCGACGGAGACCACCTTACGCAGACGCCTGCGCCCCCGGCATGGTTTCCCGGCGTACCTGCTGCTCCTGTTCGGTCACGAGACGGCGCCATGCCGGACTCGTCATGGTCACCCCCACAGCCGCCAACAACCAAAAGACATGCGCCAGACTGCCCATGAACATATAGTCGAAAACATTCCGGACGCCGAAACCGATCACGGCAAGCCCGATCCCTCCCGCGAGCAAGGTGAACGCATCTTCCGAGCTGAATGTCTCTGAAAGCGGGATGAGCCGTCGCACGAGGGCTATGAAGATCCACACGAAAAACACGAAGGCTGGAAGGCCGCTTCCAAGCGCCACCATAAGAAAAGCATTGTGCATGGCGGGTATCACTTGTTGACGGTAAGGAATGGGGGCTTGCACCTGCGGGGAGTACTGCGGAAATTTTTTAACGAACGAGTCGTTCCCGTAGCCGATCCCCGTCAGAGGATGCGCCGTCACCTCCCGCAACCCGATACCCCAGACCGTCAGCCTGGTATCGATGGTGGTGGAATCCACAGTGTCTTTTTGCAGCCCTGCCTGAGACGCGACCAGCAGTCCCGCGCCGGCCATTGCCAAGATCCCGAGCACGACCAGGGCCACACGCCGCCCGCCTACGAGCACAGTGAGCGCCACTCCTTGACCAACATGCCCGACCCAGCCGCCGCGGGTATAAGAAAACAACTGCGCCAGAGCGGTGATGGCCAGGGCGAAGTATTGGGTTCCCCGAACCCACTGGCTGCGAGCCATGACCGCCAGACTCCCGAGCACGGGGATCGTCATTACCATATAAGTGCTGAGCCAGTTGTAGTCCGACCCGAAGGCATAGGCGCGGATATAGCGGTCCTTCCACGTCCCGCCCCTATCAACAAACCCCATGAGGGCATAGAGCGCGAGCACTGTTCCAGCCAGGACCGTCGACCACAGGATCTGCGGCGGCAGATCCACCCGCGGACGGCGATGCAGCACAAGAAGAGCCCAGTAGAATACGAGGACCTGCGCGACGAACTTCTTCCACTCGGCAAAACTGTATGAGGTATCGGTTGCAAACGGGACCGTACCCAGCACCCACGCGATAAAGAGCCACAGAGGAAGATCCACCGGATTTTTGATCCAGGGATTCACCTTTTGCAGGCCACACATGACCACACACAGCACAGAGAAAATGATGACGGCATGTTCTTGAAAACGAAATAGGATCGGGAAAAAACTGGTGAACGCGACGGCAATCAGCACATACTTCTGGAGAGACCAGAAGAGTGCCTGACCCGGGACGTACCTCTCCCCCCCCGGCGCGGGACGGCAGGCAGGATCGGCCCGTGACAACATCGGAGCATTCATGCCATCAGAGGCTTCCGCCAGAACACGCACACGCGCACCCGCATTCGTCGTCCCTCCCGTAAATACGCATCACCTTGCCGGCAACACCCTTCGTCGGAAAATTTATGGATAGAATAACCAGCCCGGCCCTTCGAAACAAGGCGGCGCCGGTTACCAACAATGGCGAGCCTTCGGTCGGCTCATCGCACCTTCTTGTGACGGGCGAACGATGCTCATCCCCCGTGCTTACGCCGCTGCCGGTTCGGCTTTCACAAACCGGTGCAACCCGTCCTGCCAGGACGGCATGCTGAAACCGAGGTGATGGAGACGGTTCGCAGACAGAACGGAGTAGGCCGGTCGCTTCGCCGGTCTGGGCATATCCGCCGTGCTGATCGGCTCCACGGAAACCTGATGCCCAGACAATCTGACAATCTCCGAGGCGAAGTCATACCAAGTGCAGTGCCCCTCGTTTGTCAGATGCAGAATGCCCTGCGCCGGATGCGTCACCAGGCGCGCGATCATCCCGGCAAGATCGACAGCGAAGGTCGGACAGCCTCGTTGATCGGCTACGACCTTCAACACCGGTCGTTCGGCGGCCAGCTGCAACAGAGTCTTGACGAAATTCTTGCCCTGCCGGCCATACAGCCATGCGGTGCGCAGGACCAGGGTGTTCTCGCAGCCATCCAGGGCCCGCTGCTCGCCGACACGTTTGGACTCACCGTACGCATTGATGGGATTGGTCGGATCCGTTTCGATGTAGGGGCGAGTCTCCCGGCCGTCGAACACATAGTCAGTCGAAAGGTAAATCAGTCGAGCCCCGGTATGCGCGGCTGCGCGAGCCACTCGCTGCGTCCCGTCGGCATTCACCCTCATGGCCAGACCGGGATTTCGTTCCGCCCCGTCCACATCCGTATACGCACCGGTGTGAATCACCACCTCCGGCTCCGCCGCAACGATGGCACCCCCGCAATCCGGGTGAGTGAGATCAAACGCCGGCAGATCGAGCGCCGTCAGGTGATGCCCGCTCAATGCCTGCCGGAGATCGGTCCCCAACTGGCCGTCAGCGCCGGTGATTACGATCCGCACACCGTCCCTTTCTTTAACCGTGTCGCATATTGCTGTTGGTAGTAGGCTTGAAACTCACCGGACTTGATGGCGCGCCACCAGCGTTCATGCGTACGATACCAGTCGACCGTCTGCTTCAACCCCTGGTCGAACGGCACCTGCGGCGTCCAGCCCAAGGCCCGCAGCCGGCTGCAATCGATCGCATACCGGCGGTCGTGTCCCGGACGGTCCTGCACCAATCGGATGAGAGAACGGGATTGCCCGAGCGCCGCCACGATCTGTTCGGCCACCGCCAGATTCTCGCGTTCGTTCCCTCCGCCGACATTGTATACGGTCCCTGGTTTCCCCTGGCCGAACACATGCTCGATGCCCGCGACATGATCGTAGACCGAGAGCCAGTCCCGGCAGTGCTTCCCGTCGCCATAGAGGGGAAGCGGCTCTCCATCGATCGCGTTCGTGACAAACAGGGGAATAAATTTCTCGGGATATTGGTTCGGCCCATACGTGTTGCTGCCGCGTGTCACCACAACCGGGAAGCGATAGGTCGTCCAATAACTCAGTGCCAGCAGATCCCCGCCCGCCTTGCTCGCCGAATAGGGACTTCGCGGCTCCAGGCGGTCTTCCTCCCTGGAACTCCCCTGCGCGACGCTGCCGTACACCTCGTCGGTGCTGACTTGGAGGAAACGCCGGACACCGGCCTGACGGGCCTCTTCCAGCAGGACACCCGTGCCCACCACATCCGTACGGGCAAAGGCTCCGGGATCGAGGATCGAGCGATCGACGTGGGTCTCCGCGGCACAATTGATGATGCCTTCGATGCGATGGTCCTGCAGGACCGAATGCACCACGTTCTGATCGCAAATATCCGCATGCACGAAGGTGTACTGTGGACCCCCTGACAAGTCCTTCAGGTTCTCAAGATTGCCGGAATACTTGAGGGCGTCGAGATTGACGACCGAATGGCGACCGCCTTCGATCAATCGACGCACCAGATGCGATCCGATAAACCCCGCGCCGCCGGTGACGAGAATACGCATTTAGAGTTCCATCCTGTTCGCTCCGGTCCGGGCCACCAGCTGGTTGGCTGCGAGCAGGGATTCGATCGTGCCGGCATCGGTCCACCAGCCCTCCAGCACCGTCCAGGTCAACGCGCCGGCTGCAATATACGCGTTGTTGACATCCGTAATCTCCAATTCGCCTCGCTCGGAAGGGCGGAGCGTCCGAATAATCTCAAATACGCGAGGATCGTAGAAATAAATCCCGGTCACCGCATAAGATGAGCGTGGATGCGCCGGCTTCTCTTCGATGCTCAGCACCCGATCGCCCGCGAGATGCGGCACACCGAACCGCTGGGGATCCTTCACTTCCTTGAGCAGAATCTTGGCGCCGGTCTGTTGAGCGCGGAAGGCCTCAGCCGCCTTGGCAATATTCCCCTGAATCAGATTGTCTCCCAGCACGACACAGATCGGCCCCTGGTCCGCGAAATGCTCCGCCAATCGCAGCGCATCGGCAATACCCCCCTCGCCTTGCTGGTAGGTATAGCTGAGATGCTTCAGTCCGAAGTCTCTGCCGTTTCCCAGCAACTTCAGAAAATCGCCCGCGCTATTGCCGCCTGTGACCAGCATGACCTCCGTGATACCCGCGTTCACGAGCGTCTGGATGGGATAGTAAATCATCGGCTTGTCGTAGACAGGGAGAAGATGCTTGTTCGTGACTTTGGTGAGAGGCAACAATCGAGACCCGAGACCTCCGGCGAGCACCACTCCCTTCATCCATCACCCCCAAGGCAACAAGACCATCGGATCAGACCGACCGTTCTTCTATGACGCAGACAAGACCGACCACCATTCAACTGGATCTTAACGCCATTCTGCCTTCAAACCAGAAAATTCGACCATATGGAGCGGGCGGTCGGCCCTCGCTCGATTGCCTGATCAGCCGTTCGGCATCCATTGCACCACATGCCGGGAACGAGATCTCATCCCGCTGACTCCTGCCTCACGATTCAATGGTCCGTTCGTACACCGCCACCGTCTCCCGTGCCGTTCGATCCCACGTAAACGTATTCGCTCGAGCCAATCCCCGCGTTCGTAGCGTGGCCTGCAGAGACGGCGACTCAAGGACGCGAGTCAATTCTCTCATGAGCTGGTCACTCTGGCGCGGGTCCATCAGCAAGGCGGCATTGCCCGCAACCTCGGGCAGAGAGGAGGTATTCGACGCGATGACCGGACAGCCGCAACCCATCGCCTCCAGCACAGGAAGGCCGAACCCTTCGTACAGCGAAGGAAACACGAAGACCGTGGCCTGCTGGTAATAGGCGATCAGTTCCACATCCGACACGACGCCGACCAGCTTCGTCTGTCCGCTGATCCCGAATCGCTCGATGGCCGCCCGAATATCCATGCGTTTGCAGACATCCCCTGCCAGCAGGAGGTCGAACCCGTCGCGAAGCGCCTGGGGGAGCATGGCAAAGGCTTCGACGAGACAACCCACGTTCTTGGTCGGATCAGACCCGGCGACGCAGAACACATAGGGTCTCCCTTCCCGGCGACGCTCGGCAGGCCGGAACCGCCCGGCATCGAGGCCGAGTGGCGTCACGGTCACCTGGTCTGGACGAAGCGGAACGTGAGCAAGGAGATCCCGCCGCGAATGTTCGGAGATGGTGACGACGTGATCGATCGTCTTCCAGCGGTCTCCCACCAGCCACTCTTCGATGCGTCTGTTGAGGTTCATGCGAGCGCGAAGTTCCGGAAACAGCAGTGGTTTCATGTCATGGATGGTCGTGACAAACTTTCCGCGTTTCCAGGCCCCACACGAATCATAGGGAAAATGCAGCACATCGTAAGGGCCGGCCAACAGCGGCGCGGCCTGTTCCCACACACGCCGGCGGAACAGCGGAAACCGGATCACGCGATAGTGCATGTTCGGACGTGCCGTGAACGGATGCTCCACGCAGGGAAGCAGAATCTCATAGTGATTCGTGCGATCCACACGCCCCAAGGCATCGATCAGTTCGCGAGTATACCGTCCGATTCCGACGTGGGGATTTTTGAGATGCCACGCGGCGATAACGATCTTCACAATGTTGCGCTGGAATGCACGACGGTGGCAGAAACCCGAATGCTTGCGTGCCCCCGTCCCGACAGGGCTACGGACCGTTGAGTGACACGACACACGAACCATCAGGCGCACAGGATTCGAGGCGATGGAACCACAGCGCATGCGGCAAGTCAAGGCGCGCCGGAAGATCGATGGAGACGACTCTCGGCCGGACGAACAACCAAACGTGTGACTGAGGCGCATCCCTATGTTACCGATTGAGCGCTCTCACAGAGGGTAAAAAGTTATTGTCATGCGCGGGAACTCCGATGCTCCGCATCGTGCGACACAACCGGACACCACCCGTGCAGGATGCTCAAAAAAGGCCGTCCATCAAGGCCACAGCGAACGATGCGAGAATGCGACTGGCGGACTGTTTCAGCATCCTGCCAAGGAACTCATCACTGTGACCCAGGTTAGCGTCATCATTCCCGCCTATAACGGGACAACCAGATATCTGGAGCAGGCAATTCACTCTGTGCTCGCGCAGACCTACGTCGACCAGGAGGTCATCGTTGTAGACGATGCCTCGACCGACGACACCCGCGGATTGGTCCGGAAGATCTCGCATGTCCGCTACCAGCGCCGGAGCCACAACGGCGGACAAGCCGCAGCGCGCAATACGGGCGCCCAGCTCGCCCAGGACCCTATCTGGCATTTCTCGGCCAGGACGATCTGCGGGAACCCACGTTTCTGGAAGAGACGTCGAGTCACAGATCTCGTCACTGGCGCTGCAGGGTTCTAATCCAATGTGAAAGAGGCTAGCTGAATTGGTTCAAGGATCGGCTCGTCGACAGCCTGCGGAAACCACCGCTGAGCCGATTCGTTCCTGCACTTCTAATCACCATAGTCGCCTGTGTTCTCCGTTGGCGGCTATCCAATGCAAAGATAACCAGCGCTCGAAGTTTTCCTTGGCAACAG
>JACCYV010000192.1 GCA_013696305.1 Nitrospira sp.
TCTTTCGCCATTCTTCTTTGTTCTCCTGAACACGATCCCGATTCATGCAGATGAGCTGATCAACGATTTCACCGCAGGCAAAACACCGCCATGCTGCGGGCAGTTGATTCACGATTCCGCCTCCCGAGTCCCGGAGATCCACTGGAAACATCATACTGTGGCATCGATGACAGCGCATGTGCACCTCTTCTGGTTGTTCTCGAGCTGATGCCCATCTTAGAAAATACCGAAGCAATTGAGCACTAGGCGCATCCCTAGCTCAGCATCACTCTGTGAAATTCCTTGCCGTCTATCGTTCGCTGTTTGAGCCCTGACCTTATCGGCCAATTTCGTCGGGAATGGCGAGGTATCCAAACCGACCAAGTATGCAACCCAGGGATCTACCTAGTGTGCAGAGGCGGGAGGCATTCATAAAGTGGCATAAAGAAATTGCCTTTGGGACATATGATCACAGCGGCGCGGGTCGGTCTTTAAGAAGAACAGATAGAGGTGTTGCCGTGCGTACATCCAAGAGCCCCTGGCTTCTCGCGTCCGGGTTATTCGTAGGAGCGTATATCACGAGCGCATTATATGGCGCGGCAGAGACGCTGGTGCGGGCGGAAAAGCCAGGCGAGGAGAAGCGTGCCCGGGACAATTCCGCCATCGAGAAGACCAAAGAGAAGGGATTCGACGGGGTAGATTTTTCGTACGACCTGTTCGGAGGCCCGCCGGGGCAATCAGCGACTCAGCTCGGTGAAGCGGCCATGGCCAAGGATATTGCCGACAAACCCAAGGTGATGGCCAAACATGCCAGGCTTCTCAAAGAGCGATACAAACTGGATTGTAAAACGCATTCCGGCGTGACGATGACCAATGGAAAACCGCAACCGATCGGACCTACCGTCCAATTGAAGGAAGGGGTCACATGGGAAGCCCTGGCGCAGATGGAGACGGACGAAATACGGAAACAGAAAGTCTTCCCTTCCGGCTTTATGCGGTTACCGCACGTCAAACATGAAGTGGGTGGCCAGGTCTTCCCCCAGAAGCAAGTGGAACAGTTTCCACGTCTCGAGCGTTTCGATGTGGAATTCGATCTTCCGGATTGTTTCCTTCCAGAATTTCCACCTCCGATTTTCCTCACCACGCATCCCGAGTTGGGCGATGTGTCACAGGGTGAGGTGTTGAGCGACGACAATTTCGACCGCCTCTTTCGCGGGTTGATCACGCCGGTTCAATTGGATGGCCTGAGAATGCTGGTGACTCAGTTTCCACAGGAGGAGTTCAACCTGACGCCGGATCGCAAATCACCGAAACCGAGTTGGGAGTCACGTGCCTCGATTGCCACGTCAACTTCCATACGACAGGGCAATTCCATTTGAATCCGGATACGCGCCCTCAGCGGGATCGGCTGCGCCTGGACGCCGTCAGTCTGCGGGGCATGTTCAATCAGCAGATCCACGGGTCGAAACGCAGTTTGCGTTCCATCGAGGATTTTACGGAATTCGAACAACGGACCGCCTATTTCAACGGCGATCAAATCCGGGCCATCAAAAAGGGCATGAATGTCATCGACCGGCTACAGGTGGCGCATATGGCGCAGATACAAAATATGATCGACTTTCCGCCGGCCCCGAAATTGGATCCTATGACGGGACGATTGGATCGCGCGCGGGCCGGCAAACAGGAATTGGCCGGCGAAGACCTGTTTTTTGGCAAAGCGCGTTGTGCGGCCTGCCATCAACCTCCCGCCTATACCGACCACATGATGCATGACCTGTTTTTGGAGCGGTTCGGCGCCGAAGCGGACGGGCCGATTAAGACCTTCGCCTTGCGCGGCATCAAGGATTCGCCGCCCTATTTCCATGACGGACGATTGCCGACCCTGGAGGATAGTGTGAATTTTTTTAATCTTGTGGGCGGGCTCAAGCTCAATCGCGAAGAAAAAGCCGCGCTCGCCGCATTCATGCGGGCGCTGTAACATGATGCTGAAAAGTCCGCCGCCGGTGTTCAAGGCCCGTGCATGATCGCGAGAAGTCGATCGAAAGACAATGGAGGAAGAACCATGATCGGAATCGGAACAGTCATTCCAGACGGAACCCTTCAGGCCTATCACGAGGAGAACATCCGGCCGGTGATGCTCAAGGAGTATCGAGGGCAATGGCTGATCCTCCTGTTTTACCCGGGCGATTTTACCTTTGTGTGTCCGACAGAACTGGCCGAGATGGCCCGGTTGTATCCCGAGTTCAAAAAACTGAAGGCGGAAGTGTGCGGAGTGAGCACGGATTCCGCCTACGTGCATAAGGCCTGGCATGACACCTCCCCGACGATTCGGTCCGTACCCTTTCCGTTACTCGCCGATACTACCGGCTCGCTCAGCCACGGATTCGGTGTCTATCTTGAGGCCGAGGGAGTCGCCTTGCGGGGAACTTTTCTCGTCGATCCCGACGGTGTTCTGCGGGCCTATGAGGTGCATGACAACAGCATCGGACGGAATGCCGGAGAGATGCTGCGAAAGCTCCAGGCGGCTATCCGTGTGCGCAACGGTGAAGGAGAGGTCTGTCCTGCCAACTGGCAACCGGGGCAATCGACGTTGACTCCGAGCTTGGACCTGGTAGGAAAGCTCTAGCAGAATACCGAAAAAGTCCGCCAGCTTTCTGAAAGGCTCAGGCCGAGGCTGAGATTGCACGTGTCTGCTGCGCTCAACCTTGACCCCAACCTGCTTCGCTCGCCGGACGGCCTTCTTGAGCATCCTGCGGATATTCCGGGGGGCATCACCATGATGCTCCCCGTTATTCATACCGCCGATTCCCCACTCCACCTTGGGCCACGGTGATCACCTCGAATGCCGCTCGTAGCCCGCTTTCTACGGCGCCGTTCATATAGCCTTGCCAGCGGAAGCTGGTATGTTCTCCGGCGAAGAAGCAGCGGCCATGAGGC
>JACCYV010000140.1 GCA_013696305.1 Nitrospira sp.
CTCGTTCCGTACGTCCCCGGCAAACCCATCGAAGAGCTGCAGCGAGAGCTGGCACTCCCCCGTGCCATCAAATTGGCCTCCAATGAAAATCCGATCGGCCCGTCCCCCAAGGCCCTTGCCGTGCTGGGCGAAACGGCTCCGACTCTGCATCGATATCCGGACGGTGGGGCGTTTTGGTTGCGTGGCGCGCTGGCTGAACGGTGGAAGGTCACCCCGGATCATGTGATCCTGGGCAACGGGTCGGATGAACTTCTCGGGCTTCTGGCGCGCACGTTCCTCTCTCCCGGCGATGAGGCCGTCATGGCCGAGCAGACCTTTGTCATTTACAAGATGGAAGTCATGGCGGCGCACGGGGTGGTCGTGGAGGTCCCGCAGAAGAACTGGCGCCATGACTTGCCTGCTATGGCGGATGCGATCACCGATAAGACGAGATTGCTCTTCGTGTGTAATCCGAACAATCCGACCGGCACCATGGCGACCGACGCGGAGGTGTCGGCTTTGATGGGGCGTGTGCCCGAGCATGTGATGGTGGTATTCGACGAGGCCTATTACGAATATGTCCGGCATCCGGATTTTCCGGCGTCGATCGACTACGTCAGGGCCGGACGGCATGCCGTCGTGCTACGGACCTTCTCGAAGATCTACGGACTGGCCGGTCTTCGCATTGGCTATGGTATTACGACACCGGAGATCACGAACTACCTCAATCGAATCCGTCCGCCCTTCAATGCGAACAGCATGGCGCAACGTGCCGCCATGGCGGCCTTGGACGATGAGGCCCATGTGACCGCCAGTCGGGCCCTCAACCACACTGAAATGGTCAAAATGCGCAGGGGTTTGCAGCAGCTGGGGTGTGAGGCGTTACCGAGTGAGGCGAATTTTCTGTATTTCGATGTCGGGAGAGACGGCCGAGAAGTGTTCGATGCGCTCCTGCGAGAAGGCATCATTGTACGCCACATTGAGGGCCGGATGTTACGGGTGACCATCGGCCTCCCGGAAGAAAATCTCTTGTTTCTGAACGCGCTCCAGGACGTCATGCGCGCGTCGCGGTAAGGAAAGCGAGACGAGACCATGATTATTGTCTTGAAACCCGACGCCTCGGAACGGGAAGTCGACCACATCATCGATCGGCTTCGCGAACTGGGTTTGAAGTCGCATATTTCCACCGGCCAGGAGCGGACCATCATCGGGGTGATCGGGGATGATCGGATTTTGCACAATCAGCCGCTGACCGCATTGCCCGGCGTCGAGAGTGTGTTGCCGATTCTGGCACCCTGGAAGCTGGTCAGCCGGGAGTTCAAAAAAGAGAACACTATCATCGATGTGAGCGGGGTCAAAATCGGCGAAAAGAAAATTACGATTATGGCCGGCCCCTGTGCAGTGGAACGGTTGGAGCTGACGGTGGGCATTGCCCATGAGGTCAAGTCGTCCGGCGCCACGATTCTCCGGGGCGGCGCCTATAAGCCGAGGACGTCGCCCTATTCCTTTCAGGGCCTGGGACGTGAAGGGCTCGACTACTTAGTGGAAGCCAAAAAGCAGACCGGCCTTCCGGTGGTGAGCGAGATTCTGGACACGCGTGACATCGAATTATTCCTTGAGAAGGCCGACATCATCCAGATCGGCGCCCGGAACATGCAGAACTTCGAGTTGCTCAAGGAAGTCGGCGCGTATGACAAACCGGTGTTGCTGAAACGCGGTCTCTCAGCCACGATCAAGGAATTTCTGCTTTCGGCTGAATACATCATGTCCCGCGGCAATCGCAATGTCATGTTGTGTGAGCGCGGCATCCGTACCTTTGAAACCCAGTATCGGAACACGCTGGATTTGGCGGCCATTCCGACCCTCAAGGATCTCTCGCACCTCCCGGTGATTGTCGACCCCAGCCATGCGACGGGCAAGTGGGATTTGGTGGCGCCGATGTCCAAGGCGGCGATCGCGGCCGGAGCCGACGGACTCTTGATCGAAGTGCATTCCAATCCAGAATGCGCGCTCTGCGACGGAGAGGAATCCATCCGGCCCTCGAAATTCAAGGAGCTGATGGCTGATTTGCGGAGGATTGCCGCCGCGGTTGACCGGACGATCTAAGTCTATTCGCGAGTCTCCTCATGCAGGTAGACACTCATTGAAAGCAGACCGTCGTTGAATGATGAGACCACATTTCAAACAAGTTGCGATTATTGGAGTCGGACTGATCGGCGGTTCGCTGGGGATGATCTTGCGCCGTCAGAACCTGGCCGATTCCGTTATTGGTATCGGGCGGCGTGTGGAAAACCTCAAGAAGGCCGTTGAATTGGGCGCCATCGACCGGTTCGTGGCTGACCCCCGTGAAGGTGTCGACGGGGCGGACCTCGTCCTCTTGGCCACGCCTGTGGATACGTACGAACGGCATCTGCAGGAATGGGCGGCCTGTCTCAATCCGGGCGCCATCGTGAGCGATGTCGGAAGCGTGAAGGGCCATCTGGTCACGCGGTCGGAGGCCCTGATGCCAGCCGCAGTGCGATTCGTAGGCGCCCATCCGATTGCCGGAAAGGAAAAGACGGGTGTCGCTGCAGGATCGGAGACGCTCTTTGCGGGGGCACGCTGTATCCTGACTCCTACGGTCAAGACGGATCCCGACGCGCTGCACACAGTTCGTGCCATTTGGGAACTCGCGGGGTCGATCGTGTTGGAAATGGACCCCTTTCTCCACGACAAAATTCTCGGTGCGGTCAGTCATCTTCCGCATGTGGTGGCGTTTGCGCTGATGACCGCCCTTGCGGACGTGCGTGATCATGGCATGCCGGAACTCGATCTGGCCGGCCATTCGGGTGGGGGGTTGCGGGATACCACGCGGATTGCAGCTAGTTCGCCCGAGATGTGGCGGGGCATTTTCTTATGGAACCGGGACAATCTCGTGTTGCTGATCGAGACCTATGAGCGGCATCTCAGCGAATTCAAGCAGTTGATCGCGTCGGGCGACGCGGCGGGCATCGAAAAGCAGCTTGATAAAGCCAGGCATGAGCGGGAGCAACTCACGGCACGCACGCCGGGGAAGGTCTAGGCGACGATGTCGTTTCTGACCATGACACCAGGCCGTCCCTTGAAGGGCACTATTCACGTCCCGGGCGACAAATCCGTCACTCATCGGGCGATTATGCTCACTGCCCTCGCGGAAGGGCCCAGTACCGTGACCGGCTATTGTCGCGGCGAAGATTGTCTAAATACTATGCGCGCGTTTCAGTCGCTGGGGGTTCGAATCGAAGAGACGGCTGACCGGTTGCAGGTGCACGGAAAGGGCATGTGGGGGCTTGCTGAACCCTTCAATCCCATCGATTGTGGCAACTCCGGCACAGGCATTCGTCTGATGACCGGTTTGCTGGCGGGACAGGATTTTTTTACGGTCCTTACCGGGGACGAGTCGATCAGGCGACGTCCGATGGGCCGTGTGGTGAAGCCATTGCGGGCGATGGGGGCGACGATTGCCGGGAGAAAGGGCGGGGAGCTGGCGCCCGTGGCGATTACCGGTACGCGGTTGAAAGGGATGTCGTATGCATCGCCGGTGGCGAGTGCTCAAATCAAATCATCGCTCCTGTTTGCCGCACTGTGTGCCGATGGCACGACGACCATCGCAGAGCCGCGCCTTTCGCGTGATCACACCGAGCGCATGTTTATCCACTTCGGGATTCCGTTGCGCCGCGACGGTTGTACGGTTCAGATCGAAGGGCGCCCCTCGGCGCGATGGAGCGGCAAGACGCTAGTGGTGCCCGGGGACCTGTCTGCGGCAGCGTTTTTTCTTGTCGGAGCATCGATTGTGCCGGATTCCGATGTGACACTTCGCGCGGTCGGTATCAATCCGACACGGACCGGCCTGTTGGACATTCTGCGTCACATGGGCGCTCACATCGACGTGCTCGATCCGCGCGAGGAGGCTGGTGAACCGGTCGCGGATCTGCGGGTGCGTTCAAGGCCGCTCCGGGGGGTACGAATCGGCCCGGAACAGATTCCGCAGACGATCGACGAATTTCCGATTCTCTGTGTGGCAGCCGCCGTGGCGGAGGGTGAAACGGTCATCACCGGCGCCGAAGAGTTGCGGGTGAAGGAAAGCGACCGGCTCGCGACGATGGCGACCGAACTCCGGGCCATGGGGGCGAGCATTGAAGAACGCCCTGATGGGATGGTGATCCAAGGGCTGGGGCGAAAGGGAGCGAACGGGACACTCACCGGCGCCGCGTGTACGAGCCATGGCGACCATCGTGTGGCAATGTCCGTTGCGATTGGCGCTTTGACGGCAGCCGAACCGACGCTCATTCAGGATACGGCTTGTATCGAGACTTCGTTCCCCGGCTTCGATCGTACGCTATCGGGACTGATGACTGACTCTGAAAAACGTCTATAGTGCGAGGATTCTGTGGGGGAGAGGGCTTTGTCCAGGCAAGGGAAGAACGGGCTGATCATCGCAATTGATGGCCCTGCCGGCGTGGGGAAAAGCACGGTCGCAAGACTCCTGGCTCTGCGGCTCGGATACTTGTACCTGGACACAGGCGCATTATATCGTGCCGTCGCCTGGAAGGTGCTTGATGCGGGCC
>JACCYV010000161.1 GCA_013696305.1 Nitrospira sp.
GTAGCGACCGGTGCCGTCGTCATTGTGCCCGTTCTCTCCCTGCTGCAGGCGAAGTATGGAATCGGGGATGTGACCGTCGATCATCCCCATCCACTCAGCGCCCCTCAGGCCACACTTATGGCGAATCTCGCCCAGGGTATGTTCGGTGGATCTTTGCCATGACACCTGGTCGGTATAGGAATGGGGCTGGGTGTAGTCGTGATCGGTCTCGACGTGTACCTGGCGCGACGGCAGACTACCTTTCGCCTGCCTGTCCTGGCAGTGGCGCTTGGTATGTATCTGCCGCTCAAGTTATCGGCGACGATTATGTTCGGCGGCCTGCTCGCCGAATATGTAAAAACCCGCAAAAGCTCTCCTGACTTTTCAACCGAGGATCGGGGCCTGCTGTTCGCAGCCGGATTGGTGACAGGTGAGGCGTTGATTGGAATCTTGTTAGCGGTTCCGATTACGCTCAGTTCTGTCTGGCCGTCACTTTCGGAAGATCTCTTTCAGCTGTTCGTTGATCCACCATTGGGAGGTTGGCCAGGACTCGCTGTGCTGACCGCTGTGGGTTGGTGTCTCCTCCGCGTTGCGCGCTCGACAGGGTCTTGCACAACAGGAGATCGTACGACTTCTGATCGACGGAGATAAGATATGGTGATGGGAGGCGCGTCGGAGCGGCGTTAATCGCTGGGGGGTTCAAAATGTCCGGGTGGGCGAGATTGCCAAGGCACCGTGGCTTGCTTGGATTGTTTCACGAGGCTACGAAGACTCACCTCCGCGGCTCGCAGCAGCTTGGGTTCGCCGCTATGTAAGAGCGCCGTAAGCAAGACATAGAGTGATCGGTCATGCCCGGTTGCCAACAGGATTTTCTCTAAGACCGGATCGGCACCTGTTAAGTGGGAGAGTGCGCACGATTCCTCATCATCGTCCTTGCACAGAAGCTCGAAATCGGATGGATTCATGAACAGCCAGGGAAGAGGAATCTTGAAGGCGCCGGCCAATGCTTCCAAGGTGGAAACGCTGGGATCAATTTGTTCCGACTCAAGATTCTGCAATAGGGAGGTCTGGATTCCCGCTCGCTCAGCGAGCGCATTCTCGGAATACTTCTGCGAGAGCCGCCATGCGCGAATGTAGGTTCCTACGTGTGGCATGCCCGATATTACTGTATTCGTTTCAAGGTCTGCAAGGTGATGTTCAATGGATGGTCGCCACAATTTCCTGCAATATCAATACGTTATGCGCCATTCTCCTAAGTAGAACAATGCTGAGCAAATCGGGTAGAATGGGGTGTTCTAACTTGATGTACATGAGGCGAGGAGGATCAGCCGATGTTAGGTACCGACATTCGCGGCATTATGGCCGAAGAGGAAGAAGTCCAGCGGCGGCAGGAAGCCTTGCAATCACTGATGTCGATGCGCGAGAGATTGCTGCGTGAATCGCTGGAGGCGCGGATCAAACGCGCACGGGGAACCGGAGATTGGACGAATTTGTCGCCCGCGGAATGTGCCAATATTTACAAAGAAGAACGCGTTCACCTTCGCGCTCAACTGGAACGGTTGAAGGCCGAGCGTGATCGCACGCGCGGGAAGCTCTCTGCCCTCAAGCGGGCGAAGGTGCGCGCGCAGCGTATTCGAGCCGCAGAAGCCGCTGCCGGCAAGAAACGTAAATAAGCAGTTATTGAGGGGGCTTTCTCTGAAGAGGAGAGCCCCCTCTTCGTACCGCCTACCTCGGGACTACTGTTGACCGCTTCACCTCGTACGATTCCTCGCAACTATGTCTCGTACATCCGGGATGTGATCAAGACAAAACGCGCTCGCGAGCGTGAAGGAGTATTTGTTCTCGAAGGGACCAGACCGATTCTGGAGTTGCTGCAAACGGCTCCCCACCGGTTGCTCAGCGTGGTGGTGGCGCCGAGCTTTCTCGATCGCCAATCTCTAGTCATCCGGCAACAACTTCTGCGCAGTGGCTGTGCGGTTTATACCTGTCCGGAAGAACGGCTTGGTCAGTTGTCTGATGTGGAATCGCCTGCGGGAGCTCTGGCCATCGTCCGCCAACCAATCTGGGACCAATCCATCGTGCTGGCTCAACCGAAAGTCTTCGGCTTATATGGCGATATGCTTCGGGACCCAACCAACATGGGGGCGATCATTCGGACAGCGGCAGGGTTCAATGTGAGTGGATTGTGGCTGGCACCCAATTCAGTCGATGTATTCAATCCAAAAGTCGTGCGGGCCACCGCCGGCACCCTCTTTCAGCTTCCCATTTTTTCGCACACCGGACCTGAAGAATTGCTGGCTTTGAACTGCATGATACTTGCCTCCGATGCTGGGACCCGCGGCGGCACTGTTCCCATACGGTCGATTCAGGCTATGCCCGCGCGGACCATCGTCGCCATCGGCAGCGAGAGCCGCGGACTCTCGGAGGCAATCCTCAAGGCAGCGAAAGTGCGCTTCACCATTCCCCTGGCCCCTGGTGTGGAATCACTCAATGCGGCTGCAGCGGCTGCAATCGCCCTCTTCCATCTATCGGGTGTTCCTCTAGAATCCCCGGTTGCCTAACGAATACCGGCATCGACCAGGCAGACACGCTTCTCGCTGTTGAGGCAGGCTATTCGAAGCCGTTACAATCCTCATGCCCATGCTGCTTTCAAGGCTTCCGAAGGTCTGTCGTTACCATCCCCGTTGATTCTCTTGAAATCTCCTCGCAGAGCTTTCAGCGCATACCGTTCGTAATCGATTTCCATCTGTGTTCGGATACCCAACCGGCGTAGGATGGGAACCGGAGGACACCAACCCTGAACGGCATGCTGGAGAAGAAAGCCCGCTACGACAGTGGGAAGCAGAAACCACCCTGTCGTCTTGCGGTGCCCGCCTCCTTCCTTTTTCTCTCTCGTTTCCTTTACGATGCGCGTGAGTATGTTGCCGTCGTGAGGAGAGGCGAGAGCGGATGAAGGCCAAGACTGTATTTCATTGCCAGGCATGCGGCCACCAAGCTCCGCGATGGCTCGGGCGTTGCCCCGACTGTGGCGGCTGGAACACCCTCAAGGAAGAGCGCCTGCCCGCGGCTCCCAAAGGCCGTCAAGCCTTACTGAAAACGGCGATGGCCGTTGCGACGCCGATCTCCGACATCGAAATCGTGGGTGAGCCTAGGCACAGCACGGGTATGGGCGAGTTCGACCGCGTGCTGGGCGGTGGCGTGGTGCCTGGCTCCGTGATGCTCATCGGCGGCGACCCCGGCATCGGCAAGACCACATTGTTGTTGCAGGCCTTACCGCTTCTCGCGGCGCCGGGCGAGCAAGTGCTGTATGTTTCAGGTGAGGAATCGCCCCGGCAGATCAAGATGCGGGGGCAACGCCTCGGCATCGACGGCAAGCATTTGTTGATCCTCGGGGAAACGTCGCTCGAACAAATTCTGAAGTCCATCCAGGAGGTCCAGCCGGCGGCGGTGGTCGTTGATTCGATCCAGACCGTCTACACCGAGCAGCTCACGTCGGCGCCGGGTAGTATCAGCCAGGTGCAGGAAGTGGCAGGACAGCTGATGTGGTTCGCCAAGCGCAGCAATGTGCCGGTGTTCATCATCGGGCACGTCACGAAGGAAGGCGCCATTGCCGGTCCACGATTGCTGGAGCATATCGTCGATACCGTGTTGTATTTCGAAGGGGACAAAAGCCACAGCTTTCGCATTTTGCGGGCGGTCAAGAACCGGTTCGGTTCGACGAACGAGATCGGGGTATTCGAAATGAAGGACGGCGGCCTGGAGGAGGTCAGCAACCCGTCCGAATTGTTTTTAGCCGAGCGGCCGCTGCGCAGCACCGGTTCCGTGGTGGTGTCCAGCCTGGAAGGAACGCGGCCGATTCTGGTCGAGCTGCAGGCGTTGGTATCGGGGACCAATTATGCGATGCCCAAGCGCATGGCCAATGGCGTGGAACCCAACCGCCTGTCCCTGCTTCTGGCTGTGATGGAAAAACGGTTGGGCATGCACCTCTCGGGACAGGATGTGTACGTAAACGTGGTCGGCGGCATCCACATCGACGAGCCGGCCATCGACTTGGGCATTGTCGCGGCGGTGACGTCAAGTCTCCGCGAGAGTCCGATCGATTTTACAACACTCGTAATGGGTGAAGTCGGGCTGGGCGGTGAGGTGCGGGCGATCAGTCAGGCGGAATTGCGTATTCGCGAAGCGGCGAAAATGGGATTCAAACGTTGTCTGCTGCCGGAGCGGAACGTGGCAAAATTGGACCCGATCGAGGGTATTGAATTGATCGGTATTCATGAAGTCGGAGATGCACTGGATGCAGTGCTGGCTTAGGACCTACCGTCTCATCGGGGCTGTATTCCTGTGTACCGTGGCATTCGGGTCGCTCTCGGGCTGCGCGCTCTTCGGGCCGTCTGATACTTTGCCGCTCAAGCAGGCGACGGCTGAGCAATTGACCGCGCTCTTGCAGGAGCAGGCAGAAGAAGTCCGGACGATCAAGGGTCTCTTCAGCGCGAAGATCACCGGCGGCATCCTGCCGATCGGCCAGCGAGTTCAAGGCACGGTCTTCTATCAGCGTCCCAATGCCATCAGGCTGCGCGGCTTTACGGCGGTAGGGAGTGAGTTATTCGAGTTCGTGCAGGTCGAGGACCAGTTCAAACTTCGGCTGCCGACGATGGGCCGCGAGGTCGTCGGTCGTCCCTCTGAAACGGATCGTCTCGGCCAGCTCACCCGTCCCTTTCAGTTGAGCGTCTGGGCGATGAGCGGCATCATCGGGACGCAGGTCGTCGGACCTGAAGAGCAGGTGCGATTGACGGAAGACGGCGATCGTTACCGGCTGGATGTGTTGATCGGGTCAGGGAATAACGGAGCCACTCCGATGGTGACAAGGCGGATCTGGTTCGATCGGCGCAACTTACTTGTCGTGCGTGAAGAGAAGCTATCGCCCGCTGGGGACATTGAGGCGACCATGCAATTTGAAGACTATCGCGCGGTAGGCGCATCTGAGACGGTCGGGGCCGTGAACGTTCAGCAACCTGTAGCCGCCAAGCGAATTTTGCGACCCTTTGCCATCCACATGACCGATGGGCAAGGCTCCGGCAGTTTGCATGTGACGTTCCACGAGCTGATTCCTAATGAACCGATCAAGGCGAGCGAACTGGGGCGGGTATGACGTCGCCATCACTCCAGTTTTTGTTGGCGATCGAGACGGCCACGGCCTGGCAAAGCGTGGCGCTGCTGCAAGGCGAACGGGTCTTGGCGATCGCTGAGCAGGATGCCGGGGGTTCGCACGCGCGGTCGTTGATGGGCGCCATCGATCGCGTCTTGCGGGAAACCAGCCTGGGATTAAAAGAATTGCAGGGTTTGGCCTTGTCCATCGGGCCGGGATCGTTCACCGGCTTGCGTGTGGGGCTTGCGACGATGCTGGGCTTCCATGCCGTCCTGGGAACGCCTGTCGTGCCGGTGCCGACCCTGGAGGCCATGGTGTGGAACCTGCGCTCGGTGCATGGTCTGCTGGTCCCGGTACTCAAGAGCCGGCATAATGAAGTGTACTGGGCAGTCTATGAGTGGCTGCCGGGACCGGTCCTTCATACGCGAATCGCCGAGCAGGTGGGGCCTCCATCTTCCGTCTCCCAGGCGCTGCAAGGGACCGGGTCCGGCACGCTATTCGGGAACGGGTGGCAAGCCTATGAGCAGGAAATCCGGCAGGCGATCGAGTCAATCGGCGGGCATGTGCGGGAGTCGCCGGAGCAGCAGCGTCCCTCGGCCGTTAACGTGGCTCTTGCAGCGAGACTGCGCATTGAGAGGGGGCAGTTGCCTGAAGGGAATATCGTCCCGCTATATGTGCAGCGCACCGAGGCTGAAGTAAAATTCGATGAACAGCGGGGCGTGTCAGCACTGGAGCGACGGCGGGAACGGGTCGCGAAGAAGATGGCGCAGGGTCGGCGGCGAGTCAATCGAGAAGGTACCGATCCGCGCGCACGGAAATAGGCCGGCGATGGCAGGGCCTTGTATGGCTGAGGGTTGTGACGTAATGGCTCCGGACAGCGTGACGATTGAGCCGGCGACCGCGGACGCGCTCGATGAGGTGTGGGCCATCGAACAGACTTGCTTCTCTGCTCCCTGGACGCGCAAAATGTTGGAAGCTGAACTGTCCGGCAATCCATTTGCGAATTTTCTGCTGGCGAAGTGTCCCGATCCTCTATCGGGGTCCCTCGTCCTGGCAGGCTATTTTTGTTTTTGGATCCTGTTCGAGGAGGTGCGGTTGATGAATCTGGCCGTGCTCCCCCCGTTTCGCCGGCAGGGTGTCGCGACGCGGCTGGTTTGTTCGGCCTTGCGAACCGGATTGGAGCGAGGAGCGAATCGGGCGATGCTGGAGGTCCGGGTGTCGAATCAGGGCGCGCTGACCCTCTATGACCGGCTCGGGTTTCGCCGGATGGCCACACGGACGCGGTATTATGCCAATCCCGAGGAAGATGCGGCGCTGATGGAGATGGCGCCGCTTAAATTGGGGACTCTCTTTAAGCCGCCGGGGGAAATTCATGAGCCGGGCGGCATGACGACTGTTCATGGACGGGTGTAGTCAACCAGGAGGTGCAATATGCAGGCGGAGACTGCGATCACTGACCGGTTACGGGAATCCAATACAGAATTCCGGGCCCTGGAAGAGTCTCACCATCGTCTCGCTGCAGAATTGTCGGATTTACAACGGCGGCATGTCCTGACTCCCGCCGAGGAAATGCTGAAGAAACAGTTGCAAAAGGAAAAACTGGCCACCAAGGACAAAATGGCCGAACTCATTCGATCTTCCCGCTAGCGAAGGTCGAGAAGTCCTCCTAACCGGCCTCGCGATCAAAGGTAACGGAGAGCCGGGTCGTTGATTCAGATAGGCGATGCTCGCACCACTGGCCGCCCATATTCAGTCGCTCAAAAAGCGGCTGCTGATTATCGCGGTGACTTTGGGTGTCGCGTTTGCGACTGCGTTCGCCTACTCCTCCGAGATGGTCGCGTGGCTCAATCGACCGTTTCCTAATCAGTTGGTGTTCTACGGGCCGACCGAAGCGCTGTTCGCCTCCATCAAAGTCTCCTTCCTGGCAGGCATGATCTTGAGTCTGCCGATCATTTTTTACCAGGTGTGGAAGTTCATCGTACCGGCGTTGCTGCCCAAAGAACAGCGCTGGGCGATTCCGCTGTTCCTGCTGGCTGTCCTGCTGTTTGCGTTTGGGCTGATATTTTGCAACCTCGTCATTCTGCCGCTCGTCATCGATTTCTTCGTCAGTTTCGGAATGGATCGCGACGTCACCCCGGCTCTGGGCGTGGGTACGTACATCGACTTCAACGTCAAATTCCTTTTGGTATTCGGCTGCGCCTTCGAGTTGCCGTTGGTCCTGACGTTGTTGTCGCGGGCGGGGGTGGTTTCGGCGGCGACGCTGGCGCACTATCGCAAACATGCCATCATGGCGGCGCTGATCATCTCTGCCATCGTGACGCCGGATGCCACATTATTTACGATGCTGCTGATGGCGGTGCCGCTCATGGTGCTGTATGAAATCGGTATTCTCGGCGCCAAGATATTCGGGCGGGCCGGCGGAACGACCCCCGGCGTGAATATGCCGCTGGATCCTGATATACCGATAGGTACTGCCGGTCATCGAGTCCGCTGACTTAGTGGACACAATTTTGGGAAGGAGGGTCTTGCCATGCTGCGTCATCTCCTTGTGTTGACGGCACTGACCCTGGGTAGTCTGCATGGGACCGCACAAGCGGTATCTGCTCCGAACGGGAGCGCGAATAGCGGACCGCCGGCGCTGAAACAGGCGCATCCCGGCGAAGATCCAGCCGGGTCAGCCGATATCGGCAACACGAGTATTCAGGCACTGGCGGCGGGAAGCGGCGGGGTTGTCTATGCCGGATCGTTCGGGATGGGTATTTTTCGAAGCGGCAATCGTGGCGATACCTGGACCGCGGTCAATGAGGGATTGACGGACCCCTTCGTGCTCTGTCTCACGACGGCGAAAGACGGCGCCATTTATGCGGGCACGTTTCGCGGCGGCGTGTTCCGCTCACATGACGCAGGCAAGAGTTGGCAGCCAGTCAACAAAGGACTCAAGCGGCTTGAGATCAAGGCCCTGATGATGGATGCGAAAGGACTCTATGCCGGAACGGGCGACGGCGTCTATCTGTTGAATGCAGCACAGGATCAATGGAAGGTCGTGACCACCGGGTTGGATGAAATTCTGGTGCATGCGCTGGCGCGGACCACCGACGGCACGTTGTATGCGGGCACTTCCGGCAAAGGCATCCATAGCTACAAGGGACGCGCTGAGGGATGGATACGCCTCAGGCAGGGATTACGTGACCACGAAGGCCTCGTGGAGAATTTTATCCGGGTGTTGGCGGTAGACAAGGAACAGGGTGTCTATGCGGGGACGTTCGACGGCGGCGTGTTCCGCAGCGGCGACGGCGGAAAAACCTGGTTACCGATCAGTCGAGCCTTACCGAATGATTCCATTCGCGGCCTGATCAGCAACGACCGGGGGGTCTATGTGGCCACGGGCCGGGGCATTTTTAAATCCGCCGACAGGGGCCGGCAATGGGTGCCCTTGAACAAGGGGCTCAGCAACCTGTCCATTCAGGTGTTGATTGAGAGTGAGAAGGGGGGCTTTTATGCCGGCACCAGTTCGGGGGTCTTTCGCAGCGATGACGACGGCCTCACCTGGACGGCGGTGAGCCAGGGGTTGGAAGGGGAAAGCGTGGCGCCCTTCCGTTTTAACTGAGCAGGAAAGGATATGAGATGACGGCACAAGCGGGATCAATACAAGCAACCATCACCATCACATCGAAACACGAGCCCTGGGGCCAAATCGTGCTGCGCTTGTTTCCGGACGTAGCGCCCAACCATGTGAAGAACTTTGTCGATCTGGCGAAGCAGGGGTTCTACGACGGCACGACGTTCCACCGGGTAATTCCTGGGTTCATGATCCAGGGGGGAGATCCGAACAGTAAGGATGCCGATCGAGCCTCCCACGGCAGGGGTGGGCCGGGGCATAAGGTGAAGGCGGAGTTCAGCAGCAAGCCGCATAAGCGGGGCACGGTGTCCATGGCGCGCGCGAACGATCCGGACAGCGCGGGATCGCAGTTTTTTATCTGCGTCAATGACGCGAACTTTCTGGACTGGCAATATACGGTCTTCGGCGAAGTGCAGAGCGGACTGGAGGTCGTCGACAAAGTCGTGGGTGTCAAGCGTGACGGGCAGGATAATCCGCTGGAACGGGTCGAAATGACGGTCGCCGTTACGGAGTGACGGAAGGGCTGTGAGATAAGACGTGAGGAAAGTCAGGAGAGAGCGATCCATTTCTTGGCGGCCGGTTTTCCAGGCCTGTGCGGCCAAAGCCTCACGATTCTCGTCTTACGCTTCCCAGGGCATTATTCTCGCGCTTCTTGCCGGCTGCGCCATCCCGCACGTGCCCTTGCGCACCGTGTACGAAGACCCCGTCAACTTCGTCCGGCTCGAGTTGGATGCCAATGTGCTGCCGGAATGGCCGCCGGGCCATCTCAGCCACCCGGCTCAATTCTCTCACGAGCAGGTGCGGCGTGTGTTGATGGGGCTCACGGTGCAGGAGCATCGGGCGGCGTTACAACGCTGGTTGGGGGATGACTCGCGTCGGCTGCCGATGTTTCGCGATGCCGAAATTACGACTCTGGTGCCGCAGCTGGTGGAAGCATTGCGTATGGCACGTGAAAATGAGCGGGTAACCTACTACATGAGCCAGCCGCAAACGTCGGTGAAGCGCATCATCACGTCAGGCGGACTGTACGTCAAGGGGACCGAACTCCATTTCATTTTAGGGAATTGGCAGACGGTGTACGGGATTCCGGCCTACGGCATGATCTACGACCGGCGTTACCCGATGAATCCCATTGTCTCCAAGGGGTTCGATTTATTCTTCGATCTCGATCAAGCCATGGTTCGTCAACGCACCAGTCTGTGGGATGGGCTGCTGGCCAACACAAAAGACGAACTCGTCATCGACCTCGCGAAAGTTTTTCCCCGCAAGGCCATGTGAACCTCTCCCTCCGCAGGCAGGGCTGGGACCGCTGGCATAGCGCGCTCTGCGCCACCGGGAACCTATTAATTGCTGATGCCGTGCGGACCTTCCAATCGGCTGACGGTTCCCGCCGGTCGGCCGGCGGGCGTGGAGCGGCTCAGCAGCAGAATGCGGCCGGTGTCGTCGCCCTGCGACGTATAGGCCAGCGTGACCTCGGCAATTTTATAATCGTACTGCGTTTCAGCCAGACGTGTTTGTGCCGTGGTGACCGCCACTTCCGATTGCGTCACCTCCACCACCGTTCCCAACCCCAGTTTGTACCGCTGTTTCGAGAGCTGCAACGCTTCCTCCGCGGTTTTCACCTGTTCTTCCACTAATTTGATTTGTTGGGCGAACGTCACGGTATCGAGGTAGGCGTTGGTGACCTGCTGAGTCAACGCCTGTTCGATGTTACTGGTGGCGGCAGAGGCGGCTTCCCGATTGGCGGCGGCTTCCACGACTTGATTCTCGATCAAAAATCCCGTGAACAGCGGCATTGAGACCAACGCGCCGGCCATCCACCATCCGCCGGTTTGCTGGTTCTGGCGCGGATCGAAAGGATCGAAGGTGCCGCCGCTGGCAATCGCCGATACAGTCGGGAAGAACTGCCGTTTGGTGGCGGTCAGTCTCGCGTCGGCTGAGGCGGTCTGTTCCTTGGCACGTTTCACTTCAGGGTGCGAAAGGCTCTCGTTGATCAGGCTCTCGAGCGTTTTCTGCGGACGCACCTCGACCGAAATGTTTTCCAGCACGTAGTCGTCGGTCCCGGCGATGCCCATGGTCCGGTTCAAGTCGGCGAAGCTGGATTTCAAATCGTTGCGACTTCGCACCAGGAGCGATTGGGCATTGACGAGCTCGACATGGGCCAGGTCGAAATCGAGCTTGGACTTCAGTTGCTGGCGGTAGAGTATTTCTATCTGAGCGGCGATCTGACCGCGTTCCCGAACCGTTTCTTCCGCAATTTGAACGAGGCGGCGCCGCTTCAAACCGGTCAGATACGCGCGTTGTACATACAAGAGTACGAGGGCGCGCCTCGCGCTCACATCCTGTCCCTGTGCGCGTTCGGCTAATTTGTTTGAGTCGATCAAGTTACTGGCATACCCGAAATCGTACAGACGTTGGTTGGCGATGACGCCGCCTGCAAAGGTCGTCTGGTTTTCACGGAGCAGCCCGCCACCGATCAAGAAGCGCGGATTGCTCACGCCGGCGCCGGCCACAGTGTTGGCGTTGGCGTAGATCTGAGGGAAATAGAGCGAGCGGGCCTGTTCGGTGCGAGCTTCCGATGCCTTGAGGTTTGCGGCGCCCTCCAAAAGCATCGGGTGATTCTTGACGGCAATTTCGAGGGCCCGCTGCACAGCGAGAAAGCTGCCCTGAGTCAACGTGACGGGTATCTCAGCTTCAGCGGCGCGTGAGCGAGGGGCGAAGGCCGCGACTGCAGCCAGCAGGACGAGCGTTATGAAGGTGGTGCGATGTAATGAGCGTCTCATGGTGGTCTCCCTATTTCTGTATGGCCGGGTTCGCGGACGGCGCGGCTACGGTCGTGGGGGGCGGAGTGCCGCCCGGCGCGCGCCGGTCGAATTTCTGTTGGGATGGTACAGCCTCCGGCAGATTGAACGGTGACGGCTGAACCGGCGTCCCATCCAGAAGTCTGCGTTTGCCGACGACGACGATCTCTTCGTCGCCGTTCAAGCCGGAGGCGATCTCGATCCAGCGGCCGTCGCTGATGCCCGTCTGCACCGGAATCGAGAGGGCCTTTCCCTGTGCGACGATGAAGACCGATTTGCCTTTCTGTGTGCTGACGACCGCCTGGGGCGGCACGACCAGCGCCTGAGGAATTTCGCGCAACCCGAGCGATACCTGCGCGAAGGTGCCGGGCCGGAGCGCATGGTCCGCGTTGGGAAGATCGATTTCGACCAGGAGGCTGCGGGTCGCGGGATCGAGTGCGAGCGTGGAGCGGGTAATGGTGCCGGTAAACGATCGGCCGGGCAACTCCGAGACCTTGACCGACGCCTTGGTCTTGCCGGGAACGATCCAGGGACTGTCGTCCTGCGGCACGTTCGCATACACGCGGACGGTGTCGAGGTCCATGACCGTAAACAGAGGAATCGCCGTGGTGGCCGACGATGTGGCGATTTGAATCAACGCGCCGGGATCGGCAAACCGCGCGGTGACGATGCCGTCGTATGGCGCACGGACTTTGGTGTAATCCCGCATGATGACGCGTTGTTCCATGAGGTGCCTAGCCCCCTGGTAGGCCGCTTCGGCGACGTCCACGTCCTGCTTCGCGATGACATCCGGCGATTCCTTCCATACTTTGGCGAGTCGCTCGTGGGTCAGCTTCTTGATCTTGAATTCCGACATCGCCTGTTGATACTGCTCTTCCACTTCCGGTGCATCGATAACGGCCACGACCTGGTTCTTATTCACCCGGTCGCCCTTGTCCGGCCCGATCCATTTCAGATATCCCGAGACCTTGGCATACAGCGTAGTCTGATACAGCGGAGAGATATTCGCCGGGAGCGTAATTGTGTAGACCAAGTCGCGTCGCGTTGCTCTCGTCGCCTGCACGTCGACGGGTGCGCTATCGAGCACCGCAACAGGTTCACCGGCAGGCTGCGGTGACGGAGTGGCGGCAGGGGATCCAGTGGAAACCGGCCGTTCGATCTCATCCATGTTGCGCCAATAGAGGAACCCGCCGGTCAACAGGACGAGCAGGATCACGAAAAGCAGCCAACGGGCTGTCCGGCGTCTCGATCTAACCCGCTGGGGCATCGTTGACTGTTCGTCCATTACGTGTCCTCCGTGGTCGCGTCGGCTGTAGACGAGAGCGGCCCATTCTCCCGGCGATGCAGCACCAGACAGTGCATCACCGGTACGACCAGCAGCGTCATGATGGTGCTTACCGCCAACCCGCCCACGACTGCGCGGGCTAAAGGGACCATGGTTTCGTTCCCTTCGCCGAAGCCGAGGGCCAACGGCAACAGGCCGAGGATCGTCGCGAGCGCAGTCATGAGAATCGGCCGTATTCGGCGGCGACCGGCTTCCAATACCGCATGCTCGGCGGTGGCCCCATGGCGTACCATGCGATTCGCGAAATCCACCAGCAGAATGCTGTTCGACACCACGATACCCATCATCATGAGCGTGCCGATCATCGACTCGACGTTGACCGAGGTATTCGTGAAATGCAGGGTCAACACCGTGCCGATCCACCCCAGGGGGACGGCCACGAGGATGATCACCGGATCGATGAATGATCGAAACAGCGCGACCATCACCAGGTAGATCAGCACCACGGCCAAAGGCAGAGCCAGCGCGAAGTTTTGAATCGCGCTCCGCATGTTGGCCACTTCGCCGCGCAGTTGTACGGTCACGTCCTTCGGCAGCGTCACGCCTGCCAAGGCCTTCTCGATGTCTTGGGCCACGCGGCCGAGGTCGTTCCCGACCGGTGTCACCAGCACGTTGATCAAGCGCGATAGGTCGTAATGGTCCACCGAGTCAGGACCGGTCTTGAATTTGAGCGAGGCCACGTCTCGCAGCAACAATGGCGGCCCGCGCCGGTCATCCCCTGAGGCATAGTATCCAGTGGTGAGTTCCATCTGCCGACCGGCGAACGGCGTGTTCTGCAGCGCCAGGGTCGAACCCTGCATGCCCCCGCCGGTAAGGGTGGCAGTCGGCAACAAGGGAGTTCGCGCGCCGATGATGGGGATGTTCAGCAGATCTTCAGTGGTGGTGAGCGATTGCTCAGGATATTGTGCCAAAAGAAAATAGCCGTTGGCGGTTTTCGGATCCAACCAATAATTGGGAGACAGCGCCAGGTTCGAACTGATACCGGTGATGACGTCGACGACCACGCGATTCTGGTTGATGCCATAGTAGGCGGCCTTTGTCCGGTCCACGTCGATATGCAGTTCGGGATAACTCTTGCCTTGCTTGATCCGCACGTCGGCCGTGTTGGGAACTTGGGCGATCTGCTGCTGAATCTGCTCCGCCACCGGTCGGATGAGATCCAGGCTCGGGCCTTTGACCTGAATGTCGATCGGCGCCTTCAGGCCGAAGTTCAACACGTCGCTGATGATGCCGCCGGTTTGAAAGGCGACCTCCACGCCCGGCAGTGAAGCCTTGAGCTTGTTGCGCAACAAGGCAATGTAATCATCCGTGTGGCCCTGGTGGCCGGTAATCAGGTTCACCAGCACGAAGGCCGTGTGGTTTCCGGTGTTCGGAGCGAAGCGCGCCGCGTCGCCATAATAGAGCCCGGAGTTGGAGATCACTTCCTCCAGATCGGCTTTGGGAATCGTGTCCTGCACCAGATGTTCGATCTGCGCCACAATCGCCGTCGTTTTTTCAATCCGCGATCCTTCGGGAGCCGTGACCAGCATGGTGAAGTTGCCCGCATCGACTTTCGGGAAAAACTCGGTATGGAGTCGAGGTATCAATAAGGCGCCGGTGGCGATCAACGCGAGTGTCGCGATCCCGATGACGATCGGCTTGAAGCGCACGCCCGCCTTCAGCAGCGGTTCATAGATCCCGAGGACATGCCGAAACCAGCCTTCATCGGCCGACGAGTCATGCGCTGAAGCCTTGCCGTGACCAGCCTGATACAGCCAGGCCAGCACGACGGGGGTGACCGACATCGACACGACATAATCGGCCAGCATGGCGAAGGCCACGGTCATGGCCAGTGGAACGAAGAGGTATTTCACGATACCGGTAAAAAACATGATGGGAAGATAGACGATCAGAATGCAGATCGTCGCGACCAGAATCGGAAGCGTCAGTTCCGTTGCGCTATCTTCGGCCGCAGAGCGTCCGTCCTTTCCCATTTCCAAATGGCGATGCAGGTTTTCCTGTACCACGATGTTATTGTCCAGCAAGGTGCCGATCACCAGGGCCAGCCCGCCCAACGTCATGAGGTTCACGCTCTGCCCTGTTAGATAGAGCGCCACCAGGGCGGCGGTGAGCGACAAGGGAATAGCCAGTCCTACTACCAGCGCGGCTTTCACGCTGGCCAGGAAGATGAAGATCATCAATCCGGCAAGTCCGGCACCGAGGAGCCCCTCTTTCTGTAGATTGGCGATGGCCTGGCGGATGTACAGTGACTGATCGTAGATAAATTTAGTCGTGGTACCGGCGGGAATTTCTGTGAGCTTGGTGAGTTTCGCGCGAATGCCGTCCGTCACTTCCAGCGTGTTGGCGCCTTCCTGTCGAGTGATGGGGAGGTAGGTCGCTTCGCGGCCGTTCACCCGCACAATCGAGGTCTGGACGGCGGCGCTGTCGGCGGCGGTGCCGATGTCACGCACCAGCACCGGGGTCCCGTTCACGATCTTGATCGGAATGTCATTAATCTTGTCCACCACGTCAATGAGGCTATTGGAGTAGACGTAATAGTCGAGGTCCCCGATCTTGATGTTGCCTGCCGGAATGATGGCGCTTTGGGCATTGAGCGCATTCACCACCTCGGAAGGAGACACGCCGCGTGCAAGCAGCCGCTGCTGATCGAGGAACACCGTGATCTGCCGAACCTTGCCGCCCAGCGGCGGGCCGAAGGAGATGCCGGGAATGCTGGCGATCTGCTGACGTAGGTTGAAATAGGCCAGGTCGCGGATCTCTTTGGGACCCAGCGAGTCGCTGCTGACTGAGAGGTAGCCAACCGGCAAACTTGAGACACCGAACTTATAGACGGAAGGTGGATACACGCCCGGCGGCAACAGGCGGATGATGCTATAGGCCAGGCTGGTCAATTCGGATTGGGCCGCGTCGATGCCATAGTCCGGTTGAAAGAAGACCTTGATGTAACTCATCCCCGCGAGCGACTGCGATTCGATGTGCTCGACATAGCTCGCTTCGACGAAGCGCTGCTCCATTTTGAGCGTGATCGCGCCTTCCATTTCGGTGGGGCTCAAGCCGCGGTAGAACGTCGTGACGAGAATCGAGGGGAGCTTGATCTCGGGAAAGATGTCCACGCGCATCTTCTGATAGGACACACCGCCCAAAATCAGCGCGATCATGCAGAGCGCGAAGACCGCATAGGGATTTTTGAGGGCGGCGCGGGTCAGCATGAAGAGACCAACCGTCTAATGCAGTTGTGTTCGAGCCAGAACTTCCAGATGTGCAGTGCCTGCGCCACCAGGTCATTGAACTGCCCAGGTTTGACCACGTAGCCGTTCGCTCCCGCTTGGTAACAGGCTTGGACATCCATATTGTCGTCCGAGCTCGTAAGAATCACGACCGGAATGTGCGCATAGCGACTGTCCTGTTTTAGACGCTTCAGCACATCGATACCCCGCTCGCCCCGCAACTTGAGATCGAGCAGAATGAGGGCCGGTTCGGCGCCATTCGAATGATCACCGAGATGCGTCATGGCCGCGAGGCTCCCATCGACCATGTCCAACCTGTCCCTAAAGCCGGCCTGCGTCAGGGCCTGCCGGAACAGTTCACATTCGCCGGGACTGTCGTCGATAAGCAGGATGGAAGAGGGCATGGCGTAGGAGTCCGGTGAAATCTGAGAAGAAGGAGAGCAGGGATTGTGCCGGAGGAGGAGAGAGATAGTGCTCGTCAGTAAAAGTTATAAATCACAGTCAGTTGTGTGGAAACAGATGTGCGAATGAGAGATGCGAGATGTAAAGCAATGGATGTGAGGTAAGGAGGAATTCCAGAGGGGAGGGGAGAAATTCCAGAGGGACGAGGAGGGCAGCCTGATCGGTCTCCTGTGTGGCCATGAGGGTTTTCGTTCGACGCGCGCAATCGATGCTGAACAGGCAGAACCTGGCCGCTTGTTACATACATCAAAAAGGGAGACAATGCGCGATGCCTTCCATGCGACTCCGATCGACCGGTGCTCCTCGATGCATTGTGATTGCCGGGCCGAACGGCCACGTTCGCTCGGGAGTTCCTTCCTCGTGAAGGCGGAGTTATCCACTTCGTGAATGCCGACCTTATTGCGAGCGGACTCTTCCTCACGGAGTTGAGACGGTTGGCGAAGGCACATGAGGATTTTGCCTTTGAAAGTACCCTGAGCGGGCGGACATACCTGCCGCTGCTGAGGCACTGGAAAGCTAGCGGGTATCTCATCGAACTGGTGTTCCTATCGCTGCCCTCGGTTGACCTCGCGCTCCAGCGTATCGCGGCACGTGTCCGCCAAGGAGGGCACGATGTGCCTCGAACCGACGTCGTGCGCCGATTCGGTCGAAGTGGGAGCAATTTTCGGTCGATCTATCGTGATATGGCCGACAAATGGGCGATCTATGATAATTCAGGAGCAAGGCCGAGACTGCTAGAGGAGGGACCGTGAAAACGAAACCTGTGCGATCAAAACTAAGCCAGTTCTCCAAGCACGTTGGGGACGCGCTACGACGAGCAGCAAAGGTTGCCCGCAAGACGGCGCGTATGCACCAGACACCCATCTATGTGTGGGAGAAGGGGAAGGTTGTTGCAAAGAAACCGTGATGCCTGTTCCCTGCACAACGCCATGGGCCGTCAGATGGTAATTCAATGGTTCCGGATTCTCACCGTCTACTTTTTACTCCTAGAACCCCCATATCTACGGGTGATGCGCGCGGTCGAGGGTGATGAGGCCGTGTCATATATCTGGCAGAGATGAACCGCTGAGATCTCAAAGCCTCTTAAGAGTTAGTTCCTAGCCTCGTAAATCTTCAAAGCTACCCGCTCCGCATCCCCAGCCGCCATACGTCATGCCGAAGAACCCGCAGTAGGCGCCGGCCTTGAATGCCCAATCGGCGCGAGTGGCGCTCTCGATGTGTCCGTCATGAATGAGAAAGGAGACATATTGCGATCCGACGGGGATCATCGCAGGCAGGGGAATGACGACGACGTACAGCACCAGACCAGACCACCGCAAGCCGTCCGTCTTATAAATCCACTCTTCTTTGCCGGCCTCGCGGGATGCCACCCGGTCAGGCTCACCCCACTGTGCGCCCAAATCGGCGCTTGTTTGTAGGTTTCCATCGCCCCCCGCTTTATGTATGTCGATCGATCCTCTGGTCTGATCGATCTTTGGACGGTCGTTGGACTCAATTCGACTTCCGAGCGTCCATGCACCGACACCGATGCATCCCTGTAGGGTCAACGACACCGCAATCATCATGACAAACCGTATCTCGCCGCGCATAAAAACACCTTTCTCATCTGACAGCATGGCTCACTCTCGTCCGTCTTTCGTCCGCCGTGCCGCCACAATCTGTCTAGGACGCCCAGATAGTCGACGGTCCGAAGACTACTAAGATACCGCGTGCAAAACAAGAAGGTCGCCGCGCTCTTTATGCTGACAAATCTGTATCAACTGGTTTCCATGGTCCAATCTATTGACCATAAAACATGAGCCTGCTATCGTTCTGCTAGCAATGGTCTGGATTCAGGAGGTGTCTATGGCGCAGGTCCTTGTGCGACAGCTTCATGAGAAGGTGGTCGAACGTTTGAAAAAGCGAGCAAAGGAGCATGGCCGGTCTCTTCAATCGGAAGTGAAGACGATCCTTGAAGAGGCGGTGCCGGACTATGAGGGCGCCTGGCTGCGGATCGAAGAATTTCACAAGCAATTGAGAAAGTCTGGCCGGAAGTTCAGCGATAGTGCGGGGCTCGTCCGTGAGGATCGTGATCGGTGAAATGTTATGTGGTCGATGCTAGCGTGGCGATCAAATGGTTCCTTCCGGAGATCCACTCGGAGGCTGCACTTCGCTTGCGTCGTTCGCACTTTCGACTTCACGTTCCCGCATTTATGACATTGGAACTCGGCAATGTCATAGCCAAGAAAATTCGGCGAGCTGAACTCACGCCGGCCGAAGGCGAAATGATCGTCATGGCGTTAAAGGATCTTGCGCTCCAGAGGCATGCCGATGCGCGGCTGTTTCCCTCCGCCTATCAACTCGCAGTGAACACTCAGAGAAGTGTGTACGATTGTTTATATCTAGCCTTGGCTGAAGCGGTCGATGGCGCTGTGGTTACGGCCGATCGAAAATTTTACGCTGCACTTGCCAATGGACCCTATGGTTCGAAAGTGATGTGGGTGGAAGACCTTCCACAGGTAACATAATTGTTTCGTCTTCCTCGCCCCTTAGGGCC
>JACCYV010000168.1 GCA_013696305.1 Nitrospira sp.
GCGTTGGCCCTGACCGCAAGTGGTTTCTTGAGGAAGTAATGGGCTTACCCTATGAAGGCAATCTGATTCACTTTCACACGGCGCATAATCTCTTTCTGGATATTCTCGCTAAGGCGGGAATTGGAGCGCTTGCGCCTTTGCTCATCTTGTGTGTGTGGGTATTTAGAAGCGCGTATTCAAGCGTCCACACGGCGTATGGTGGTGAAACGTCGCTCGCAGTGATTGGAGCAGGCTGCTTGTTATTCGTGTTCTGGCCTCCGTTTGTATTGGCGAATCTGTTCGGAGAAGAGATGTTCACGGATAACCTGCAGCTTCATTGGACAATGCTCCTTGGTGTCTTCTGTGGTGTATGGGGTCGAGAAGCCAAATCAATCGATTAAGACATACACAACTCAGCCGATGCGCACCTTTCACCGGCTTGTCCTAGGACTCCTGCGGGAAACGTGCTCTTTAGCAAAGGATGTCTTCCACAGCGCAGCTGCTAGCATACTAGGCTACCTTTTGTTTCTTCCAGGGTAATTACCTGGTTATACCGAATGACCGATCAGGTCATCATGATGCTGAATGGTGGCCGGCAGAGCTCGTACTCTCCGTCGTGAGGACTACAAATGAGAACCCTACTGAACCTCTCTCATTTCGCAACTTGAACCTTTCGCCCTACATCTCTTACGAGCTTGATCAGTTCCTCTAACATTGGGCGAAGTCTCGCACCCGCTCCTCCGTCGTCTTTGACCTTACCCCATTTATTACACCACGGCCAACGAAGTTGACTCCTGTGCTGCCTGGGACCGGTCTGGATAGTTTTAGATGAACTCCATCGGTGTCACATGACCTATCGTCTGTGGGCGTTCTTCATTATTGTACTCGCGCCGCCAGGCCTTGATCACGACTTGGGCCTCCTGCAAGGTTATAAACCAGTGCTCTTCAAGCACTCCTCTCGGAGCCGCCCATTGAAGCTTACAATGAAGGCATTCTGGACCGGCTTTCCTGGTTGGATGAAGTGCAGCCGTACTCCGTGCTGACCAGCCCACGCATCCAACACAGTTCCTGAGAACTCCGGTCCGTAATATATGCGGAAGGGAGGCCATCCGCAGGTCATCTCTCCTCTAGAATGCAGTGATCCACTCACCCTAGCAGGAGGACACGCCTATGACCCCCATTTCGGAGTTCTCGACGAGAGTTATTTTCGTGGCGATCGACGTAGCGAAGCAATCCATGAGGTGCTGGTTGAGCCTCCGACTGGAGGCCGTCAGCGGTGGCGCATGGTGAACTGCCAGCATGATTATGATGTACTACGACAGCGACTGCAAGGCTGCCGGGCACTGTCCGCATCGATTGAAGCCACGAGCACCATCACCGGCCGCTCGCCTACTTCCTGCATCAATGCGGGTTTGAACTGCGCCTGATTTCCTCACTGGCCGTGGCCCGGACATGTGATGCCCTCTATAATTCCTGGGATAGACGACCCCAAGGACACGCAGGTCTTGTTGCATTTGCTCAAGACCGGGGTCACCCAACGCTATCACGATCCCCTGGTCCATGCGGTGAATGACCTGCGGGAGTAATCACCAAGTCCCATTGCGCAAGGTCCGCGTCCCGCACAGCATCATGACGCACTATCTCCCACTGTATTTTCCGGAGGCCGGCTTTTCAACTCAAGGAGCAGAGACCTTCGCTGAAAATAGTGGAGCGCGCCGATCTAGGAAGATAGTGAGTGAGCAAGAGTTCCAGTTCGAGGCATTGGTATCCGAAGGGTCGGCCATTCGCCTCGGCCGCCTTCTGGGCGGGGACACCATCCTCCTCTATCGGACTGACGGTGCTACCTTGATAGATCGTTTCTTGGCATACTATTACCACGCCGTTCCACCATTCGTGATCATGAGCAAGATGATGAACGTCGAGAGTGCAGAGATGATCTTCCATAATGTGGTCACCAGCCTGGTCAACGACTCAGCGCCGAGATACTGGCGGTGTTTGCTGAGTTCACTTGCCCCGCACCACTAAGATTCCAGGCAATGGTGATGGTCGAAGTGGACGTGCAAATCGAAGAGAATCTGGGGTTGGAATCGATGTTGAATAATGGTCAGCTTTTGAGTGGGGTCTCGAGTGTGATGGTCATCGATGAAGGTGATGACGAGGAACAAGAGCGCAGCAATGGCAGGGACGACCGGATCTCGGCTCCTCATCACGAGTCCAAGACGCGCAGGGGCCACGGCCTATGGGTTGCAGCAGGACGGCGAAGAGTACGCACGGCCGCGGCGCGCAATTGCCCCGTTCATCCCGTCGAAGGTCCTCCAGCGACACCAATAACTTCCGGAACCAATTCGGATAGGTATCCAAGGTCCCGGGCAGATTCATTTGTGTCACTTCGCTGATCAGATCGTCAAGGTTGGCCATCACGATCCAAGCTCGAGAAGTCGCCAGGTAGACGTGGATTGCCCGGCACAGTTCCGGCGTCATTACCGGTACCTGTTCCATATTATGTTGAACGTCGGGCTCCAAATCCTGCGCTTCTTCAGTACTTAAGTTTTGACGCGTGCCCAACCTCCGAGGAATAGCCACTTGAGCGGTCTTCGCATATGCTCCGCCTTGTCACCTGAGGCGGGTTGGATGTGCAAGTAGTGTTACATTCACCCACTTCGGTGCCTGGGAAGTCAAAAGGGGAAGGCATAATTTTGTGGACACATAGGAGGAAGAGCATGGCAGAGGGTGGTCTTTCCAAACAGAAGGGTGACAAGACGGTGGCGGTTAACGTCTGCCTCAAAACGGTCGGGCAGGCGGATCAGCCGCTCTTGAATGTGGAACCACCAGCCGAAAAGCGCCATCGAATTGACCACGACAAGATGCGCGCCCGTCCCTGCACATCAATTTCACCGCACCCATACGTCCAGTGGTCGTGTGCGCTTATTGAGGAACGAGTCGATATTCGGCTTCTTCCTGAAAATCGAAATATTTGCTAATGAGAGCAATCCACCCGCACCCGTCCTCCGTAGATCGGAGAAAGAGCCGAATCACAGCTCTATGCTTGATCGAAACGCGACCGTACCGTCGCAGAACGAGCACGTGCATGATCGATATCGTTCCCGTGTTATGGAGGGGGGAAGTAATGGAGGTTCGCAGGATCTTGCTGACTGACAGGGATACAGTACATCGCAAACGACTCAGGGAAGCGTTCAACTCTGGCCGAGTCGTTGTGGAAGCGCGCCTGAAAAGACGGACGCCGCATCGCTTATGAGGGCGACGCGACCGGCGCTGATTCTATTGGATCACCTAGCGTCTGAAGCCTCGCTGTTTATCAGTCGATCCGCCGGCCAAAATTATCGTTATACGCTAGAATGATACCATCCTCGCAGAACTAAGCAAGAATAATACTTGGCGCCTGGGAAGAGTATGCAGGGATTTCCCTAGTATGGATGCACCTACACTCGTGACATAAAATTGAGGACAATGGAATTAGCAATGAGCCAGACGATGTTGGTGGTTGAATACGAAGAAAGGAGTCGTGAACAAATTAGAAAAGCGTTCTCGTCCACCTACATCGTACTGGTAGCGGAGGAGCGAATGGCCGCCGTTGCACTGGCGAACGCCCACCGTCCTTCCCTGATCATAATGAATCTGAGGCTGGGTCCCACGCCTGACAAAGCCACCGAAGGGCTGGCGGCTCTGGAAGAACTCCTTTCTATCGATCCATTAACAAAGGTCGTCGTTATTCTCGAGAACGGTAATCATGCCGATGCATTAAGAGCCGTGCAGCTTGGGGCCTCTGCCTGCATACACAGGCCGGTTCAGGCCGGTGCCGTGCAGGACACCCTTGAGCGGGCCGCCTGTTTTCTTCCTCTCGAGCGGAAACATCGCGTCTCGCAAGAAGAGCAGGGCGCGGCGAATTTCAAAGACATTCTCGGGACGAGCGCCACGATGCAGCGTGTTTTCACGACGATCCGGCGTGTCGCCGATTACGACGTGCCCGTGTTGATCACCGGTGAAAGCGGGACTGGCAAAGGCCTTGTCGCGCATGCCATCCACACACAGAGCCGAAGGCAGCACGCCCCGTTTATTGCCATCAACTGTGGAGCCATTCCTGATAATCTTTTGGAGAGCGAGCTCTTCGGTCATGAGAAAGGCGCCTTTACTGGAGCGCACATCCAACGAAAAGGACGAATTGAATCGGCCCATAGAGGCGTCCTCTTCCTGGATGAAATCGGAGAACTTCCACTGCCTCTGCAGGTCAAATTGTTGCATGTACTTCAGGAGCAACGGATCGTCCGCGTGGGAGGACGTGAAGAGATTGCGGTGGACGCCCGTATCATCGCCGCGACCAACCGTGACCTGGCCCAAGCCATCCTCGACGGCGTCTTCCGCAAAGACCTTTTTTTCCGGTTTCAGGTAGTGTCGATTACGGTCCCGCCGCTTCGGGAGCGTGGCCCGGATATTGTATTACTAGCACAGGCGATCTTGCAGCGTTGCGCGCATGAATTGAAGAGGACAATAACCAGATTCACGCGCGATGCCGTCGAGGCCATGCAAGCGCATGATTGGCCGGGAAATGTTCGGGAAATGGAAAATCGAATCAAGCGCGCGGTGATTATGGCGGTAGGACCGCACCTCACCTCCGAAGATTTGGAGATGACCTCCATGAATACCACATACGTAGGCCAAACCCTGAAGGACATCCGTCAGTCAGTCGAACAAAAGTACATACAACAGACTTTGGTCAGATGTGATTGGAACATTACGAAAGCCGCTCTTGCGTTAGGCGTCAGCCGCCCCACCCTCCACGGGCTGATTTCTAAATATTCAATCAAGCGTTAGGGTTCATCCTCTCCTGTGCGTTCGTCTTGATAGGCGCACCTCCCAAAAGTGTAAAGAATGCCGGTTGCCTGTCAATTATTTTTACAACTGCTCTCTGAACAGTCGAGTCTGCGTCATTAGGGAGCCTTCGTAAGATAAACGACCGATACGCGATTGACATCGTCGGGAAATTTTACATCTTGCACGGATGTCGGTCGCACAGTGATCCGCCGGGCTGTCATGCCATCGCAAAAATTTTCAAGTTACACAAGTTTTCCCCAGCATTTGATAGTGCCGCAATTTTCGTGCGCCTGAACATCATCCCTGAGCTGACCACGGCATGCCATCTGCATAAGGTCAAGCAATAGTCGAGAAGCGGGTTGCTC
>JACCYV010000181.1 GCA_013696305.1 Nitrospira sp.
AAAATTTCAGAGCTAGTCGTGCCGAATCCCATGCCATGGTGTTGACCGGCCACGCGCAAGAGGGACAGGCGGAGCGGTTCATTTCGTGTCATATACGCACGTCGGTACCTTAATCTGAAAACCATGAATGATACGATTGATGTGTTTGGAGGAGGCGTATCCAACAATGCTGCCCGGCCTTTCACAATTCATGAGGGAGTTGACTGATGCCCGTTCACCACTTGAAAGCCTCCGCGTTGACACGAAAATATTGGAACGCCTTCTGCTTTGAATGCGGGAAGAAGGCTGCAGGTGCGACGGACGAGGCCCCGTGGACGATTTGGACGGCTGAAATGTATTACTGCCCAACCTGTGCAAAGGAGGAGGGGATAGGCCCGCATGATTATTGAGACCCAGGAACACAAGGTTGCTTTTATGTCGTCCACGATCTTCGTTAGATGTCCTTCAACTTAGTATCCACACCTCATGGGCAAGCAGCCCACATGTCGGTGCGAATGCGAATTACCCTCCCGTTCTTATTTATTGAGGTGGGGTGTGCATAGACTCTCGGCCGGATCGGCTTCGGAAGCGCTGCGTTCAATCAGCCTCTTGAGGGAGTGACCACGGAGATCTGCCGGACGCGCTGTCAATGCCTGCTCGTATGAAGGCAGGAGATCGAGAAGATCGAGTACGGTAGGAGCCACGTCGACAATGGACGCGTGGCATATAGTGGAATGCGGATGCGCACCGGGATCACCGCCGAACGCAAAGATCATCGGGACCACTGACTCGTCCGCGTGCAAATGTCCATGGTCCGAACGAAAGTGACGGTGGTTCTCTATCTTGAGCCCTTCCAGTACTCGCCATTCCCGCTTATTCGCGTAAGTTAATTTACGGCTTCGGTCGGCTAGCAGGATGACGTCTGGCGCGCTAGCAGGGTCACCCGGCCTGCCCGAGGCCAGCCCTTTCAACCGCAAGGCGGCGTCTGGAAATTTTGGGGAATTAAGCAGGCTCTTGTCTACTTCCAGCGACGGCAGAAGCTGGATGCCGCCATTTGAAAACGTATAAGGAAGGATCACGTACCGTTGGTCCGTATAGTACAGCACGACCTCCGGGTCATACTGGCTCTTGTGCATGGTCAAAAGCAGGGACTCAAGGACGGGTTTTACATCGGCGGTATAATCCGGCCGTTGACTCCAGGATCCTTCGTAAGGCTTGATATGCAATCCGAGCGCGCCGCCGTTAAGAGTCGGCACGATATTCGCGCGGCTGGAGACACTCCCCTCCTCGATAAATCCCCACATCGCCCGAATTTTTGACAAACCACTGTGGGTCACGAGGGAAGGTTCTTCCAACCGAAACGGTCGTCCGGACGTTTCACTCAGCTCCTCAAAAATCAAATTGAGGTCCTCGATGCCTAATGCATCCACCCACCTCACGGGAGTGTGGCCATGGTCGGAAACCAATAAGATCGCGGTATGCTGCCAGGCCGGGGATTGCAAGAGACCAGGCCAGGCAATGGCATCGGCCTGAACCGGCTTTGCCGTGGGCTTTTCAAAATGGTTTCGTGTAATGGCTTGGTGCCCGCCAAAGAACTGGGCGAGGAGATTATCGATCTGCTCGAGATATGCAAGGCGCGCCTCCTCCGGATCGTCTTGGCCGATATGTTCCATATGATCTAAACCTGAAAAGTACAGCGTGAAGACTGAGGGCAAGGTGGGTTGCTGACTCCCTGCCTTGTGATTCAAGGATGTGAGTGTGTGTACAGCTTCCCACAAAGAATTCTCATCGACCGCATGACTCTGATTGCTCTGATAGTTCCAGAGCGTATCAAAGTCAGGTTTTATGGCTTCACTTCCTCGGGTGAGCATGTTGTGAACCACGATGCTCCGCCCGCCTGCGTCCCGAACATACTCGTGAAGGGTGTGGATATCGGGGTTGATGTCGTCGGAGAAAAAGTCTTTATCGACTTGTGCCCTGATCGCGTCGAGATGATATTCGGTGTAGTAGCGCGCGATCTGCCGATCGCGAAAGAACAGATTATTGCCTGTGATTCCATGAGCTCCGGGATAGACGCCGGTAAACATGGATGTCCATGAGGGGTACGTGAAAGAAGGGAACACCGTGACAGCTTGCTGAACCGCCGTGCCCTTGGTGAGGACGATGCCATCCGATTCTCGACGGACCCCGAGCAGGTCGTGCAAGCCGCCGCGTTTCGTTCCGGGACGATCCTGTAGGTAGGAAAGTAGCGTTGATTGCATGAGGCCGTCGATCGCGACGATCACCACATGATCGATGCGATGGGCGTTGACGCTTCCCGAAGGTGCCGGCAGGCGGGAAGTAGCAACCGTGCCGCACGCCTGCAAGAGCCCTGCGAGGCTCATGGTTAGAAAGCAGGCGGCGGACCATCGCTCAAACCGTCGTCGTGTATGTCCTGCTGTACAGATTCCGAACAGGGGTGGGAGGGTGAAGAGAGAGCCTAGCTTCCGTGCCGCGACCCGGCGCGGAGTGGACGCCCGTTTTTCCTGCCATTTTATCCATAGAGGGACGCACGCTTTTTCATCCATGCTTCGAGCCATCCTCCTGTAGCGACGGGCTGCCGCGGTGCGTTCCCTTCTACCATAACCTCTAGGAGCCCGTCAGCTTAAACAGAACTCTGGCAGGACCCTGTCACCCCGAGAGCTCTCCCTTCGTAGTCATGATCTGATTCGTTATCGTCGTCGAGATGCGATGAGGCCGATGCCTTGACCGAGAGCAAAATCATGCCCGTGATGTTGCGGCCCTTCCGTATATCCTTATGGTGCCCTTAAGCCGGTTATGCGTGACAGGACGGCTTCGGGCCACCATGGCCCGCAACGACAGAAATCTCCTGTTTCATACATGATTACCCGTCGGCGCAGTGTCATAGGTGGATTCTCCGTCTCGACGAGCTCCATCTGGACCATCCGTTAGCCGCCGGATGCTGTGCGATCTGCTCAGGCGAGAAGGTTGTACGATCGGACGCAAGCGAGTGCGCACCAGTATGACGCGTTTGGGCATCGATGCGGTGTATCGCAAACCCCGCATCCGCCAGCGTCATCCAGCGTCTCGGGAGTCCGTCTCTGCTCCGCCGGCGAGAGATTGCCCGGTCAAACCAGGCCTGCCGCAGGTAGCTGCGCGTGCAGCAGTCCATCACTCAAAACTGTGACATGCAAGTGACTCCGGGAATCTCTACTCATGCCCCGCCAAGTCTGTCATTTTGATCATGAAACGATGAACGAGCACTGATTGAGTGCCGGATAGCGCAACCAAAATTCCATACGAATTCGCCATGCCGTCGCGCCTCTGCGACAATCGCTTGATAATTAGCCTCAGCGTTTTCCGCCGCTAGAAGGAGGACTCATCTCTATATGGGATCTAGCGGCGGCTGCGTCTAATGATTTGACCATCGTATGCTCACCGTCCTCTTCGCGCTGAATAGCTGGCTTTTCTAGATTTCATTGCCAATTTTAACTACTATAATCGAGTCATAGGCGGTCAGTACCTCTCAGTGGCATCTCGCATTCCGTTCGTTTGAAAGCGGAGGAAAGCTTTCATCATGTCGCCGTTGGACCTGACGACCTCCTCATCACCGGCCTTGTCTTTGGCCTCGACCTATTGACGCCTACGGGTGTGGCTATCGGGGTCCTATATGTCGCAGCGGTGTTATGTACGATACGTTCCTCGCCTGCGTTCACGATGCAGATTGCGACTCTGAGTTCCGTTCTGGACATTGCGGGCTCGTTCCCCATCCCTACGATCAGTCTGCTCACCTCGTACGCTTTTGCCAATCGTGCGTTGGCGCTCGTCACGATCTGGGTGACGGCAATACTGGTTCGTAGTTACCGACGCCGTACGGCGGACATGGCACGCCTGGCGGCACTCGTCACCTCGTCCGACGATG
>JACCYV010000205.1 GCA_013696305.1 Nitrospira sp.
TTTTTTTAAAAAAGACTCTCCAGATACTTCCTCTGGCCGATCTGATTCATCGATATGATGCGGATGACCGACGCACCGAGGCCTTACGATAGCCCAGCGACAAGAGAAGCATCTTCAGAAGATTATCGTTAGATACATTCTTCGGACCGACTACTATTTCAGCGATTGCGTCATCCCGCGCATTATCCCCAAACGGCATATGGAAATACGGCAATACTCCATAACGACTCGCTCGGAACCGTAGTTCGCGTAACATGCCCACAATCTCGAGATCGCGCTTCTCTAGATGTGTTGTAATGAGTGGCGAGTAGCACACGCGCCATTCATCCTCTTCGCGGAAAGCAGGATTCTTGAAGGAGAGAGCGAGTGCGCGAAGTTTGAGCGAGCATTCGATAATATTGTTCCCGTTCTGTTCGGCAGAGATGTGACGGTCAAAAAATTGCTGCGACTTCTTTTTAAGCATCTCGTTATCGTAGTGGACTTTTAAGAATCCAACCGTATGTTCCGGGACAGCAGAGGTCATAGGTGTCCCGAGTTGAGCTCGGAACGCCTGCGGCCGAAAGCCTATGGCAAATCCATCGCCATCCATGCCATAGGCTCTCCATTGGCTGAGCACGTCGCCATCACTTGAAAAGCTTGCGACATAGGTTTCCGAGAGCGCATTTAGATCGAGTTGGCGTCCAAGCTGGACTAAGAACTCCATCGTGGCATCCGTTCGCCGTCGTCGAATCTCGTCCCTGGATAAAGGGGACTACCCAAACTGATTCGCGGAGATCGTTTAGGCCGGACTGATGAGTAAGCCAAAGTATCCCGCTTCGAAGAATCTCCAGAAGCGCAGGCGAAGGGCAATAGTGATACAGCACATCCGGTAGTTTTACTACGGTCGCTTCCTTCATATTTTGCACATTAAAGTTGATCCCCAGTCGGTAGCAAATACTGGCAAGCCATGACCACAAGCGTGACAAGATAACATACAAGGAGGTGGCGCTCTTGATTCGCGCATCCACACACCCTTCCCGGTTCTGTCAGCTACATTCTGCAATAGCGATTTAGTCATCGCTCAGTTATCGCCTCCTAGATAGGGGACAGGCTGCTTTTCAGATAGAACAAAGTCAACCGCTCGGATTTTTCAGGCCGCTCAAAAAGCCTTTCCAACAAGGCCGCAGCGAGCGAGAGCCCGAGGCGTACGATTTCGGTACGTTGAGGTTTGAGGGAAGCGAGAACGACGTTGGAAGGCTTTTCAACGACCTGACTTGGCTGACTTGTTCGCTTGGAGATATTTATCCACACCTGCCGCCATCTTTCGCCCTTCGGCGATGGCCCAGACGATGAGCGAGGCGCCGCGCTTGGTGTCGCCGCCGGCAAAGACGCCGTCGAGATTCGTCATGAAGTTGTCGTCGACGGTCACACAACCGCGCGCATCGTGGGTCACGCCGAGGCTGTCGAGGAGTCCATTTCGCACCGGACCGGTGAAGCCCATGGCGAGAAGCACCAGGTCCGCATCCAATTCGAAGTCGCTGTTCGGAACCGGCAGGACTTTACCGCCTTCGAACTTCACCCGACTCGTATGCAGTTTGGTAACGTGGCCATTGTGGCCGGTGAACTTTGTGGTGGATACGCACCACTGGCGGTTGCAGCCTTCTTCGTGCGCGTGTGAAGTGCGGAGTTGCATGGGCCAGAGCGGCCAGGGAGTAGAGTCCGCGCGCACCGGAGGCGGCTCAGGCAGCAATTCGAACTGATGCGCTTCCGTGCATCCCTGCCTGTGCGTCGTCCCCAGACAGTCAGACCCGGTATCGCCGCCGCCGATGATGACCACCCGCTTGCCCTTGGCGGTGATCGGTTCGTCTGACACGGGAATGCCGGCCGTTCGCTTGTTCTGCTGCGTCAGATAATCCATGGCGAAATGGATGCCCTTGAGGTCGCGCCCGGGAATCGGTAGATCGCGTGCCAGCTCAGCACCCATCGTCAGACCTACCGCATCGAACTGACGGCGCAACTGGTCGCCCGTCATGTCCTTCCCGACGTTGACACCGGTTTTGAACTCGACACCTTCGGCCTTCATCTGTTCAAGCCGTCTATCGATGACCCATTTTTCCATTTTGAAATCAGGAATACCGTAACGCAGCAGTCCGCCGATACGATCGGCTTTTTCAAACAACGTCACGCGGTGGCCTGCCCGTGTCAATTGTTGCGCGGCAGCGAGACCGGCCGGACCCGAACCGACGATCGCGACGGTCTTCCCGGTCTTCCTGACCGGCATGGCCGGCTCGACAAAACCTTCGTTAAACCCGCGGTCGATGATGTTCCATTCAAGGATTCGGATCGATACCGGATCACTGTTGATCCCCAACACGCAGGCCCCTTCGCAAGGAGCCGGACAGAGGCGGCCGGTGAACTCAGGGAAATTGTTGGTGGTATGCAGCGCTTTGAGCGCATCTTTCCAGCGTCCGCGGTAGACGAGATCGTTCCACTCCGGAATCAAGTTCACCACGGGACAGCCGGTATTGCCCTGGCAGAAGGGCACGCCGCAATCCATGCAACGGGCGCCCTGGAGCTTGAGCTTGTCCTCGGGCATGGGCTCGTACATTTCTTTCCAATCGAGCACGCGCAACTCGACCGGTTTCCGCTTCGGTCCCTCGCGGGCGTATTTCAAGAAGCCCTTTGGATCACCCATCGCTTATTCGTCTCTCGCCGTTCGCTTCATGTCTATTTGGCCACCTTAGCCGCTGCGGCCTTCCGTTCCGCCAGCACCCGCTTGTAGTCGATCGGCATGACTTTCACAAATTTCGGCAGCAGGATGTCCCAGGCATCGAGGATGCGTTTGGCATTCCGGCTGCCGGTGTAGAGAAAGTGCGACGTAATCATGTCGTGCAGGAGTGTCTTGTCGTCATCGGTGGTGACTGCTTCCAATTCCACCATGCCAAGATTGCAGCGCGATTGAAATTTATCCAATTCGTTCAACACAAAGGCCACCCCGCCCGACATACCCGCGGCAAAATTTCTACCGGTCCGTCCTAAAACTGCAACGACTCCGCCTGTCATGTACTCGCAGCCATGGTCGCCCGTTCCTTCGACGACGGCGCGCACCCCGCTGTTTCGCACGGCAAACCGTTCCCCCGCCATGCCGTAGAAGTAGGCTTCGCCCTGAGTTCCTCCGTAGAGCGACGTATTGCCGACCAGAATAGTCTCTTCCGGCGAATAGAGGGCATTTTTAGGCGGGAAGACGATAATTTTGCCGCCCGACAGACCCTTGCCGGTGTAATCGTTCGACTCGCCTTCGAGGATCAACGTCATACCGCGCGAGAGAAATGCCCCGAACGATTGACCCGCCGATCCACTGAACTTGATCGTGATCGTATCAGCGGGCAGCCCTTCCAGGCCATACTTCCTGGCGATGTGACTGGAAAGCATCGTCCCGACGGTGCGGTTGAGATTTCGAATCGGCAGGTCCAACGTCACCTTTTCGCCGCGATCGATGGCCGACCGGCATTGCTCGATGAGCGTCCGGTCTAAAATGTCGGCGAGGCCATGGTCTTGTTTCTGGACGCAGTATCGCGGCACCTCCGGCCCCACGTCCGGCATCTTGAGTAGCGGCGAGAGATCGAGGCCTTTCGCCTTCCAATGGTCGAGGGCTTTCTCAATCCTGAGCTTGTCGACGCGCCCGACCATTTCATTGATGGTGCGGAAGCCCAGCTTCGCCATGATCTGCCGTAATTCTTCGGCGATGAAGAAGAAGAAGTTCACGACATGGTCCGGCTGGCCGGTGAACTTCTTGCGCAACACCGGGTCCTGCGTCGCGATCCCTACGGGACAGGTATTGAGATGGCACTTCCGCATCATGATGCAGCCTTCGACGATGAGCGGCGCGGTCGCAAATCCGTATTCCTCTGCGCCGAGGAGCGCCGCGATGGCCACATCCCGTCCGGTCTTCATTTGGCCGTCGGTTTCGACCCGGATTCGGCCTCGCAGATCGTTCAGCACGAGCGTCTGATGGGTTTCCGCCAGCCCCAGTTCCCAGGGAATTCCGGCATACTTGATCGACGCAAGCGGAGAGGCTCCGGTCCCGCCTGAATCGCCGCTGATCAGGACCTTATCCGCATGGGCCTTCGCCACACCGGCCGCCACCGTGCCGACACCGACTTCCGACACCAG
>JACCYV010000264.1 GCA_013696305.1 Nitrospira sp.
CCAGACGAATTTGTCGGCCGTGGCTTCCTGCGGCAATCCATATGTGGCCATCATCTGAAGCGCCGCCAGGCGCGGGCGTGGCGGTAATTCGCTCACCAGCTTGTTGATTCTCGTCCGGTCATCCGAAGTCGCCGTGGCGTCGTGCAAGGTTTTGCTTTGGATACGATCCGACATTCCGGAACAACCGACCACGGTGGACAGAGTAAGCGCACTCATTGCAATGCCGTTCAAGATCCTGGCTGGGAGAGTAAACATGATTATGCTCCTTCGTTATGAAGCGAGTTGAAGATGATGCTGCCTCTTTGCTTGGCCTATAACCGTCTCACCGCCTCTTTCCTTTCTTCACAGGCAGGTGTTACACGTCTCGCTCACGGCACAGTTGCGAGTAGAGATTCGTAGTCTGCAGGAACATCTACATCGATGGCCGCTTCGGGGAGCGGTATCTGTAGTATGCGGTCGGAATAGTGCCGCAGGAGGGCTTTCGCGCCGGTGGTTCCTTGGAGGGAACGAAGCTCGTGAAAAAGTCGCCGCGGGAATACCGCAGGCACGCCTATGCCGCCCGTATAATCAGACGCCACGGCCACCGCCTCTGTCTTATAGAATGCCTGAAGTAATTGTGTCAGCGCAGTCGCCCCGACCAGCGGCTGATCCGCAAGGGTGACTAAGATCCCGCTTAAGTGTTCATTCGCCGCGACAGCCGCATCCACTCCGGCTCGGATGGAACCGGACATCCCGGCCTGCCAGACCCTGTTCACGACGGCATGCGCGCGGGTGGTTCGAACGATCGGCGCGATGTGACCCGCTGCGCCCCCGAGGACGACATACACCTCATCACAGCCGGAATCGATCGCTGCCTGAATGGCATGTTCGATCAGCGTGCGACCCTGGTAGGGCAATAGCTGTTTAGGCCGACCCATTCGGGCCGACTCACCGGCTGCGAGTACCACCCCGGCGACGGTGTGAGACCGATCAAGCATCCACCGCCTCATTCTCCGGTTACGCCCCGTGCAACACATGACGCTCGTACCGGCTGCTGAAAAGATTGTCCTTTCCCGCAGAACTTTCGACCAGGGTCGCGCCGTCGACCTCGCCGACGAGGAGCATCGTCGGAACCGAAATTTTAGGACTCGAAGCCAGTCGCTTCTCCACGTCGTCATAGCCGGGATCGGTTGGTGCCTCCCCCATCGACATTGATATGAGTGAATCGACACATCCACGAAGTCGGTATTGTCGAACGAGCGGGCCGTTTGTTCGAACGTCTCGTCGCTGAACTGCCAATCGGGAGACCATGTGCGCCAAAGCCAGCGACGTAGCGAGCGCCGATCCTTTTCAAGTGTCGCGCGCCCGCGTTTCAGCGTAAAGTACCATTGATACAGGTACGCCGCCGCTTGCGGGTAAGCGACAGGCTTGTCGGGATCTTTCGACTCATACCCTGCGGCGAGCGGTACCAGCCCGATCACGCAGTCAGGCTCGAGCGCAGCGACATCGTAGGCGGCCCGCGCGCCCCAATCGGGGCCGACGAGTAAAAACCGGCCGAGCTTCAATGCATCCGCAAAGTCGATGAGAGATTGTGCGAGCGCGGTAACTTGTCCACTGCGAGGTATATGGGGAGTCAGAAACTTCGTCGCTCCGTATCCCCGTTGATAGGGTGCGAGCGTTCTGAATCCGGCTTTGGCCAGCGCGACGGCCACCGCATCCCCCGTACGCACGTGATCGGGATAACCGTGAGCCATGATCACCGGTATGCCGTGCGCATCGCCGCGCTCGTCAAATGCGATCTCCAGACGTGCGCTGCGCACATGTTGCGTTCTATCGCTCATCCTGTTTCCTTGCGAGAATGTGTCAGCGCGAACTCAACCTGGTTAGCATTAATTCGGTAACCTCTGGGCGGTCCGTGGTTCTTCGATCATCTGTTTGTTATGTGTTTGTCTGAACGTCGCTGACATCGCATAGGCGGCTTTCCGAGCCCGCATGATCGAGCCTAACGGACGGTGGGCAGCCAGTCCATGCCAGGCATTGAAGGCCATACCATCGTCGACGGCGGCGGACCGGTCTTCGCTCCAGGCCACCTGCGGCGGCACAGTGATACGTGCTACTGGAATGTAGGGACTTTGATCCTCCGGCCATCTCACCGCGGAATCTTCGATCGGCATCGTGTTCAAATCGGTGCAAAGCTGAACGCGCAACTCCCATTCCCCGGCATGCGCCCGGAAAAAATCAATGACCGCATCGCGTAGTCCGTTCGGTTTGCCCCTGACATCGAGCGGCGTTCCGATCAGATCTACCAGCTCCCACGAGAGGGGAGCGAAGGAAACCTTTGCCATGTAGGATCCGTACAGTAGAGGGACTTGCGTGTAGTAGGTGTCGCCGAGGAGATGCGTCATGGGCTCACCGCCTAACGCCTTCAAGACGCCGCTTTCGCCGCCCACGCTTTCCAAGGCCGCTTCAGCTCCACGCATGACCGTCGAAAACGCTTTCTTCCAGGCTTGTCCGGTGTCGGCCGTGGGGGCAATCATGCGAAGATGGTTCACAAACGTCTTCGCGTCCTTCGCTTGAAACACGGGGGCGTTTTGCATGATGAAGTCCTGCGTGACCTGCCTTTCCGATCCGGGCAGGCGTTCGCCTTCGACGCCGATGATTTTCAGTGCGATGGCGCGGGGGCATGACACGCTGTCATCCAACATGTCGCCCGGTTGAGTGGACAGACGCATGACGACGGGATAGGTGCCGGGCTTGGCGAACATGCCCTGCGACAACATATCCGGTAGACCGTCCAATACGCGCAACGTGCCTTGCAACAAGCCGCAGCTCTTGGCATGGGAGCTGCGGACGGAGCGGCCATAATCTTTGAACGTGGTTTCGTTGATCCCCTTCATGAGGCTGACCAGTGTGGCGATCGTTTCGTCCTCGTCTTGATCGATCTGCTCGATCGATGGGTTGTAACGCACCGGCGTCGAGGGCTCAGCCGCCCGGGCCGCATAGCGGTAGGTGTCCCTGAAGGAGGCGCGTCGCCGAGACTGCGACTTTTTGGCCGAACCTCGCGCGAATGCCGCCACTGTTAATCCCGCTCCGATAAGAAGGGCGCCCAGGAGAGCCACAGGCACCATTGCACGGGTATCGGAGCCGGTCGGAACCAAATCTTTGAGATATGTCCGCTTCCAGGTCATTGTGTATACCTTTCTGGGTGCTGAGTGGTCGTCGTCGTGTCACTCCCACCGATCAGCGCTTGATCCTCGCAATTACCTACTAATCATCACCGGCGATACAGCCTCTTGATCACGAGGCCTGCTCCCACGAGGGCAGCTCCTGTCA
>JACCYV010000266.1 GCA_013696305.1 Nitrospira sp.
GAGTCGAAGTGTTCGCCGCCCAACCTACGCAATCAATCGTTAGTCCCTTCGTTCATTCTTTTGCACGGTTTCTTCAACAGCTGCTGCAATTGATCAAGAAATCCTCGCTGACCTGCTTGCATTTTGACTCGCGCGGTCGAAAGGACGACCCAGGCACCGCGATCCACTTCGGGGAACTCGCGCATTTGGCCGGACTTGGGCGGCCATTCCAGCGCGAAGGTATTGCTCGTGATCGCGGCCGCGTCGATGTCGCCTTTCAGCGCCCAGGCGGAGACTACCTTCCCGCTCGGCTGCTTCAAGGCGCTCAAAGGTTGAACGGTCCCATCGACTTCCACACCGGTCTCTTCATGGAACTCACGCTTGGCGACAGCCAGCGGATCTTCATCGGCTTCATATTCGCCTTTCGGGATCGACCAGGCTCCTTCATCCTTCTTGGCCCAAAATGGTCCACCCGGATGGACAAGAAACACTTCGACCGTGCCGCCAGGCAAGCGGTAGAGCAGAATTCCCGCGCTGAGCTTTTTGGAGCCCATGTCCATCCCTGGTTCAAACCGCTAACCGCAGCAGCCCAGACGACGTTCCGCCTGTACATAGCGGTATCGGATGGGATACGGATCTGTATCTGATGCGATACCGGCGCACGGATAACCGAACTTCCAAAGTTTGCCTTTTCTCACCGCTCAACCTACGACTACGACACGTTCCGGTAGACAGATCGACACGCTAGGATGAGCCTGTGCAATCTTGGATTTGCAAAACGCGACCGCGTATCTGGAGAGGGACGGTAAGACCGAATCGTGATCCGCTCTGATTAGCGTGAGCCGGACGGGATGACGCTACCTGCCGTCCGGAAGCTGCAGCGTGATGGAGAGCGCTCGCCGGTCGTCGGTGATCTGCGCCACGATTTTGTCACCGGTTTTTAATCGTCCCGCCGCCACTCCGTCGATTTTCGTCTCAGCAGTCACCAGCAGGCGCTCCTCGTGACCAGAGAATTCCTTCACTATCAGTTCCTCGCCTTCCCAATACAACACATCGCCCTTGACCACAGTGGCTGCGGTCGTCTGGGAACCCTCTAACGCTGATGCTGGAATGACTGCGGAAAAGAAGACGTATAACGCGAGAAGAAGTGTCATCACTAGCCCTCCCATTATATTTAATTTATGGCCTAGTGGGGGTCTCTGTCAATCGGGGCTGACATGGCTGCTTGCCGCAAAACAGGCTACAGGCGCACACACGTCACCTGCCCTTTTGAAGCCACGAGCACCTCTCGATTGAATTGAGATATCAACGGACGAAGGTCTTTCAAGCGATTCGTAGGCGCCTGCAATACAATGACCGCAATGCTGAATTGAGAAAGATTTTGTTGAAAGGAGAGGTTGCGGTCAACTGTCACAAATACGTCAAACTGCTCTTGCGCGCTGCGGAGCAGTTCTCCGTTTTGAACACCAGCCCAACCGGCTTGCGGCACCGTGAGTGCTTCATGGCCCTCGATCTCTTTGGCCAGTCGACGGTCAATACACTCGTGCAAGAAAATGAAGACTCCAGCAGGATACTCAAAATGGCCGTCCAGCGAGGCCGCAGCTAGCGAGGGGCGACTCGTACTCTGTTCTGTACGTGGAGCCTCTGAGCGACGCGAGAACGAAACTGGCGGACTTTTCAGAATCCTGCAGGAAGAATTTCACGAAGCGACGGGAAGCATCCTGGCCTTCGCTTCTTCCAGAAAGGCAATCACGTGCTCACGCGTGACGGTGGGGAATCCGTCGAGAAACTCGTCGATGGTCTGCCCCCCTTCCAAATATTCGATGAGCGTCTGCACGGGGACGCGAGTCCCGCGAAACACGGCTGTCCCGCCTAGAACGTCAGGATTCGAGGTAATGAGGGATTGATTGGAAGTCGTCATCACGGATCCTGTCGGTATGGGAATTTTAGGCTGCGGCAGAAGAAAGCAACGTAGCGGGCATCCGCAGGCGAGGTGGGGCCGAATCTAACCGGGTGGCTTCACACAGCACAGCAGACGCCATCAGGCGACCCGTTGCATTTAGACTAGATCAGTCCCTACAAGCGCCCATGAACGCCGAACAAATGGAAGAGATAAAGCGCCATTTTGGGGTCGTCGCTGAATCACTCCGAAGCGATATCCAACAGATTGCGGAGGGTCACGCTACAATTCGGCATGAACTCCAGGACCTGCGCGGTGAGTTCAGGGATGAATTTAAGGAAATGCGGGCACTGATGAGACTGTCGTTTGCCCAGATAGACCAGCGAATCCGAGGTTCATCCACTATCGAGAGCGTGCGCTGAGAGGATTCGGAATGTGTAATTGCAAGACCTGACCCCAGGGTCATTACAGGGGAAAAGTGTCGCGACTGCATGGCTGATGCGGACCCAACCAGATTGTCTATCATTGTGGCCCGCGCACACGCTGTGCACATAATAATTGCGGGCATCCTTCTCTGCCTGTAACCAATGTTCCAAATCGTTCCCGTGTTCAAAGCCACCCTTCTCAAAAATATGATACGCCCGCTGGGCATTTTTTTGCCGAACTTGCTTAGCCATTTCCTGCAACATCTCCGCTTCAGACTTGGCGTCATTCATGGTCAGTGTCTATGCGATCAAGCCAAGCGGTCGTTCAGGGGAAATTAAGACTTATCAGTTTGCACTTTTCCCCAATTCAGTGGACACCCGGTTAAGCCACAGCCGTCCTCGCCTCATACTCAGCCGGGGAGTCATAGCCGAGGGTTGAGTGACGCCGGCTCTTCTTATAGAACACCTCAATGTACTCGAAGATATCCTGTGTTGCTTCGTGACGCGTGCGGTACTGGCGATGATAAATGAGCTCGCGCTTGAGAGTCCCGAAGAAGCTTTCGACACAGGCGTTGGCCCAACAGTTACCCCGTCTGGACATGCTGGGCGTCATGCCGTGAGTGATGAGCACCTGCTGGTAGGTCGTGGCGGCATATTGGCTACCGCGATCGGAGTGCAGCAGCCCAACGCTGGGCTGCCGGTTCGGAACAATCCTCCGCGTGATCGGTTGAATCCCGAATTCCGTAGGCTTTTTGCACACATTCTCCAGCTGTTCGCGTTCCCGATCAAGCGTCCGGCGTCCGCCCATGGATCGTCATCTGAGCCTGACAACATCCACATCTCGTTGCGAGCCTCAGGAAGTCCATCAAGACGCCTTCCCATCGCCTTGCAACGATTGCTTCCTGAGAGCCATCTGAATCATCACCTCCCGAATCAACAGTTCCAGCTCACGATTCATCAGGACGATCGTCGCCCGCAACATGTCGAGCATCTGACCTCGGACGACCAAGTCACTGCTGCGATAGGTCCCTCCGTCGGCAAACAAGAGCTGGATTCGCTTGTGCTCCTCTTCAGTTCCCTTCGCGCCAAGGCGCCCCTCCTGCCTCCAGCCGTTGATCAGTTCCTCGCGGAAGGTCTGGTCTTCATCCTGTTCATTCATCGGACGGTTGAGAAACTCCCAGACTGAAGGCGGAAGGTATTGCGGCTTATGGGGTTCCTCCCAGACCTCGCGCAGGACATTATCCGGATGCTCGAAGTGCTGCTCGCTTTCCTGATAGAGAGCGGAAATACCGAGCGCGCCGGCGATGGTCCCGCCGACGATACCCGCAATCCCTTCACCCGCCGATTCAACGAGACTGAACCCGCCGCTCGCAATCGCCGCGCCGGCGCCGATGATGACCGCCAGTAACGTCTGCTGCTTGATGCGGGCCTGCTCGGAATTCTTCAGCCGGTCGGCGACCTGATAGGTCCGCTCGACCTCACAGCTGACGTGAGCGGCGGTGCTGGATACCGCGATCATCCCCAGGAGCACACGCCCCAACACTTCCTGTCGAAGCGAGAGAATCCGGATCTGGCGCGAGGCATCAAGCACGGGCAATTCCTCGGCCAATTCCAGTTGATTGATGAGAGGAAGCACATCAATGGCGTGCGCCGTTTTGATGGCCCGCCAAGAAAATGATGTCGGCACGCGCCCGCGGGAAGCACGCACGAGCGGATCTTCCTCGGCTTGGTCTATGACATCAAGTGCCACACGCCTGAGCTGTTGGTCCCCTTCGGTGGGCGCGCAGCGACGCTCGTTAGACTGCGTCGTCCGTTGTTCGGAATAACCGGTCGTGAGCGCGCAGCCGGTGCAGACCATGAATAAGGCCATGAGGAGCAGCAAGCTGGACGGCCGCGCAGGCCTAAATCCCGGCCGTTCTTCACTGCTGGACCGAAATAAGAGAGGCGAGGGGTTTTGGTCGCCGGGGGGAGAGCGTTCCATGCGATGCACATTGCGGTTCCACCCCGCCAGGCCTCTGGGTGTTGGCTGTCGTGGCATAATCAGCCTCCTTGAGCGATCACCATCGGCGGTTAGACCAGATCGTCCACAATGACACACTCAATCTCTTTCACCCTCCGCAAGCCACGATCATTCCCGTAAAAGCGCGCGGCTTTGTGGCTGATGGCCGTAGCCAGTTGTAGGGCATCCGGCGTGCTGAGACGATAGCGGGCACGGAGTTCGGCTGCTCGATCCGCCAGACTCAGC
>JACCYV010000313.1 GCA_013696305.1 Nitrospira sp.
TGGGCCACTCCCATCCCGGGCAGGTGCTGTGCCTCTACACCCATAGTTCGACCTTGCGCGCGCTACGGATCTATCTCGATCCCCGTCCGTTCCGCGAGGCTTTTTCCGAATTTGGAGAATATAAGGAGGGTCAGGATAACGTCGTCCTGCTCACGCTGGAAAACGGCAAACTCTCCGGTTATTCCACCGCCGTCGGCCTGATTGAAAGCGACCGCATCGCCCGTGAAGCCTGGGTCACGATTGAGCGGGAGCGGAGCCAGCGTATCACGCTGAAGCCGCGACGGATCAAGCGCCTGATCGCGTTGGTGTCGGGCGGGGATTTCGGCGGAGGCGGAGCCGCGCTGAAAGAGTTGCGCGTCACGGGCAACCGGTTCGGCCTGGACGTCTTCTTCGTGCGGCACGGATTCCTCGGTCTCGCCAACAATTGGATCGACGCAGCCACCGAAGAAGACACGCGTGGCATGAGCAGTCACGCCAGCAGCCCCATCGGCAGCAGCCGCTTCGAGGACTTTAAAGACGAGCAGGTGCAGCATGCCGCCATGCGCTCCCTGGCTCCCTATCGCGACGACTCCGCCCTCGTCGTGCTGGGAGGCGACGGCAGCCTGCGCGGCGCCCGAGCCATTCATGAAACCTTCGGCATGCAGGTCGTCGGCATTCCCGGCACGATCGACAACAACATTGCCGGCACCACATCGCTGGGATTCCATTCCGCAGTCGCGCTGGCAGATCAGTCGATTGAATCCCTCAAGGCTACCAGTGCCGCCATGGGCAGCATCTTTTTCGTTGAGGTGATGGGCGCCGGATCCGGGCATCTGGCCTTGGCTTGCGCCTATCAGGCACGGGCGGAAGGCATCCTGGTAAATGAACATCCCGATCCTGATGCGTATATTGAGGAGATTGTCCTCGGCACCTTGAAACGCACCCTGGGGGTACCCAACAAGAGCCATATCTTTGTGGTGGCGGAGCGGACCCCCCACCGGCATCATCGGGAAGGCGGGGTCCATGGCTTAGTGGAGTATGTCGCCAGCACCATCGCGAAATGGCCGCAGCGTCGGGAAGAATCCGGTCGGTATTCGTTGGCACCGGCCACGAAGGCGACAATTCTCGGCCATACGCTCAGAGGCGCGCCGCCCACGCCGGAAGACAAAATGATCGCGCAACATCTGGCTTACGAAACGGTCCGCCGTCTCGTCGAGCAACCCGAGACGATCGTCGGGTGTATGGTCGCCTACCGCGATTCGAACACATTGGAGATCATTCCCTTGCATGCCGTAGCGCCCAAGCCATTCGATTGGGAACTGTTCACCCGCATGCATGGGACAGAGCTGACCACGGAGACAGCATGAGATGCGCATGATATCGGCCCGATTCGCAAGTGGGTTACATTGACCCCTCCCATGCGACATGTTAGGGTCGTTGCCTGTTGATGGGATGGGTTGTTATTCACCATGCCTCTTCGAGACTTGACCCATATCCTCGTGTGGCCGTGCGCCACATTCGTTCTCTGTCTCGGCATCTCGTTCGCAGGGCCTACGGGCCAGACGTTTCAAGAAACCCCGGCTCCGAGATTCACTCCCGCTCCCGCTCTCGGCCCGCCCTCACAGAATGGATCGGCGCGCGGATCTGAAACGAACGCAGCAGGCGGCCAAGAAACTGTTCCAGAATCCGCACGGGAGACGTTGAAGGCCCTTGAAGCGGGACACGGCGACCCGCTATCGGGGTATGTCGGAGGGCGCACGTTTCGGAATCGCGAGCGCACGCTCCCGCGCGGCCGTTATCGCGAGTACGACGTGCATCCGAAGGTGCGCGGAAAAAATCGCGGCGCCGAACGAGTCGTCATCGAACAGCGGACCGGCAAGGCCTATTACACTGCCGATCATTACCACTCATTTATTCCGATGAATTGAGGATGCATGTCGATCATCGCGCTCCAATCGATCAAAAAACCGTGGGCGCATCTGTTGGTGCATGACGATGGACAGGTACTCGACAAGGTTCTGTCGGTGCCTGCGCACTTTGTGATCAAGACCATCTCGGGCAAGAAATGTAAAACCAAGGCGGGGCTGCTGGACGAATTCAGCCGGGTGTTCTCCTTTCCGGAGTACTTCGGCCACAACTGGGATGCCCTCGAAGAATGTTTGGCCGACCTCGAGTGGCTCCCCGCGAAGGGCTATCTCGTGGTGGTGACCGAGGCCGATCAGGTGCTGACGAAACCCGATGAGGAGGATGATTTCGAAACGTTCGTCGAAATTTTGAGCGAAGCCGGTGAGGCCTGGAGTCTCAAGGAGACCGACGAGCCGACGGGAAACGGCCTACCGTTTCACGCCGTGCTGGCCGTCTCGGACCGCCATAAACGCGTCCGCCACAATTGGTTCGCACCGCCCTTGGCGATGGAACGCAAGCCTGGAAAAGCCACGGCACCCAAAAGGTCCAACGGTGGCCGGTGAGTGAGCTCACCCTCTCCATTTGAAGGAGGTCAGGATGGGTCTCTTGGATCAACTTGGGCAAGCAGCGGCAGGCATGAAGGGAGTCGAGGGCAACCAAAGTCCTTTGATGCAAGCCGTAATCGGCCTCCTCGGGCAGAATAGCCCGGTCGGAGGACTCGGCGGTCTCATTCAAGCATTTCAGAAGAACGGTTTGGCGGACATCGTGAATTCATGGGTGAGCACGGGCAAAAACTTGCCGATCTCGCCGGAGCAAATTCAACAGGGTTTGGGGAGCGATCTGCTTAAAAAATTGGCTGCTCCATCAGGAGTGAGTTCAGAGACGGTCAGCAGCCAATTGACGAATCTGCTTCCGGGCTTGATCGATAAGCTGACACCGGACGGCAAAATGCCGGATACGAAGTTGATTAAGCAGGGTTTGAATCTCTTGCGAGGAAAACTCGGGTAGGAAGGAGCTAAGAGAGAGAGAATAATCGGCCCATCAATCGCTGTCCCCACCGGGTCAGCCCCCAGCAGAAGTCGTTCATCTGTGAGACCAGCCACCGCCTCGAACTCATGACCTGCCCCACGCTCGCCCTTAGCGACGTGAAATGGTCACTACACAGCCCATGCGTTTCGCTAACATCGCTCACCGGCGACTTCTCGCGCAAAAACGCCGGCTTGCCGTCACGTACGCACCAGGCACACAGCACTTTCACAACGTCACTCCATTCCTGTGTGGGTCTTCGACCAGGGACTTCGGAAGGGCAAGAGTCGCACCATGAGCGCCAACGAGGCAAGGCCGCAATGATTTCGGCAACATAGCATATGTGCCGGCAAAGGATTGGGGCCCCTGACTAATGGGAGGGGCGTGACATTATGTCAATCATTGACGCTTTTTGTCCTCACTATGTGTCTAGCCCGCAGCAATGCCCGTTCATACGCCACGCCCCCGCGGGTCATATTGCCATCTTGTTGCACTACTCAGGCGGAGCAGCCAATGGCCCGCAGGCAGACGGTCATTCTTACCAGGCGATAGCGGGTCAGTGCATCCGACAAATGTCCACTTCATGGTGTGTAAGAGTCGGTTCCTCACAGTATGAGATCAGGGGGTCACGACCGGCGCTCATTTGTTGGAACGTGAAAGGCACAGATACTGTGAGTTTCACGCCCATCCGCAAACGGAGCCTTTTCTCTCACCAACCCAAGACGACCTTCTCGCTGACACCAGGAACAAATGACTTTCATCGAGTCCTCCTACGCAATGATACCGGCAGTCAGCAAGACCTGCGCCACTTGCTACATAACCGATAAGCCATTACGTTTTAATGCAAAAGAGATCTTCTTTGTTTTCTGCACCTTCACGCCGGTATTCGAATAAGATACCTACTGTATCGAATCATCGACGACCATTCGTTGGTTTTGACTTGTCACCGCAAAGGTCGACCGCTCCGCTGCAATTGACCGTTTTGAATTTTCCGTGGTAGGTTGGCGCCCCAACGCACTGGCTTGATGAAAGAGGCCCATGAAAACAGAACGATCCCAACAACTTTTCTCAGAAGCGCAACAGGTTATTCCCGGGGGGGTGAATAGCCCCGTTCGAGCCTTTCGGTCGGTTGGCGGACAACCTCGTTTCATCGCCCGCGCCAAGGGCTCGCGACTGTATGACGTCGATGGCAACAGTTACATCGACTACGTGCTGTCCTGGGGACCTATGATCCTTGGTCATGCGCCCGCCACCGTGATCAAAGCCATTCAGCAGGCCGCCGCGAATGGAACCAGCTATGGCGCGCCGACGGAGTTGGAAATTCAGCTGGCCATGATGATTCGCGAAGCCCTGCCCTCCATGGAGCAAGTGCGTTTGGTGAGCTCGGGAACCGAAGCAGTCATGAGCGCCATCCGCCTTGCCCGGGCCTACACGAAACGCGACGGTATTCTGAAATTCGAAGGCTGTTACCATGGCCACAGCGATTACTTGCTGGCCAAGGCCGGCTCAGGACTCACCACCTTGGGCATTCCCGATTGTCCTGGTGTGCCGGAAGACTTCACCAAGCACACCTTGACGGCGCCCTATAACAACGTTCAGGCGCTTGAGCAGCTCATCAAGAGACATGACCGGCAGTTGGCCTGCGTCATAGTCGAACCCATCGCCGGCAACATGGGCGTCGTCCCGCCGTCACCGGAGTTCCTCCAGGCCCTGCGCAAGCTGACTGATGCCCACGGCATGCTGCTGATCTTCGACGAAGTCATCTCCGGCTTTCGCGTGCAATACGGTGGCGCACAAACACTTTATGGCATCACGCCCGACCTTACGATCCTGGGCAAGATTATCGGGGGGGGGCTTCCGGTGGGCGCCTATGGCGGTGCGAAAGACATCATGAAGATGATTGCACCGTCCGGACCCGTCTATCAGGCAGGAACTTTGTCGGGCAATCCGCTGGCGGTCACGGCAGGCATCGAAACACTCAAGCGGCTGAAAAAACCAGGGATCTATGAACAACTCGAACAACGGTCGGCGGCGCTTGCCGATGGGCTAGGCAACGCCGCCAAACAAGCCGGCGTCCCACTGACGCAAACCCGCGTCGGATCAATGATGGGTGCGTTCTTTACACCGGGGCCGGTGGTGGATTGGGGATCAGCCAAGAAATCCGATACGAAGGTCTATGCGAAGTTTTTTCATCAGATGCTGGATGCGGGCTTTTACTTTGCCCCGTCACAGTTTGAAGCCGCGTTCATGTCCCTGGCCCATACGCCGCGAGACATCGAAAGCACGATCAAGGCGGCACACAACGCCTTCAAGAGTTTCTAGCGCCGTCTCTCGTCTCTCGTGAAGTGTCGCTCGCAATGTATCTAAACAGATACGAATGCATCTCTTCTGATACAGGCCGAGGACAGTGGATCACGTCCCCGATCATCACTGCAGGATGCTCAAAACGGTTTCCCAGCAAGGCCGCAGCGAGCGAGGACCCCGAGGCCTCACATTCTTACCCGCCCGCCCCAAGCCTGCCAAGACAGTCTCTTTTCCCATGGGCGGTACGTGAGGGGTCCGCACGACGCGAGAACGATGCTGGGGACCGTTTTCAGCATCCTGCTCTATTCGTCGTCGTCCTCATCCTCCGCATCCAACACTTCCTGCCGCTTCTGTTCTTCCATGGCGTTGTGCAGGAGCATGCGCACAAACATCGAATAAAGCGAGCCTTTTTCTAGTGTCCCGCCTGGAGGAATCGCGATCTTGCCTTCCTTGATCATACGATCCATCCATGCCTTCTGATCCGGGGCGATCAAGATCGGAACCTCGACCAACCCTACTTTTCCAAACATATCCATTGAGTGGCTCTCCTGTAGTTCATGATGCCTTCCTATTGCCTGCGAGGCATTTGAGCATGCGGTTTTTTAGCTTGTCAACCGCATGTGCCCTAGACCTTTCTATGGCATGGAGCATGCTTTGTCTGTGCCAAGAAAAATGGCGGCTTCTTCGCATGCTGAACCGAACCATTTCTGCTTTCCGCATCCTGAGCTCGTTGACCTTGCTGTTTCCGGTCGCATTTCCGATCGTAGCGGCCGTTAGCGCGGCAGAAGAAAGCCGCTCCACATTGCCTACCTACACCCCGGCAGCGCCGAGCGGTCCGAGTCTCTTTCACTGCACCGATTGTTGGGCGCTGAAGCCGGACGAACGCCAGCCGTTGCCCCAACATCAGGCGCAACGTTATCGACGTGGGCAGCATGAGCGCGGCCCTCGCCCGCACAAGAATCCATTCGCAAAAAAGTCTCGCTTTCATAGTAAGGGCCTTCGGTCACTCCCGCGTCATGCGCTGTCGGTAGGAAGTTTCGAGCGTACCGTGGAGGCCTGGCAGGTCCGCACCGTCGATGGAGACACGATTCGCTATGGCACAGACCGCATCCGCATTCGCGGCTACAACGCGCCGGAGTTGGCGGAACCGGGCGGTCGTGACGCCGCGTTACGACTAGAACGACTCTTACAGGAAGGCACCATCAACATCGTCCCCCACGGCCATGATGTCTACGGGCGAACCCTGGCCGATGTGTTCGTGAACGGACAGAATGTCGCGGAGGTGATGACGATGGAAGGGTTTGGACGGAGGGGATAATCCTGCTAGATCAGTTCTTCAGTGGTCTTTATGTCAGTATTACACCATACACCTACTAGCGGGCGATTATGAATCCCAACTTTGAGGTTTACGCCCAGAAGTATCTCGACAACTACTCGATGCAGAAGGCGTTGGCTCAGGATCAATGCGAATCTTACCGATATTTGCAGTCCTTCTCGTCTGTCCCTGGCGTCCTCAAAACATTGTCATCCGTCTCGCAGACGTACGAAGATAAGTACCCCTACACCTTCTCGATGCAGAAAACGCTAGGGGATAAGATGAAGTCATATCTAGAACTCCCCAAATGATATACGAACAAGCGGCTGGGGCCCGCGGCGAAATGCCGATGCTCAGCCGAATCGTTAGCCCGCCAGGGCAACTACACCTCAGGAATCGAGAATGCCCGGCATGGTACCTATCTCCAGCGCAGTATCTATTCGATACGATGCGGTATCCCTTCAGATACTAGAAACCAAAAATTCATTAGGTCTTTTCGCTGTGAATTCCCACCCCCTATCTTCCCAACTGTGCGTTCACTCCTCACTTTGCCATCTTTGCACATTCCGGCATCACTTTTGCTCAAGCGCCAAGGAGACAGCAACTGAAGAAGGTGACGCTACGATGCAAGAAGAGTCTAGAAAGCCCCAGTTGTATCCTCAACATCCAAGACATACCGCATCTTTACTTAACTAGACAATACGTCCTTGGGTATCTTGAGTCAGCCAGGGACCATCGTGCAGCATCAACGATCGTTCGAGGCGGCTTGGTCAAAGCTAAATGTCCCTATCATCGCCGGCCAGCCAGGGTTGCGAAGGTGGCCGCTCTCTATTCTTGCGCTCGGTTGAGCCAAAAGCCTCATAGACACCACACACAGGATTCACCATGGCTTCTACTCTGCTTCCTCTCGACGCCCTTGGGGCAATCGAACAAAACGGCACCGTCACATTCGGGCTTTGGTTGCCCTGGGTTTCAGCGGCCGACGGAAATGCCGTGACGGTTAAGGTGATTCACGAGAGTGACCAATTCCTACAAAAGATTGTACCGAGAGAGTTTCCCATGACCCATGGTGTCCGAGCGCCATACGGCGACTTTTGGTCCGTCACCGTGCCGATCGCCGGATCCCCGCCCGCCACGACCAGTTCCGCCTGGGGCACGAACGGTCGGTATCTCTACCGCTATCGCATCGACAATCCCAGCGTCGGCAGCCTGGACTGGATCATCGATCCATGCGCTCGTGAGTTCGGCGTGGGCAAGGTGTCGGCGTTTACGCTCGGATATCAACCCTATGCCTGGAGCGCATCCGAAACCGCTTGGCGAGTGCCTGAACTCGCTGATCTGGTGCTTTACGAGATCAACATCGCCGAGTTTGGCGGCGACCTTGAGCGTGCGCGCCAGCTCATGTCCTATCTGGCCGATCTCGGCGTGAATGCAATCGAGGTGATGCCGCTGTCCAACGTGGCCAGCTCTGTCGACTGGGGTTATCTTCCAATCGGATACTTTGGAGTGGATGAGCGGTTCGGGAATAGATCAGGTTTTCAAGAGCTGGTGGATCTCGCTCATCTGCACGGCATCGCCGTGATTGTCGACGCCGTATATGGCCACACCGGCGTCGACTTTCCATACTTCGACGCCTACTCGCGTCTCAAGTACCGCGAAAATCCATTCATGGGGTCCTTTGCCAAAGATTACTTCAGCAACTTCGGCAAGAGCACCGACTTCAACCGCCAGCTCACGCGAGACTACTTCTTCAGCGTCAATCATCACTGGCTGGAGGTTTATCATATCGATGGCTTTCGCTATGACTGCGTACCGAACTTCTGGGACGGACCCATGGGTGTCGGCTATGCGAATCTCGTCTTCGAGACGCACCAACTGACGAAGAATCAGATGGGGCTGAATCAGCCTTATTGGAATCGGTTTGATGCTGGGCCCGGCGCCCCGATCAGGTTGAACCAGTGCGCCGAGCAACTAGAGGGCCCCGAGGAAGTGCTCCGCGCGACGTACTCCAACAGCACATGGCAGAATCGAACCTTTGATGCAGCGAAGGCGGTGGCTCGAGGCGATCGAGGACGGCTGCTGGACTACGGATTCTCGCTCGGCCTCTTCGGCTACACGGAACAAGAGAGCACCAACGGCGAGATCATGCCGAAGACGGCGCTACAGTACATCGAAACCCATGACCACGAACGATTCATTTGTAACTTCGGCATGAGAAATCCTGACGAGGCCGGCAACCCCCTGTTCCAGGAAGGCGACCGTAGTCGCTGGTACATGTTGCAGCCCTTTTTGATCGCGACATTGATGAGTAAAGGCCTCCCCATGCTCTGGCAAGGGGAGGAATTCGGAGAAAATTATTTCCTCCCCGACGTGGGCGCCGGGCGCGTCGGATTACTGCGGCCTCTGCGCTGGGATTTCTTCTATGATGTGCCCGGACAATCGCTGGTGACTCTGGTAAGGAAACTCCTCCAACTTCGGCGCTTGCGGTCGCAACTCCGCCGCGGCACATATTTCTTCTTTAATGACTGGGACCGGTACCTCTCCCGGGGCGTTCTCCTGTTCGCGCGATATTCAGGCAGCGAGTATACCCTGGTCGCTGTAAATACCGATGACACGGATCAGACCGTGCCGTTCTGTTCCCGATCGGCGGTGATTACATCGAGGATCTCCATGGCGGCCAGCTTGACCTGCGTGGCATTGTGGCACTCCAGGAGACATTGCTCACGATCCCATCGCACTACGGCCGGATCTGGACGGCTCAGTAGAGTGCTTCCCCCCTTCCATCTAACCAGGGATCGTCCTCACAGCAAGGGGAGCTTGGGAGAATATGTCACCGCGAGCAGTTCGATTGAAATACGCTGAATCCGATAGTTTTTTGCCCGATGGGGCGTTACCGAGGTCAAAAAACACGCATATCGCAGTGAAGGTTCGGAACATAGCCTTTGATAAGGATGTGGCGATTGAATTCTAACTGAACAGGAGAAATACATCATGGCAACAGCACTGACTTCGGAACCCACGTCATTCAGCCTCGACAACATGGGACGATTTCTCTGCAATACTTTGGAGGAAGCGCGGGATAGCACGACCCGAACCGTTGCCGGGCGCGAGCGCAAGTTCGACGCGGTCGTCATTGGCGGCGGCACTTTTGGCGCGGTCGTCGCCGAGCAATTGTTCCTCCACGACCCCACGCGCAGCCGACGCATCCTTGTCCTCGAAGCCGGGCCGTTCGTGCTGCCAGAACATGTGCAGAATCTGCCGTTCCAGGGCGGCGCGCCTGATCCTCGAGTGCCCTGGGTCAATCATCCGGCACTCAGTTACAGCGGGCTGATCTTCGCCATCGGCGGCCGATCGCTGACATGGGGCGGCTGGTCGCCAGAACTGCTCGATGAGGAGATGGTGGGATGGCCAGTCGCGACGCGTAACGACCTGCGCAACCACTATTTCGCCGAAGCCAGTCGGCACATCGGCGTGAAAGAGACCAACGACTTCCTCTATGGGCCGCTGCACACCGCCTTGCGCAAACAGTTGCACGCCGGACTCAAAGTGGCGGCCAACGCGACAGGGTTTACGTTTGCCAATCTGCTCGACCATCCCGCCGTGCGTTACCCCGATCCGGGCGATCCGACACCGATCCCCGATGCACTGCTGCGTGAGTGGATGGGACTGCCAGCGGGCGACACCACACCGCGTGTCGATCTACTCGATATGTTCAAGCTGGAAGCGCCGCTGGCGGTTCAATCCACCACGCTGCCGGGCTTTTTCCCCGCTAATAAGTTCAGCGCCGTGCCCGGCCTGATTCGAGCAGCGCGACTTGCTGCTGGCGAAGCAGGCGGCGTCGGGCCGGACGCCGATGCGCGCAAGCGGCTGATGATCGTGCCGAACTGCCACGTCCAGGATCTGGTGACCGAAACCCGGACGGACAACTGGGTAGGAGTCACCGACGTGCGCGTCTGGCAGAAGGGTGTCTCCGTACTTATCCCGCTCGCCGCGTCACGCAACGGCGGGCAGAGCGCGGCAGTCATCGCGCTCGGTACGGTCGAGTCCACCCGTCTCGCACTCACCACCTTTCAGCAGTCGCTCGCCGGCCGCGCCGCGCAGCGGATGGGCACGAATCTGGTGGCGCATCTGCGCACCAACCTCAACATCCGGGTACCCCGCGCGGCCATTGCCGCCAATCTGCCGCCAACCGTGATCCCGAGTCTGCAATGTTCGGCGCTGCTGGTGAAGGGCAAGGCGGCTAACGGGCGCACCTTCCACTTTCAGATTACCGCCAGTGGCCTGCAAAAACTCGGTGCGAATTCCGAGGCCGAACTGTTCCAGAAAGTCCCGACGCATGAGCACTTGCAGGACATGCTGCGGGCGACCGACGACACCGTAGTTATCACTATACGCGGCATCGGCGACATGACCGCGCGCAATCCCGACAGCTTCATCGAACTGTCTGCACTGGAGTCCGATTTTGATCGTCCCAAGGCGGTTGTTCATTTGGGCAACGCCAAAGCCACGCCGCAGCAGTTTCCCGGTAGTGCCCAGACTCAGAACGACCGCACAACCTGGGACGAGATGGACGCCGTTGCCGACAAGATCGCACTGATTTTCGCCGGCAGTGAGCCTTTCGACATTCTGGCCGGCAGCAAGCATTCATTATCGCGCCATTTCCTGTCCGCATCCAGGCACCGGTCTTGCTCAACAATGGAATGAGACAGGGGATTGGCATTGTGGCAAGCATGATCCTCATAGCACTCCTGGCAATTGGGTTTCCCGCGGCGGTACTGCTGGGTGGCAGCCGGATTCTATCTCAGGCGAGTGGTCGCGCTGCCGTGAATCAGCTGACCCCCGGAGAGCAGAAGGCACCCAGGCCGCTGAATCTGCGCTGGTTCGGCTATGGAACGGAAACAGCCAAGGGATACTGGTCTTGGCTCAAATGCGCGGGACGCCAGGCTGAGAAGCGCTTTCTCTTGTTGGATCTAGTCTTCCCCCTCTTCCATGGAGGAGCGCTCGCCACCAGCCTGTGGTGGGTCTGGGCGACGTTTGGTCGCCCCTTCCATCCGGCATGGATCGTCGCGCCGCTCGCGATGATACTGACGGCCGACTGGACGGAAAACCTCATCCACCTCGCGCAGCTTCGTCACTACGTATCTTCGAACGAGGGTCGCATACAAGGCCTGTGGATCCAGATTCCAGCTGCGCGACGATCATCAAGCTGTGGCTCACCACCGGCCTGTATGTGAGCCTGGTCGGACTC
>JACCYV010000339.1 GCA_013696305.1 Nitrospira sp.
ATCTGGAGGAACTGACTAGGAACGCCGCCTCGCGAGAGGTCTCGTGGAGGAAACCGCGGCAGTGGGCTCAGCGTGTCACACGTCTGGGCATAGAACGCATACGAATCCTCCCCAGGAAACCGAAGGACATCTCCTGACAGGAGGCTGAAAAAGTCCTCCAGCGGCGTTCTCGCGAGACCCCATGACCCTGGCGCTCATTAGTTTTTTGGCGCCGTGGACCTCGCTGCGGCCTTGCCTGGGCATGACTCGGCTTGACGCGTCGGGAGCACAACCGGCCCATCGCCTATCCGGCGCGATCGATGGTCCTGACCGCCCACCGTCGACTGTACTACGGTTCATAGAATGGCTCGCGGCGGATTGCGCTCCTTGCGGCGAAACACTGAATGTAGTGCTTCGTTGAGTAGTCGAATTCGTCGGTAGCGTCGTCCGGCATCACCAGGGAGATTCCGATCTTCCAATCCGGGGGTCGCTTACGTTCGAGTGACCTATTCCGCCGTGAGCAGTTCAAGGATATGCCCGTTCGGATCGCAAAAGTAGACGCCTCGCCCTCCGGCTCGATGGTAGATCGCTCGATTCTCTCGGGCACTCGGCTCGCTCCCGTAGGGAATGCCCTCGGCTTGGATACGGCCGAAGATCGCATCAAATTCCGGCTCGCTCACTTTGAAGGCATAGTGATGGCTTTCGAACCCGTCGTGATCGTCGTGGAAGTCGAGCGTGAGCGTCTCATTGACGCGCACCGGCGCAAAATAACCTACCGCCCGTTCGTCAAAGATCAATCCGAACAACGTCGCAAAGAATTTTGCCGAAGCGACCTTGTTCCCGGCCGGCACGATGGTGTGATTCAGCTCAATCGTCATCACTGGTCTCCTCTCCCGTCACGCTACGGATCGCTTCTGTCCTCACGCGAAGAAACTCCTCTCGTCTCTCGCCGGATCCCAGCACCTCTTGCATCACCATGGCCAAGTCGCGCAGTGCCCGCCCTCCATCGCCGACGAATGCGGATCCATGCATCAGCGCGAGCTGTTTCGGTTGCAGGTTCGCCAGCCCATGCAGGATGGGTTCAGTCAAAGGAGTATAGGGATAGGCATTGGCGAACGGTCCTTTTTGTCCTTCGATCAACCCCCGCCTGGCGCGTTCGACCACATCCGATAGAGTCACCGGTTCCACATCGCCTTCGTGGGTGAATAGGTCCGAGCAGAGCAAGGTGCGCGTGACTTCCTCGAACAACAGGCCGGCTTCCCAGTTATGCGGCACATGCGGTGTCTGGCGGAAACGCACACGGTAGGTACCGGTCGTCAACATTTCGTCATGGGCGAGGACCCGCGGAGGACGAAGGGCCATATCATTGATACTGACGACGGACGCCACCATGCCGCACAACGGTTCCGCGTGAGGCGCCGTCTGAAGCCACTCGTTCAGCGCTCCACATTCGTCGGCTTCGTAATGGCTGAACGAGATCCATCGGATCGTGGACGGATCGATCACCCGCGCAACCCCGTCCAACACCAGCGGGAACATGTGTTTCATGCCGGTGTGAAACAGGAGCGGTTCGTCATCCTTGATAAGGAAATGATTGAACCGAAGATTGAACTCCGGCACGTAGATCGAGATCACAAAATGGTCCTGGGCGATCTCCGTCACTCTGGCTCTGCTCATCATCACGCCTCCTCGTCAGCGTGCCCCTGCAAGGTGTTCACCTCTCTCGCTCCACCGCCTCATCCGCAACGGCGATCGCCTCGATCTCAATCAATGCCTCAGGGGAATAGAGAGCGGTCACTTCGACGATGGTGTCGGCCGGATACGGAGGCGTGAAGTAACGACCCCGCAGTTCGACGATCTTCGAGAAATTCGACATGTCGCGAAGGAAGATCGTGACCTTGATGACATTCGCAAGGCTTGAGCCCCCGGCGCGAAGAACGCGATCGAGGTTCTTGAACACCTGTTCGGCCTGGGCCTCGAAGTCGCCCACGCCGACAAGCTGTCCGTTCCCATCGATGGCCGCCTGACCTGAAATAAACAGAAGCTCGCCGACGCGATAGCCCTGCGCGAGGCGGAAGGGGGCGTAGGGGTCCGGCTCAATGGAGATGTTCGCCACCTTCATGTACATGCCTCCTCGTGAGAAGATTCGTACGACGTCCGGGCACAGGTCGGCTTGCCAGGCTCACATCGTCGATGAGAGGAAAATTCCCGATGCCGCTGGGCGTGTTGTGCCTTGGCTTCAAACTCGGAAATGCCGTCGCGCTTTAGGTGAACCGCAAATTGTAATTCCTCCTGCGTGTAGCGGTAGGGATGGTTTGACAGCAACTCATGCTCAAGAGCGGGAACGGACTTGGCAGCCCCTTTGACAACCCGACCCGTCGCGTGAGTCACGACGCTATCGGGTTCGACGAGGATGAATGACTCGTAATAGTTCATGAACCGCCCAAGTCACTCGTGCACAACCCGGCCTCAAAAACTACAGCGGCCTGAGGGCGCTCGATCATGGTGCCTCAATCGCGCGGTCAGGCAAGCTGAGCGAACTGTCCGCCGTCCCGCTCACTGTGAAGAGCGTCAGAGAAAGTAATTGTCATGCCGGCGGCAGAGATCCGTCCACTCCTCGTCGCTGAATCGACGCCCGGCGGCTTTTTCTGCGATTGCCTCGAAATAGGCCTCGCGCGGCGCGCCGGGGGCGAACAGCAGCAACATCGAGCCCGGTTCATCGGATTCGTTGTGGAACCCGTGTATGCCTCCTTCGGGAACATACAAAAAGTCTCCTGCCTTCGCGTCAATCCAATGTGCTCCATCGAAGAGCCGCAATGTCCCGGACAACACGAAGAACGATTCGGACATGGTTCGGTGGAAATGGGCGTGTGGCCCTCGCGTATGCGGCTTTGCATCCACCGGTACAACCCGAACTGTCCGTGGGAGCTCCGGTGGCCAGATAACTCACCGCCGTATCCTGACCAATCGTCAGATCGGGCATATCCTTGGCGGGACGAAACGTTGCGTTGATCTCGCCTTTGTCACCGAGATAACGGGGGTCGGGGTAGGACATCTGTGCGCCCTTTGTATCTGGCACCAAACTTAGGGGTGAGCCATGTGCCCAGCGGACTCAGTGCTTCTGTTGCTGCTTCATCCAGAGGTCCGCGCGCTTCTTGATCTCCTCCGGCGACACATCTTCGATATGCGTATGGATCCACCACTGGTTGCCGGCAAAATCTTTCACCCCGGCACTGCGGTCTCCATAAAACTGATCGGACGGTTCCTTGACCGATGTGGCTCCGGCGTCCAATGCCCGCTTGTACAATGCGTCCGCATGCTCCACATAGAGCGCAATCCTGGCCGGCATCGCCTTCCACTGATCGGTCGCTTCCCCCAGCATGACCATCGAATTGCCGATCTTGACTTCCGCATGCATGACGGCCCCGTCGGGCCCGGGCAACCGGTAGATCTCTTTCGCATCGAATGCCTGTGTGAGAAAATCGATCAGCTTCGCCGCCCCTTGAACGGTCAAAAGCGGCGTCACGGTGTGGTATCCCTCGGGAATCGGTTTGACAGCCATGATGCGCACCTCCTTGTTCAATGTTCAATCAGCAGGGTATCCATTCATCGGTGACATGGCTCTGCGGCGGTCACTCGGGTTATCCGAGAGCGACCTGCCCGGCCGTGAGCAACTCCAGACTATGCCCGTTCGGGTCGCAAATGCACTCCCCGCCCTCCGGCACGATGGTTCATGCTCAGTGAGATGGCCATCATGTCCCTCGGGTCACATGGTTACCAGGAGGGGACTTCTACCTTCGAGCCGTTGCTCCTCCAGATCGGATACTCACCGGTCCTAGATCGGCGGTTAGATAAAGTCATTGTCATGACGGCGGCAACGGTCCGTCCATTCCTCGTCGCACAATCGCCGACCTGCGGCTGCGAACGGCATGTCAGCCACCCAGCGATCTTTCGAGCTAGGCTCTCGCCACTCGCGTGGAGTGAGAGTTCAGTTTGCCTATGGACCGTCCCAATTGCTCTTGCGCCGCGTGCACCGCGTCCGCGGTTTCGAAACGTGCTGTCGCCCTGAGTGTGCCGACTAACGCTGACAGCGCCGCATCCAATTCTGCGGTGAGGACATGGTCGCCGAGCACCGAGAGGATGCGGAGAATAATGTCTTCCGCACGCCGCTGGTGATCGATGGGTACGCGTTCAAACATGGTCGTCAACGTGTGGACCACTTCGATATAAGTCTGGTGCTGCATCGACTCGGAGGAGACGACCGCAAGGTTTTCGAATGCGTCCATGAGGCGCGCGAAGGTGTTGTCGTCATACACCACCGGGAGAGTCTGGTCGTCGGTCTTCTCACGTGCTTCACCCGACCAGCGGGCCAGCACATCCCGGAGCCTGCGGATGGTCAACAATCCCGGCGCCGGATTCGACTTGGCGGTTGAGATCGATGTCCACGCGATCATTTCAAGCTGCTCGATGCCATACGCCGAATCGATGACGATGTCCCGCTGGCGTTCAAGATGGATCGCGCCTTGCACGACCTGTTCGAGCTGCATCGCCTCATCGGGCGCCGCGTCTTTCACATACGCCACCCCATCATGCCACGCCACGAATGAACCGATCCGCACCAGCAGAACGACCTCGACATGATCTCCCGCACGGCGAGCCGCATGGCCGATAGCGTCGATGTCGATGCCCGTCACATATCCGTGTTTCGTCGCCTTCACGAGCACGCAGCCGGCGCCGTCGTAGCGTGATACGCGCCGAATCTTGCGGAGAAAGCCCAATTGACGCTCTCTCGCCAGGAGAGTAAGCCGGTGAATTTCCTCGATGATCTCAACCGGACGCATCTGATTGATGGTCGTGTACAGCAGCAGGATCAGCAAGTACAACGCGCCGACCGTCAGCAGGAAGGCCAGCGTCGCGCCGAATACGGGATTGAACCGTTCGTTGACGGTCGCGAGCGTGATCAGGGCGAACAGGGACAGGCCGACGAAGAAGCCGAAATACAATTGATTGAGTCGGCGGCGCAAGAACTGATCGCACACCTCCGTGGTGAGGAAGCCGGTGGCCTGCTGCAGCGCCAGCAGTAACAGCGAGATGGTGATCGAGGTGACAGTGATCAGCCCGCTGGCGATGGTGCTCAGCAAATCGCTGGTGGCTTTGGCATCGGTGAAGATCTGGGTTTTGAGAAACGCGCGGGCCGGTTCGAGAGACGCGACCTCGCTACGATCAAGGACGAATGTACCTGCTGCCAGCAAGAGGAAGCCGATGATCGTGCCGGTGGGGAGAGTTAAAAATTCCGCAAAGGCACGCCGGACCGTCTCCCACGTGTCTGCGGCACCCCCTGCATACGCTATCGATCGCTGATCGGACGTTCCCATTCGGCTGGCTCCTTTTGATCCCCTTCTCTACAGTCGCATCACGCAGTGAACTTGACGGCGGCGCAGGATGACGTGTGAATAGGTCGCCTGCTTGGTCACCTCACCCCTTGGCTCCTGCTATCAGGAGCTCTTCCCCCTCCACTTCCTCCTGCACCGGTGTCGGTTGGTGTTGTTCCGCGATCAGCGAGTAAAACACCGGGACGACGAACAGGGTAAACAGCGTGCCCACGGTCATGCCGGTAACCAGCACGACCCCGATGCTGTTACGCGCCTCGGCTCCCGGCCCCGACACCAACACCAGCGGAAGGTGGCCGAAGACGGTGGCCGCCGACGTCATCAGCACCGGCCGCAGCCGAGTCAGCGACGCCTCGCGCAACGCGGCCGTCTTCGAAAGGCCGCGGGCCTGCAGCGTATTCGCGAACTCCACGATCAAGATCCCGTTTTTCGCAATGAGCCCTACCAAGGTGATCAGCCCGACCTGTGAATAGATGTTGATCGTGGTGAGATCCAGAAAGCTGAATACCAGCGCGCCGGAAATGGCGAGCGGCACCGATCCCAACAGCACGATAAGCGGATCACGGAAGCTGTGAAATTGAGCCGCCAGCACCAGATAGATGAGCACGACGGCAAACCCGAGCGTGACGGTGAGCGCGGATCCTTCGCGACGGATCTGTCGTGACTCGCCCGCATGGTCGAGCACAATAGCCGGACCGCGCGCGCCGGCCGCGGCGGCTTCGAGCACGCGCAGTCCTTCTTCTTTGGTGACGCCGGGCTTGACCCCGCCGAAGATCCGCGCCGCGTTGCGCTGCTGAAAGCGATTCAACGTGCGCGGCGCCGTGCTGGTCTCGATGTGCGTGAACGTGGAGACCGGCACGAGCTGGCCGCCCGGAGTCTTGATCTTGAGGTCGAGCAACGGACCGATGGTGGCGCGATCTTTGTCGCCGATTTGTGGAATGACCTTGTAGCTCCGGTCGAAGAAGTTGAAGCGATTCACGTACGCGCCGCCGAGCAACGTCCCGAGTTCCTGTCCCACGCCGGCCAGATCGAGGCCGAGGTCCGCGAGGCGCTCGCGGTCGAGCACGACGCTCGCCTGCGGCAAATCGATTTTAAGATCCGTATCCACGTATAAGAATTTGCCGCTCTGCCAGCCGGCGCCGACCAACGCTGCCGTCGTCTCCAAAAGCTGTTCCGGCGGCGCGTCGCTCTGCAGCACCAATTCCACATCGTACTGGCCGGGCGTCGGCAGCGGCGGGTCCAGACGGGGAAACACACGCAAACCCGCCACCTGTGACACCATGCCGTACACCTCGCCGTACATGGCCTCTGTCGAGCGAGCCCGTTCGCGCCAGTCTTTGGTGACCATGCCGCCGAAGCCACCCCACGCCGTCGTCAGCGACCACATGAACTTGGCCTCGGGGAACGAGTTCACTGCCTTGACGACTGTAAGCGACTCGCGGTCGGTCGCGGCCAGCGTTGAGTCCGGCGCCGCCTCGAGGAAGAAGCTGATGTGGCTCTGGTCCTCCACCGGCGCGAGCTCCTGCCGTGAGAACAGATACAACGGCCAGGCCGCCACCATGATGAGCAGCGCAGCAGCCACGATCGCCCACCGCATCTCCAGCGCTCCGTCGAGCGCCCGCGCGTACGCGCGACGTACGGCCTCGAACCCGCGGTTGACGAACACCGTCATCCGGCCCTGCTTGCCCTGCGGATGCACGAAATGCGAGCTCATCATCGGCGAGAGTGTGACCGCGACGACCCCCGACACGACCACCGCCGCAGCCAGCGTAATCGCAAACTCTAAAAACAGCGAGCCGGTCAGGCCTCCCTGGAATGCGATCGGCGTGTACACCACGGCGAGCGTGATCGTCATGGCGATGATCGGTGCCAGCAGCTCGCGGGCGCCGATCAGGGCCGCGTCGAGCCGCGATTTGCCCAGGCGCACATGCCGTTCGACGTTCTCCACGACGACGATCGCATCGTCCACGACCAATCCGACCGACAGCACGATCGCGAGCATCGTCAGGAGATTGAGGCTGAAGCCGAACGCGAGCATCACGATCGCGGCCCCGATCAGTGAGACCGGCATCGCCAGCAGCGGCACCAGCGCGGTGCGCACCGAGCCCATGAAGAGGAACACCACCAGACCGACGATCATGATCGTCTCCGACAGCGTCTTGGTGATCTCCCTCAACGCGTCCTCCATGAACACCGTTGCGTCATACGCGAGCTGCATGTCGATATCCTTGGGCAGCGTGGGGCGGAGGCGCTCCATTTCAGCGCGCAGTCGATGGGCGACCTCGATCTCATTCGAGCCGACCAGAGGCCATACGCCAAAATACACGGCTTCACGGTCATTGAACTTCGCAATCATGTCGGCTTCTTCGGCGCCCAGTTCGACCTTCGCCACGTCCTTCAGACGCACAAAAGCGCCGCCACGGTCGCTGACGATCAACTCTTCGAATTCGTTGACGGAGCGCAGGTCGGTATTGGCCAGCAGGTTGAGCTGCACCAGGTTGCCCTTCGTTCGACCGACGGCCGCCAGGAAGTTGTTGCGCCGCAACGCCGCTTGCACATCGCCGGGCGAGAGGTTGAGCGCGGCAAGACGGTCCGGATCGATCCAGATGCGCATGGCGATCGGGCGTCCGCCCTCGATGGTCACACGCTGAATCCCGGGTAGCGTCGCGAGCTGCGGCTGCAGCGTGCGCGAGAGCCAATCGGTGATAGCCGGCACATCCCGCGCCGTCGATGAAAAACTGAGGTAGAAGGACGCGTAGGGCCGGTCGGCCCGTTGCACTTCGATCGCCGGCGGCTCGGCCGCCGCCGGCAGCTCGGAGCGCCCCTGCTGCAGGCGCGCGGAGATCTCGGCGAGCGCCGCCGTGCTGTTATGGTTCAATTTCAGGCGCACGGTCACGGTACTGACGCCGGCGCGGCTCGTCGACTCGAGATAATCGACGCCGCCGATCGCCGATACGACGCGTTCAATCGGGGTGGTCAGAAAACCGCGAACCGTCTCGGCGCTCGCGCCATAATAGACGGTCGTGATCACCACCGACGAACTCTCGATCTTCGGATACTGCTGCACCGGCAGGACCGTCAGCGCCCGCCATCCCATGAGCACGATCATGAGATTGACGACCACCGCGAGCACGGGGTGTTTGATGAAGATGTCGGTGAAAGCGCGCATGCCATGTCCTCGCCGCGGTTCGCTTAGTAGGATGCCGGGAAAGTCCGACGGCCGCATTTTCGACAGCCGTCATGCGTGAAGCGTATTTCACTGCGGATGGTCGATCTCAATGTTCACTATTCACTGAGACCCACTCAAGTGAACAGTGACCATTGAACATTTGATCTTCTATTGCCCTGCCGGCACACCGGCGGGATCACCGGCGATCGCCACGAGCACCGCGTCGCGCAGCTTGAAGGATCCGGAAGCGGCCACCCGCTCTCCGGCGGACAATCCGGTTAGAATCACGACCTCATCGCCAAGGATCGCCCCGCTCCCGACTGTTCGCAGATATGCCCTGGTTTTGCCGTCTTCGCCCGGCGTGAGCACGAATACCTGGTCGCCGCCCGGCCCCTTTCGCACCGCGCTGGCAGGAACGGCCACGGCCTTGCGCAACGAACCGACAGAGACCTGGACCCGCACGGACGCACCCGGCGCCGGCGCGTGGGGTGTACGCTCGATTCTCGCGCGCACCATGGCATTGCGGGTCGTGGGGTCGACGCGCGAGTCGAGCGCGACGATCCTGGCCACGAGCGGAGAGGACGCGCCGGCGGTCAGCACCTCGACGTCTTCGCCTTCACGCAGGCCCGCCGCGACCTGCTGCGCGACGGTGAAGTCCACATGCACGGCATCGTCGACGCCTTGCAACGTCGTGAGCTGGGTACCCTCATTCAAATACTGGCCGGGATGTACGTCCGCCAGGCCCACTTTCGCGCGGAACGGCGCGCGGATCGTCTTGCGGCCGATGATCGCCTTGGTCCGCGCAATCTGGGCCAGCGCGACCTGGAGATCCGCGCGCGCCCGATCCACCTCCTCTTCGGCGGTGGCAAGATCCTGGCTCAAGTGCTGCCTCCGCACGAGCACCGTCTTCGCGAGGAACGCCTGCGCCTCCTGCGCCTTCAATTCGGCCTCTTCGACGGACACGTCGAGCATCACCAGCAGCGCGCCCGCCTCGACGATTTGCCCGGACGTGAGCCGGGCCTGGGTGACGGTACCGGCAAGCTCGTTGCGGAGAGTGATCGAGCGCAGAGCCAGGACCGTCCCGATGGACGTGGTGGTGGGGCGGTGTTCGAGCTGTTTGGCGACTGCGGCCGTTACCACCTCCATCGGCTCAGGCTGGTTTGCGGAGGCCGCCTCGCTGTTCTGCATAGCTGTGTGCTTCCAGGCGGCCAACACGACACCGCACGCGATGACCGTGCCGAGCAATAGAATGGATCCAATCCAACCTTGACGCTTCATGAGCTCAACCCTTCCGAGCGCGGGACTCTCTGCTCGCCTGGCTATTCCGAGTTGCCGACACAGCCGATTCTGCGATTCTTCCGGTCAACGATGATTTTCCTCTTTTTTCATGGTTGTATTCAATACAGTGCCGGCCCCGCCGGCTCGAACCGCACCCGAACGACCATGCGATGAATGCTGCAGGCTTTCCTTGTGCGCAATGCGCGAGGCGATGCCGTTCCATGCCGCCGCCTCAAAATATCAATCCTATGTCTGCCGATTCATGTTGCTTTTTGTTCTTGTTCTGCCTGCTCTCCCCATTGGAGATCAGCTCCCTGCTCCCCTGATCTTCTGGCGTCGTGCGGTCCGCCAGGAGAGGATGTGGTTGTCTATTCTCAGTCAGAAACACGACAAGAACTTTCAGCGTCTTCGTCCGTCTGGTATTTTTCAGCACGTGCTGCGGGATGACCGTGAGCGTGGCGACAGTCCCGGGATTCAAAACGATCGCCGGCTTCCATGCGCCTCCAAGCGTCCTGCACCTTCGAGCACGTAGACAAACTCGCCCCCCGGCCGGGAATGCCACGAGTCGACCGCGCCGGGCCGCAGTTCCACCGTGATGACACTCCAATCCTTCCCCTTCCCCTCTGCGACCTCGGCCTTGAATGACACAACGGCTTGCGGGTCGCTCGTCTTCGCGTCG
>JACCYV010000354.1 GCA_013696305.1 Nitrospira sp.
TTGGCGCCGGCGCCAAGCCGGAAGTGGGGCGTGACGCCGCGCTGGAGAGCAAAGATGAGATCCGTGAGAGTTTAGTCGGTGCCGACATGGTGTTCGTCACGGCCGGCATGGGCGGCGGGACCGGCACGGGGGCTGCTCCGATTGTGGCGAGCATTGCGCGCGAGTTGGGGATTTTGACGGTCGCGGTCGTCACGAAGCCTTTTCAGTACGAAGGTCATCGACGGATGAGCCATGCCGAAGAAGGCATTCGCGATCTCGGTCGGCATGTCGATACGCTGTTGATTATCCCGAATCAACGGTTGCTCGGCATCGTCGACAAGGCCACCCCCTTGCTGGATGCCTTCAAAGTGGCGGACGATGTGTTGCGCCAAGCGATCCAGGGTATCGCCGACGTGATTACGACCATCGGATTGGTCAACGTGGACTTTGCCGATGTGCGGACCATTATGGCCCACACGGGACGAGCGGTGATGGGGATGGGAATCGGGCGCGGCGCCAACCGGGCGCAGGATGCGGCGAACCAGGCGATTTGCAGCCCCTTGCTCGAAGAAGGCAGTGTCGAAGGCGCGCGTGGGGTGTTGCTGAATATCACCGGTGGTCCGAACATGTCGCTGCATGAAGTGGAAGAAGCGGCCTCGATCGTGCAGCATGCAGCGGATGCCGAAGCGAACATCATCGTCGGGCAAGTGATCAATCCCGAGATCGGCGACGACCTGATCGTGACCGTCATTGCAACCGGATTTGAACGGGAAGAAGTGCCGGTCGTCCGGCCGGTGACGCCGGAACGCACGGCGGTGCGAACGCCCAACGGACGTCCAGCGCAGCAAGTCTTGACCGGTGTGCATGCCTCGGGATCCGATCGGCCCCATAAAGATCTGGACCGTCCGACCTTTCTGCGGCGCATGGGCGAACAGCGGGAAGCGGTGGAACGGGTAGCGGTGGTAGGCGACGATGAGTGGGATGTGCCGACCTTTCTGCGGAAGCAGGTTGACTAAGGATCAGGCTGGTCGAAATTTGTGAGGCAGAGACACGCCATGGCGTCCGGGGTGATTACCGTCCCTTCGTTTGCGACGGACGAGGATGGTGTGGAACACTTTTTCGGGACCCGGTTATCGTCCGTATCGGTGACGCCGGGCCGTGTGACCCCGATCCATTCCAGGCATCGTGATCGTGTGGCCACGGTCATGGTGTCGGTCAGGCAGGTGCATGGGACAGATGTCCTGATCGTGGATCAACCGATCCGGCAAGGGGATTCGTTCGAGGGAGGATGGGACGCGCTGGTGACCAATCAGCCTGGGGTGATGGTCACCGTGCGGACTGCGGATTGTGTTCCCGTGCTCATGCACGATCCTGCGCAACGGGTGGTCGCGGCCGTGCATGCAGGGTGGCGCGGTGCGGTCGCCGGGATCGTGCCGAAAACCGTCGCGTTGCTCGTCAGCCGGTTCGGAGCCACTGTCGAGGGCCTGCGGATGGCCATTGGTCCTTCCGCAGGCCCCTGCTGTTACGAGGTAGATGAGCCGGTGCTGGCACGGTTACGTGTGGTCTTTCCCGAGTGGCGTGCTGTTGTGAAGCCTGGGGGGGCACAGAAGGCGTATCTCGATCTGCGCGAGTTTGTGCGGCGACAAGGCCTCGCGGATGGGCTGCAAGCGGAACGAATCGTGACGGTCAATGCCTGTACGATTTGCCATCCCGACCTGTTTCTCAGCTACCGCCGTGAGGGGGTAGTGACATCCACGATGGTCAGCGGGATTGCACTCATGTCTCACCATTAATCGTCTGGGTCGCGTCGAGGGGCGCCGAATACGTACCAGGCGACGGCTAAGATTGGCGTGATGGATACGGAACCGGGAACGATCGCCGCTCGGGTTCGAACGGTGCTCGACGAGATTCATCGTGCCGCTATCCGTGCGGGTCGCGCACCGGACGCGATTCAGCTCGTGGCGGTTTCCAAGACCGTGTGCGTCGAACGCTTGCGTGAGGCGGTGGATGCCGGGATTCGGCATGTCGGAGAAAATCGTCTCCAGGAGGCGTTACTGAAGATCGAGTCATTGGGACGCGACGGCGTGGTGTGGCATTTTATCGGGGCCTTGCAGCGGCGCAAGGTCAAATCGGTCGTGGGTCGATTTGAGACCATCCATTCGGTCGACAGCCTCGCACTGGCGGAAGAGATCGACCGTCGCGCCCAGGATGCAGGGCTTCGTCAACGTGTTCTGTTGGAAGTAAATCTCGGGGGAGAAATCCGCAAAAACGGGTTTGAGCCGGCAGCTCTGCTTGCAGCCCTTCCAGCGCTGAATGGGCTCGAGTCCCTGGACGTCCATGGTCTCATGGCTATCCCCCCGCCCAGTTCCACCGCGGAGGAGGCCCGTCCGTATTTTAGGCGGCTTCGAGAATTAGGGCAGACATTGACAGCGCACGGGTGCGGGAACATTAATATGCAGGAGTTGTCGATGGGCATGTCCCACGACTATCAGGTGGCGGTGGAAGAAGGTGCCACCTACGTGCGAGTGGGAACCGCAATTTTTGGAGCGCGAAATGACTAGCCGTGCGCTGCTAAAGCCGATCGCATTTCTCGGCGGCGGGCAAATGGCGGAAGCCTTGATCGGCGGATTGCTGGCGGGGCACGTCTGCGAACCGATGTCCATTTCCGCCACGGACCCTCTTGCCGCCCGCCGGGATGTGCTCAACACACGCTTCAACATTCAGGTCGGTGCGGATAATACGATCGCTGTTCACGAGGCTGATATGGTGGTTCTTGCGGTAAAGCCGCAGTCCATGCCGGCGCTGCTCAACGACGTCGGGCAGGCCCTGACCGGTAAATTAGTCGTGTCCATTGCGGCCGGGATGACCATCTCCTGGATGTGTGAACGGATCGTGACGCCGAGAGGAATCGTGCGAGCTATGCCCAATACGCCGGCGTTGGTGCGCGAAGGCGTGACGGCACTGGCGTGTCAGGCGGATCTCCCAACCGACGATCTAGCCGCCGTGCGAACACTCTTCGAAGCCGTCGGGTCGGTCGTCGCGGTGGAGGAACGACTCATGGATGCCGTGACCGGCTTGAGCGGGAGCGGGCCGGCGTATGTGTTCGTGGCCATCGAGGCATTGGCTGACGGCGGGGTCAAGATGGGACTGCCGCGGGCGACCGCTGTACTGCTGGCTGCCCAAACGGTTCTGGGCGCCGCTCGGATGGTCTTGGAGTCCGGTGAGCATCCGGCTCTGCTGAAGGATCGGGTGGCGTCCCCGGGAGGCACCACCATCGCCGGGTTGCATCAGTTGGAAGCCGGGGGTCTGCGGAGCTGTTTGATGGCGGCCGTCGAGGCGGCCACGAATCGATCACAGGAGTTGGGACGCTGATGTTTGTGATGAGCAATGTGCTGCAGGGTGCCGCAACGGTATTGGATACCATGTTGTGGTTGTATATGTGGGTCATCATCGCCCGTGCGTTGATTTCATGGGTCAACCCGGATCCCTGGAATCCGATCGTGCAATTTCTCGAACGCGTGACGGAACCGGTGCTTACGCCGATTCGCCGCTTCGTGGGATGGCGCATGAACATGGACCTTTCGCCGATGATTGCCATCCTGATCCTTGTCTTTTTGCAGTATGCCGTGGTTCAATCGTTACGTGATATCGCCGTGCGAATGCATTAACCGTCGGGCAAGAGGTGCCGCATGAAAATCACTCCCATCGACATTCAGCAAATGGTTTTCCAGGTCAAGTTTCGAGGATATGATCGGGACGAAGTCAACCGGTTCCTCGAAGAATTGGCGCTGACCGTTGAGAATTTGAATCGAGACAATAGTGCGCTACGCGACAAGCTTTCCATCACGGAGCAACAGGTGTCTGATTTGCGCCGCACGGAGAGCACGCTCTCGAATACGTTAGTATCGGCGCAGACGCTGGCCGAGGATGTGAAGCGGTCCGCGCAGCGGGAATCCGACTTGATTGTGAAAGAAGCCGAGCTGAAGGGGAGTGAAATCATCCGGCAAGCCAGGGTGAGCCTCGCCGATATGCAGCGCAGTCTCTCCGACCTGCAGAAACAACGCCTGATGATGGTGGAGCGATTCCGGTCAACCTTGCGCTCGTTCGAGCGAATGCTGGAAGTTGAAGAAAGCGATGCGTATCAGTCGGATTCGGCAGCGGCCGAGGGAAAGCTGGCCGGCGAATCCAGTTCTACACGTTGAGAGTCCTGCGCCCGTTGAAATTCCATTCTCGCCCCCAACGGGACATTGGCCGGCCGGGCCACTCGCCCGGTTCCGCGCCACCTCTCTTGTGAACCGGACATAGCCGCGTCTCCATGACCACCTCAGGTCTCATTCAGTCGGCACTGCAGGGGGCCGTCGATGACGGAACGTTCCCTGGCGCGGTCCTGGCAGTTCGCCTGCGGGGGGCGGTGGTCTATGAAGGCGCCGTTGGGTGTTTGTCCTCGCGGTATCCGGACGGCGCCGTGACAGCTCAGACTTGCTACGATCTTGCGTCTTTAACCAAGGTGCTGGCGACCACGACGGCGTGGGTGCTTCTCATCCAAAACGGACAGGCGGCACTGGACGATCGGATCGATCATATCCTTGAGGAGCTCCGAGACAGTCCGGTCGGCGTGGCGACGGTGCGGCAGCTGCTCACGCACAGTTCGGGTCTGCCTGGATGGCGTGCCTACTACGAGCGCATGGCCGAGACAGAGGCGACTCAGCCCGGGTTTCTGGGGAGCGTGGCGGCGCGGCAGGTCCTACTGGGCTATATTGCGACGGAAGATCTGCTCTACGAGCGCGGTTCACGCAGTCTATACAGTGATCTTGGATTCATGCTGCTCGGATTCGCCGTGGAGCGTCTATCGGGTGAATCTCTTCGAGAGTTTTGCAGGCGGCGGATCTATGAGCCGCTTGGTGCCCATCCCCTGACATTTGTGCCGCGTGGGCCGCTTACCCTGCATGCCGCGCCACCTGAGCCGGCACTTCCGATTGCCCCCACCGAAGAGGATGTCTGGCGTGGGCGCACGCTGTATGGTGAGGTGCATGATGAAAATGCGTTTGCGTTGGGCGGAGTGGCCGGTCATGCGGGATTATTTGGGACCGCTCGTGCTGTGCTCGCGGTGGCACAACCTTGGTTACGCGCCCGTCGGGGGCAGGCGGGACTATTAGCGCCGGCCTTGGTCACCCGCTTTACGACGCGGCAACAACAGGGTCCGCATGCCAGCTGGGCTTTAGGGTGGGACACGCCGTCGGCTCCCTCTTCTTCTGGGACATTCTTTTCCTCCGACTCATTCGGTCATCTCGGGTACACGGGTACATCGTTGTGGATCGATCCGATCAAGGAACTCGAAGTGGTGCTGCTCTCGAATCGAGTGCATCCCACCAGGCGGAACGAACGGATTCGAATCTTCCGTCCATTGATTCACGATCTTGTGTGCAGGGAAGTGTTAGGAGATTAAGACGGCAGGTCCGGATAGTCGGTCCAGGTTTCTTTTTCGGCCAAGTACCGGGTGCCCTTGAAATTCAGGCGTGTGCGCAACTGAGTAAATCCGAATCCCAGCAGCTTCTCCACGACGGCCTTGACGGCTGCGCCCGTGGTCGGATGGGCGGTTCCCTCAACGGCGAATGCTTCATAGGTCATCTTCCCGGCATACCCAGCCGCAACGCGGTTCACGAGAACCGCCCGGTTGAAGGAGCGATCGCTCGGATCCATCCCCTCGACCTGGTGCCGTTCGATTAAGCCCTCTTTTTTGAAGAGGAGAGGCAGCCCACCCATACCAACCTCCAGTCGATCAATCATGCGAGGCACGCCGAGGGATCAGATTATAGGGACCTGCCTGCCGGACTGCAACCGTCGTTGACAAGGTTCTGCAGCCCTTTCTATGATGCGCCGTCCTTGCGGCATAGCAGACAGACAGCGACGAAGCGAAGCGCCATCCATTTCGATGAACATGAATATTCCTAACAGCCTCACGATCCTGCGCATTTTGTTGATTCCGGTCTATGTCGGCTTGCTCAACTATGAGCAATTCGACTATGCCCTGGCGACCCTCTTCATCGCCGGCCTCACGGATGCGCTCGACGGTACCATTGCCCGCGTCGCCAACCAACGGACTAAACTCGGGGAGGTCCTGGACCCACTGGCAGATAAGCTGTTGCTCACGACGGGGTTCATTACTCTCTCCGTGATGCATCTGGTCCCCCTCTGGATCACCATTTTAGTGGCCA